>CAZUIA010000177.1:0-6481 GCA_964620835.1 uncultured Oscillospiraceae bacterium
CCCCGTTGACAAACCGCAGTTTGTCAACGGTTTAAAGGGGTTTCCCGTTTTTGCTGTTGCGCGTCCGGCGTGCCTATGCTATAATACTCCGGCAAAACGCACTTTTGCGGACCGGTTCGGGCGTGCCGCGCCAAGCGCGGTGCCGCGCCGGGATGAGGCGAAAGGTGGAAAAACAAGGAGGGAAACCCATGGCAGTCATTTCCATGAAGCAACTGCTGGAGGCGGGCGTACACTTCGGCCATCAGACGCGCCGCTGGAACCCCAAGATGGCGCCGTACATCTTCACAGAGCGTAACGGCATCTATATCATCGATCTGCAAAAGACCGTACGGAAGATCGACGACGCGTACATGTTCATCCGCGACATCGCGATGGAGGGCAAGTCGCTCCTGTTTGTGGGCACGAAGAAGCAGGCGCAGGAATCCATCGAACAGGAAGCCAAGCGCTGCAACATGTTCTACGGCAACCAGCGCTGGCTGGGCGGCATGCTCACCAACTTCCGCACCATCCGCACCCGCGTGGACCGCCTGAACCGCATCGACGCGATGGAGCAGAGCGGCCAGTTCGACGTGCTTCCCAAGAAGGAAGTCATCAAGCTGGTGCACGAGCGCGAAAAGCTTCAGGCAAACCTGGGCGGCATCCGCGAAATGAAGAAGTTGCCGGGCGCGCTGTTCGTCGTGGACCCGCGCAAGGAACACATCGCCGTGGCCGAGGCCAGGATCCTGGGCATCCCGATCGTGGGCATCGTGGACACCAACTGCGACCCCGACGAGATCGACTACGTGATCCCCGGCAACGACGACGCCATCCGCGCCGTCAAGCTGATCGCCGGCAAGATGGCCGACGCGGTGCTTGAAGGCAAGCAGGGCGTTCAAAACGAAGACGTCGCCGAGGAAGAGGAAATCATCGCGGGGGCGTAAGCCCTCGCTTGAAGCCCGGGAGATTTTGAAAAACGAGGGAAAAAAGCCGTCGCGTGCCCGCCGCTCCTTTGGGGCGGCGGCGCCCCGGTCCCCCGGGTTTATCACCGTAAGCCCCTGGCGCCTATGTCAAGATCCCTTGGGATGCGCCGGCGCCGGATGATGGATTGGGAACGGCATGTTCCAAACCGCTAGGACAGGAGGAATATTCATGGCAGCCATTACAACAGAGATGGTCAAGGAGCTCCGCGAGCGCACCGGCGCGGGCATGATGAACTGCAAGGGCGCATTGGTCGAGGCGAACGGGGACGTCGAAAAGGCGATCGAGATCCTGCGCGAGAAGGGCCTTGCCGCCGCCGCCAAGAAGGCTGGCCGCGTCGCCGCCGAGGGCATCGTGGATTCGTACATCCACATGGGCGGAAAGATCGGCGTGCTGGTCGAGGTCAACTGCGAGACCGACTTCGTCGCCAACACCGACCGCTTCCGCACGCTGGTGCACGACATCGCCATGCACATCGCCGCGGCCAAGCCCGAGTTTCTCGCCCGCGAGGATGTGCCCACCGAGAACCTGGACAAAGAGAAGGAAATCCTCCGCGTCCAGGCGCTCAACGAGGGCAAGCCCGAAAAGATCGTGGACCGCATGGTCGAGGGCCGCATCGAGAAGTACTACAAAGAGGTCTGCCTGATGGAGCAGCCGTTCGTCAAGGATCCGGACAAGTCCATCAAGGATTTGATCTCCGACGCGACCGTGTCCATCGGCGAGAAGATCTCCATCCGCCGTTTCGTCCGCTTCGAGCGCGGCGAGGGCATCGAGAAGCGAAAGGACAACTTCGCCGAGGAAATCGCCGAGCAGACGCGCAAGGCGGGCCTTTGATGCAGAGCAACAAAAAAGGAACGCCTTGCGGCGTTCCTTTTTTATCGATCCTGCGGCGATGGGTTGCGAAACCGGCGTTTGGCGTGGGGCGGGACCGCGTTTTGGCATACGGAGCGAAGAGGTTTTTGCAAAGGAAAGGGGCGGCACGATGTACAAGCGGGTTTTGATCAAGATGTCGGGCGAGGCGCTGGGAGAAAACGGCATCCTCTTTGATTTTACCAAGATCAACCGGGTGGCGGCCGCGATCGGCCGGCTCTCGCGCGGCGGCACGGAGGTGGCGCTGGTGCTGGGCGGCGGCAACATCTGGCGCGGGCGGGCCGCGGCCCCGGACATGGACGACGTGACGGCCGACCACATGGGCATGCTCGGCACGGCGATCAACGCCCTGGCCATGCAGGACGCGCTTTGCCGCGCCGGGCTTGAAGCGCGCGTGATGAGCGCGGTGGAGATGACCGCCTTTGCCGAGCCGTATTTCTTCCGCGCGGCGCGCGAGCACCTGTCAAGTGGCAGGGTCGTGCTCTTTTGCTGCGGCACGGGCGACCCGTTCCATTCGACCGACACCGCGGCGGCCCAGCGCGCGGCCGAGATGGGCGCGGGCATCCTGCTGCTTGCGAAAAACGTGGACGGCGTCTACGACGGCGACCCCAAGCGCGATAAAGAGGCAAAGCTGCTCAGGGACCTGACGTTCGACGAGGCGCTTCAGCTCAAATCCAGCGGCATTGACACCGCCGCCCTGATCATCTGCAAAAACAGGGGCATCCCGATCCACGTGTTCGGCCTTGAAACGCCCGAGGACATCCTGCGCGCGGCGGCCGGTGAAACGTTCGGCACGCTGGTGCACGGATAAACGCCGCTCTTGCGCTTGAGGGAAAAACAGGATACAATATAGATAGCTATGGTCCCAAATCCAAGGATAGGAGTTGAGGATGATGACGGATAAGATCATTGAAAACGCCAAAGAAAAGATGGCGAAAACCGCGTCGGTGCTCAAAAAGGAGCTGTCCGCCCTGCGCGCGGGCCGCGCCAACCCGCAGCTTCTGGACCGCATCACGCTGGATTATTACGGCGTGCAGACGCCCCTGTCCCAGCTTGCCAACATCGCCGCGCCGGAAGCCCGCCAGTTGACCATCGCCCTGTACGACACGAAGATGATCCCGCAGGTGGAAAAGGAGATCATGAAATCGGATCTCGGCATGACGCCGTCCAACGACGGGAAGATCATCCGCCTGATCGTGCCGGAGCTCAACGAGGAGCGCCGCAAGGAGCTGACCAAGGTCGTCAGAAGGAGCTGCGAGGAGGCCAAGGTGGCCGTCCGCTCGATCCGCCGCGACGCCGTGGACCAAGCCAAGAAGCTGCAAAAGAGCTCCGACATCACCGAGGACGACCTGAAGCAGGCCGAGGCGGAGATTCAAAAGGTGCACGACAGCGCCATCAAGGACCTGGACAAGATCGCCGCCGACAAGGAAAAGGAGATCATGTCCGTTTGAGCGCCGAACGCTTGCTCGGGTTGCCGCTTGAGGAGGCTGTCCGCCGGCTTCGCGCGCGTGGCGTGGAGCCGGCGGTTACCGTTTCCCGCGCCCCGCGCCGTGCCGAAAGCGCGGGCGCGCTGCGCGTGGTGCGCGTGCGAAAGGATGGCCGCGAGCTGACCGCCGCGGCGTTTGAGGACCGGGTAAAGGAGAGGGACGAATGACCGACGCAAGCGTGCCCGCGCGCCTGCCGCGCCACGTGGCCATCATCATGGACGGCAACGGCCGCTGGGCCAAGCGCCGCGGGCTGCCGCGCGCCCTAGGGCACCGAAAGGGCGTGGAGGCGCTGCGCGCCGTGGTGCGCGAAAGCAGCGACCTGGGCATTCAGGCCCTGTCGTTGTACGCGTTTTCCACGGAGAACTGGAAGCGGTCAAGGGCGGAGGTCAACGTGCTGATGGGCCTTCTCCTGGAGTTTTTCAGCCGGGAGATCGACGAGCTTCACGCCAACAACGTCCGCATCCGCATCCTGGGCGACGTTGATGGCCTGCCCGGCCCCCAGCGTGAGGCGTGCCAAAATGCGGTGGAGCGCACGCGCAAAAACACGGGCCTTTCGCTGAACATCGCGCTCAACTACGGCGGGCGGGACGACCTGGTCCGCGCGGCGCGGTCGCTCGCCAGGCGCGTGGCCGCGGGCGAGCTTTCGCCGGACGCGATCGACGAGGCGGCCCTTTCGGGCGCGCTGGATACGGCCGGCCAGCCGGATGTGGACCTGGTCATCCGAACGAGCGGGGAAATGCGCCTGTCGAATTTCCTGCTCTTTCAGACCGCGTACGCCGAGCTTTTGTTTCCCGAAACGCTCTGGCCGGACTTTGACCTTGCCGCCTACCACGCGGCGCTTGCCGCATACGCTGCGCGGGACCGCCGCTTCGGTGGCCGCGCGCAGCACGAAGGAGAGTGAAGCAGCATGCTCAAGCGCACGATCACGGGCCTCGTGGCCGCCGGGTTTTTGGCCCTGGTGATGGTCCTTCGAAGCTGGCTGTTTGACCTGACCATCGTCGCCGTGGCGCTGCTGGGGTGCTATGAGATGCAGCGGGCCTTCCTGGAGGCCGGGCTGCACCCCGCGCGGTGGACGGTGTACGGCATGGCCGCGCTGATGCTGCCCATCTATCTGCTGACCGGCCCGGTCGGCGTCTACCTGCTGGGCTGCTCGGCAACGATGGTCATCATGCTGCAGATTTCGCTGCGAAAGCAGCCCCGCTGGCAGGACGCCGCGGCGTCGCTGAACGTGCTCGTTTCGGTGCCTATCCCGCTTTCGATGCTCTTTCCGATCATCCGCATCGAGCCGGACGCGCTGGGCGCGCTGCTGGTGCTTTCGGTATTCGTCATCGCCATGGTCGGCGACATCTTCGCGTATTTCGTGGGCGTCACGCTGGGGAAACATAAGATGGTGCCGGAGCTGTCGCCGAAGAAGACCTGGGAGGGATCGGTCGCGGGCCTTTTCGGCAGCGTGGTGGGCGCGGTGCTGTTGTGCCTGAGCGGCATGTCCATCGCGCCGATGCCGCCCGTGTGGCATTTCGCGGTGCTGGGCATCATGGGCGGGGTCGCGGGGCAGCTCGGGGACCTGTCCGCGTCAATGATCAAGCGGTTTTGCGGCATCAAGGATTTTGGCACGGTCTTCCCTGGCCACGGTGGCATGATGGACCGGCTGGACAGCGTGATCTTCGTGTCCTACGTGCTGTTTGGCTACTGCATGGCCACGGGCCTTCTGTGGACCTGATGCATTTTTGTAAGGAGAGAACCCTTGCGAGAACTTTCGATTTTGGGCAGCACCGGCTCCATCGGCACGCAGGCGCTTGAGGTGGCGGCCCGCCATGCGGACCGCTTTCGTATTGGCGCTTTGGCCGCGCACGCAAGCGCGGAAAAGCTGTTCGACCAGGTGCGCCGCTTTCGGCCCCGGCTGGCCGGCCTGGTGGTGGAGCCGGAAAAAATCCCGGACGACGTGAAATTTTGCCAATGGGTCTTTGGGGAAAGGGCCCTCATCGAGGCGGCCGAGCTGCCCGAAGCGGACGACGTCCTGGTGGCGGTGGTCGGCTTTGCGGGGCTTTCGTCTGTTCTGGCTGCGCTCAGCGCGGGCAAGCGGGTGCTGCTGGCGAACAAGGAAGCGCTGGTGGCGGGCGGCGCGCTCGTCATGGCGGAGGCAAACAAGCGAAAAAACGCGCTGCTGCCCGTGGATTCGGAGCACAGCGCCATCTTCCAGTGCCTGCGCGCGGCGGAGGGGAACCCACCCGCGCGGCTGGTGCTCACGGCCTCGGGCGGGCCGTTTCGCACGTGGGAAGCGGGGGCCATCGAGCAGGCGACCATCGATCAGGCGCTGCGCCATCCGAACTGGTCCATGGGCAAAAAGATCACCGTCGATTCGGCCACAATGCTCAACAAGGCGCTGGAGGTCATCGAGGCGCGGTGGCTGTTCGACCTGCCGCCCGAGAGGATCGACGTGCTGATTCATCCGCAGAGCATCGTCCATTCCATGGTGGAGTTTCAGGACGGCGCGCTGCTGGCGCAGCTTGGCACGCCGGACATGCGCCTGCCGATCCTCTACGCCATGGCCTACCCCGAGCGGCTTTCGACCGGCGGAGACCGGCTTTCGTTTTCGCACCTGAAGGAATTGACGTTTGAGCCTGTGGATACGGCAAAATTCCCCGGCCTTTCGCTGGCGTACGAGGCCCTGCGGGCCGGGGGAACGGCCCCCGCGATGCTCAACGCCGCCAACGAATCGGCGGTTCAGGCGTTTCTTGCGGGCAAAATTCCGTTCGGGCGCATTGCTCGCACCGTGCGGGATGTGCTGGACAAGGCGCCCGTTCGTCCGGCCGCGTCGCTTGAGGCTGTCCGGGAGGCCGATGAAACGGCGCGCCGCATGGCCGCGAGCCTGCTTTCATATACTGAAATTCCCGCGCTTTGACGCATGCCAAGGGAGAACGAAACGGGAGGAACGCGATGTATTGGATACTGGCCATTGTGCTGTTTGGCGTGATCATCATGCTGCACGAGCTGGGGCATTTTCTGGCCGCACGCCTGACGGGCGTGGGCGTGATGGAGTTCGCCGTGGGTTTTGGGCCGAAGCTTTGGTCGAAAAAGGCCAAGTCGGGCACGACGTATTCGCTCAGGGCCTTGCCGCTGGGCGGCTATTGCCGCTTCATCGCCGACGACGAGGACGGCGTTGAGGA
>CAZUIA010000178.1:0-2033 GCA_964620835.1 uncultured Oscillospiraceae bacterium
GGCCGGTTGCGGTTATACGTCGGCGCTGATTTTCATGACGCTCAGGGACGCGTTGAGCGCGGGACCAAAGAGGACCGTGCCGCCGGCGGTGCTTTGCACCCGAAGATCCAATATATCGCCCATCGCCAAGGTAACGATGGCGCTGACGGAAAGATATACAAAAGTCGACTGCAAAACGGCACCCGCCAGCAGGGATGGAATCGCGATCCCGTTTTGATGGACGCCGATGAGCGCGTCCATCGTGCCCGACGCCGATTGCATAATGGCCATGAACTCTACCCGATAATCGCCGGCCGTATGGATTTCGACGGTGCTGTCAACCAATGTCACATTGCTGGAGGACATAAGATCGGGAAGGTCAACGATTTGCATACCTTCCGGGGGAATGATAAGGATCTGCTCGACATCATTGAACAATCCGCCATAAGCGGCCAACCCTTCCGTGCCGGAAGGCCCTGTCGGACCCGTGGGCCCCATGTCGCCCTGCGGGCCGGTCGGGCCTGTGGGTCCGATGTCGCCCTGCGGGCCGGTCGGGCCAATCGGGCCGATTTCTCCCTGAGGGCCTTCGGGTCCCGGGCAGCCTCTGGAGCCTTCCGGGCCTTGAGGGCCCTGCGGCCCCGCGGGCCCCTCCGGGCCCATCGGCCCTTCCGGGCCGGGAATGCCCTGCGGGCCCATAGGGCCTTCAGGGCCGGGCTGTCCTTGCGGTCCCGCGGGGCCGGTATCCCCTCTGGGACCGATCGGGCCCTGGGGTCCCTGGGGACCGGGAGGGCCGGAGTTGCCCCTTGGCCCCATCGGGCCTTGACAGCCGGGGTCACCCTGTGGCCCCACATCGCCGCGCAGGCCGTACGGCCCTTGCGGACCGATCGGGCCTGCCGGGCCTCGCGGACCTACGGGGCCGGGGCAGCCCGGGTCGCCTTTTTCTCCCTTTTCTCCTTGCGGACCTCTTGGCCCCCTCGGGCCTTCCGGCCCCATGGGTCCCGCGGGCCCTTGGGGGCCTGGGTAACCGTCGTCGCCCTTGGGGCCGGGACAGCCCGGATCCCCCTTGGGCCCCCTGGGGCCCTGCGGGCCGGGCGGGCACATCGGAGGACATAGGAACGGGCGGTACTCCTGATCCTGATGAAAGCACCCTTTGGACGCGCAAAACTGCGCTTCCATGCCGCCGATATAATTATGTTGCGATGCGATGGAGGGATCCATCCCGCAATCGTCGAAGCCGCTGCGCATATCATGATATCCTTTCTTGCTGGGATGCCGAATGACAACATCATTCCCTACCAATATACGTGTTCACGTTGGCGGCGTGCCCGGCGCCGCGGGCGCAGTTTATCGGTACCTTGAAGCGCATGCCGTTCTTTGGGAAAATTCCTTCTGATTTACGCCGCACCTTTTTTCTCACATCCTTTTCGCTTTGCCGTATCCTGTTATTGGGTACGGTCACTTTTTGGCGTTTGATCTATCCAAACAAGCTTTCCTCCGCAACGGCTTTGACGGATTCGGGACAGCCTTGCGCAAGGGGATAAAAAGGAGGCTTACCAATTGAATATTTTCAATGGGAAAAAAGAAAAAAATCCTTACATAGCGCCCGGGAGCTGCGGCAACCCCAATTGCCCTGTGTGCAGCTGGAATCGTGACAGGGGGATCTTTGTCTGCTGCTCCGCACGGGACTGCTCGTCTTTCCCGCCCCGTCCGCCGTGTTCATGCGGCGGTTGCTGCCCGGGGCCCACCGGCCCTCCGGGACCGCAAGGGGTTGTCGGCCCCGTGGGTCCGCAGGGCGCTCTTGGCCCCGTAGGCCCACAGGGCGATTGTGGCCCCACGGGTCCGCAGGGAGACCCTGGCCCGATAGGTCCGCAGGGAGATCCCGGCCCGATAGGCCCGCAGGGAGACCCCGGCCAGATAGGTCCGCAAGGAGACCCCGGCCCGATGGGCCCGCAAGGTGATTCCGGGCCGATGGGCCCACAGGGTGATCCCGGTCCGATGGGCCCGCAGGGTGATCCCGGCCCGGTGGGTCCGCAGGGTGATCCCGGCCCTACGGG
>CAZUIA010000178.1:2157-6469 GCA_964620835.1 uncultured Oscillospiraceae bacterium
GCAGGGCGATTCCGGCCCGATGGGTCCGCAAGGCGACCCCGGCCCGGTGGGTCCGCAGGGTGATCCCGGCCCGGTGGGTCCGCAAGGTGATCCCGGCCCGACAGGCCCGCAAGGCGCTCCCGGGGAACCAGGCCCAACGGGTCCGACAGGCCCGCAGGGGATGGCCGGCCCCATGGGTCCCCAGGGTGATCCCGGCCCGCCCGGCCCCCAAGGGCCCAAGGGTGATCGCGGCGACGTGGGCCCCCAGGGGGACCCCGGCTGTCAAGGGCCGATGGGGCGCAGGGGCAACCCGGGCCCTCCCGGTCCCCAGGGATCCCAAGGACTGATGGGTCCCAAGGGCGACATCGGCCCCATGGGCTTTCCAGGCCCCGCGGGGCCGGAGGGGCCGCAGGGGGAAAGAGGCCCGGAAGGCCCTCCGGGCCCTATTGGGCCGGAGGGGCCGGTCGGCCCCATGGGCCCCCAGGGACCGCAAGGGCCGAAGGGTTGCCAAGGGCCGGAAGGGCCCCAGGGGGAGCGCGGATATCTCGGACCCACCGGTCCGACAGGGCCGACCGGACCTGCGCCCGTCCTCATGGGGACCCAGGTCGCTCTGGCCTACCCCGCGGAACAAACGGAGCGCTTGTGCCTGCCCGGTGAAACGGTCAAGTACAATACCGAAATAACGAAAGGAGCGCCGCACATCTCGTATCACCAGGCGACGGGCGCGTTTGCGCTTGCCAGCGCCGGCAAATACATCGTGCATTGGACGCTCCATGTGGCGAACATTCTGGGCGGGGCAAGCACCCACATTCATTTGGCGGTAAACGGCAAGATCGTGGCCACGCACGACATCATGCCGCAAAAGGACGGCGCTTCGCCGCTTGTGTTTGCCGACGTGATCCAGACCGCGCGGGACGATTCCGAGCTGACCGTTTTGAACGGCGGGCTGTGCCTGGTGTTCAACGGCCTGGTGGAAACCGTGGCGAACCTATCCATTTGGGGGCTTGTGTGACGGGCCGAAGGCATCGGCGGCGCTTCTCAAAACAAAGGCGCTTTCTGATTCGGGTTTCAGTGTGTTGCAACAGGGGGCTGTCTCAAAGCGGTGTAGCCGCAATGGGGCAGCCCCTTTAGATGGCGCACCCTGCCCGCGTCCGCCCGGCGCGGCCGCGGCCCGTTTGCGCAGGCTATGGTCATAGCCATTTTTATACATCCTTCGCGCGTATGGAATCCTCCGCTTTTCTTTTGGCAGGACCTGCGCTATAATGATAAGAACGCCCCGGCCCCTTGGATGGAAGCATGGCAGAGATGGGGCGGCTTTGATGTATATGGTTGTAGAATGGGAGGATAGGTATGATCTGGAATGAAACCGTCGAAACCATGCCGCGCCAGGCGCTGCGCGCGCTGCAGCTTGAGCGGCTTCAGCAGACGATCCGGCACTGCTATCAAAACACGCCGCTATATCGGCGGCGCTTTGATGAACTCGGAATCAAGCCCGAGGATATCCGCACGCTTGAGGACCTGACGCGCATTCCCTTCACCGTTAAGGATGACCTTCGGGAAAACTATCCGTTCAACCTGCTGGCCGTGCCGATGCGCGAGATCGTGCGGCTGCACGCCTCCAGCGGCACCACGGGCAAGTCCATCGTGGCGGGGTATACGCGCGGCGACCTGGACGTATGGAGCGAGTGCATCGCGCGGCTTGCCACCGCGGCCGGGGCCACCGCCGACGACATCGCCCAGATTTCCTTTGGGTATTCCCTCTTCACCGGCGCGTTCGGCCTGCACTATGGCCTTGAAAAGATCGGCGCGGCCATCATTCCGATTTCCGGGGGCAACACCGACCGGCAGATCCAGGTCATGCACGACTTCGGCGCCACGGTGCTCGTCGCCACCCCGTCCTATGCCATGTTCCTGGCCGAGGCGGCCGAGCGGGCGGGCCTGATGGGCGGGATGAAGCTGCGGCTGGGGCTTTTCGGTGCGGAAAGCTCCACCCTGGAAATGCGAAAGGAGCTTTCGTGCCGGTGGAACATGGTGGTCACGGAAAACTACGGCCTGACGGAAATCATCGGGCCCGGCGTCGCGGGCGAGTGCCTGGCGTTTGAGGGGCAGCATTTTTGCGAGGACCACTTCCTGCCGGAGATCATCGATCCCGAGACCGGCAAGGTGCTGTCCGAGGGCGCGACGGGCGAGCTGGTCATCACCACGCTGACCAAGCGCGGCCAGCCGATGCTGCGCTATAGGACGCGCGACATCACCAGCCTTTCGTATGAACAGTGCGCCTGCGGCCGCACCACCGCAAGGATGGGGCAGATCAAGGGCCGCACCGACGACATGCTGATCATCCGTGGGGTGAACGTGTTCCCCTCGCAGATCGAAAGCGTGCTGCTCACCATACGCGGCATCGGCCCGCACTATGAAATCGAGGTGACGCGGCAGAACTACCTCGACCGCCTGGCCGTGAAGGTGGAACTGATCGACGGCAGCCTGCTGGAAAGGTGGTCGGAGCTGGAGGCGCTGGAAAAGACCATCCAAAACAGGCTGCGCGCGGTGCTCAATTTGGATATCAAGGTGCAGCTGGTGTCGCCCAATACGCTCAAGCGGTTTGAGGGCAAGGCCAAGCGTGTGACCGATTTGAGAGGCGAATGATGGAAAAGGCACTGTATTTGGGAAACGAGGCGCTCGCCCGGGGCGCGTGGGAAGCTGGCGCAACAGTGGTGTCCAGTTATCCGGGCACGCCGTCCACGGAGATCACCGCCGCCGCCGCGACCTATCCGGAGATCAACGCCGAATGGGCCACAAACGAGAAGGTGGCTATGGAGGTGGCCTTTGGCGCGGCAATGGCCGGGGCCCGGGCGATGACGTGCATGAAGCACGTGGGCATGAACGTGGCGGCGGACCCGATGTTCACGGCCGCGTATACCGGCATCCGCGCGGGGCTGGTGATCGTGGTGGCGGACGACCCGGCGATGTTTTCCTCGCAAAATGAGCAGGACAGCCGCTACTATGGCAGAAGCGCGCACCTGCCGGTGCTGGAGCCGTCCGACGCGCAGGAGTGCAAGGACTTTGTGAAGCTGGCGTTTGACCTGTCGGAAGCGTACGACACCCCGGTGATCGTCCGCGTCACGACGCGCATCGCCCACGCCCGTTCGCTGGTGACGCTTGGCGAGCGGACGCCGCATACGATGCCCGACTGGGCGAAGGAACCGCAAAAGTACGTCATGATGCCCGGCAACGCGCGGCGGCGTCACCCTATCGTGGAGGAGCGCGAAAAGAAACTGTCCAAAGACGCGTCCGAAATGGAGATCAACCGCGCAGAAATGCGCGATCCCGCCCTTGGTGTGGTGTGCTCGGGCGTATGCTACCCATACGTGCGCGAGGCCGCGCCGGATGCGTCCACATTTAAGCTCGGTATGACCTACCCGCTGCCAAAGGACGCGCTGCGCGCGTTTTCACAGCGGGTGGACAGGCTGGTCGTCATCGAGGAACTGGAGCCGTTCCTGGAGGACGCGCTCAACGCGATGGGCATCCCCGCAAGCGGCAAGGACCAGACCGGCCTGCAGGGCGAGCTGGGCGTTCGCAAGGTGAAAAAGGCGCTCCTGGGCGTGGAAGCTCCCCTGCCGGACGCGCCGCCGGTCGTCATCCGGCCCCCGGCCCTGTGCCCCGGCTGTCCGCACCGCGCGACATTCCATGTGCTCAAAAAGCGAAAGCTGAACGTGTTCGGCGACATCGGCTGCTATACGCTCGGCGCCACGCCGCCGCTTTCGGCCATGGACGCAACGCTGTGCATGGGCGCATCCATCGGCATGGCGTTCGGCGCGGAAAAGGCGCGCGGACAGGCATTCAGCCGAAAGAGCGTGGCGGTGATCGGCGACTCGACGTTCCTGCACAGCGGCGTCCCGGCGCTCATCGACGCGGTGTACAATGGCGGCACCATCACGGTGCTGATCGTGGACAACCGCATCACCGGCATGACCGGCCACCAGGAAAACCCGGCCAGCGGCAAGGACATCTACGGCAAGGAAGCCCCGCGGCTCGATCTGGAGACATTATGCCGCGGCTGCGGCGTAACGCACGTGCGAAAGGTCGACCCGTTTGACCACAAGGCGCTGGAAAAAGCCATCCAGGAGGAAACGGCGCGCGAGGCGGTGTCCGTGATCATCGCGGAGGCCCCGTGCGTGCTGCTCACGAAGGAGCACCCGGCCCCCTACGCGGTTGAGGATTGCCGCGACTGCGGCGTCTGCCTGAAGATCGGCTGCCCGGCCCTCTCACGCGGCGACGCGGGCGCGCAAATCGACGCGTCGCTTTGCGTCGGCTGCGGGCTTTGCGCGTCGCT
>CAZUIA010000179.1:0-6384 GCA_964620835.1 uncultured Oscillospiraceae bacterium
CCGTTCTCGCTCTTATCCTGGCATTCCTGCTTTACACAAAATTTTACGCGCTACCCCGCCGCACATTCGGCCTGCTTCCTTGCGTGGAGAAAGCCGGAAGCGTAGGAGCCGTATGTGTCCACCGCCGCGTGCATGTACACCTTGCCAATGGCCTTCAGCGCGCCTACAAAGAAGGTATCCTGGCTGAGCAATTCTCCCGCCCGCGAGGATTCCACATGCCGCTCCTTAAAGCACGGGTTGAACTTCTCGATCTTCGCTACCTGCTCTGCGGTCAGTTCGATCCCCTCGGTCAGATGTTTCTCTTCCAGCCGAAGCCATCGGCCATAGACGCTGGACATCCCGTTGCGAATCAGTATCTTTTGAACCGTCGGGGAACTGACCGATACCCTTTTAGTTTCAGATAGTCCGACAGTCTCACACAGCCCCATGATGGATATTCAAGGCTTCCTTTGAGAATCATCGCCTCAACCTCCGGCGTCATCGCGTTCGGCTGGCTTTTCGGAATCGGCGGCATATCCTTCAACCCTTCAAGACCATGCGTCTGAAACCGTCGCTTCCACTCCTGGAAGCTCGTCCGGTCTATGCCGCTTCGCCGGCATGCCTCCCAAATGTTCCCCAACGCATCCGCCATCTCCAGCACGCTCAACCGATGCCGCGCCACCTTCATGACCGGATCTTTCTCCGTTCGTTTTTCTGACATCGTTTTCCCTCCAACATCAAGTATAACGCCTCCCTTGATGTCAGACAAGATTGCTAGTCGTACAGATCCAATTGTATGCGCTGTTGCCCTATATCCGAATTGAACCCCATCGAGATGATCTGGGATGAAATCCGAGAGAAAGGTTTCCGGAATGAAATCTTCGTCTCCCTGGAAAAGGTGATCGACCGACTCTGCGACTGCGTTCGTTCCCTTATGAGCAACGCTGTCGCATTGCCCCTATCACACACAGAGCTTGGTTCACCGGGCATTCATGTGTTGCAATAGTATCAGGCCCTTGACAACTCCCTGCTGCGCTTTTGCATAGCAGGGGGTTGTCAAGGGCCTGAGCCCGACTTGCGTCGGGCCTTGTCCATATGCTGTTCTTTGTACCCCTGGTATCCCCGCATTTGTAAGCACAGACTCGCGTTCGCCACCATGGAAAGCGCTTTTTCGTCCGCGTCACTCGACCGGCAGAATCTCGGTCACGGGCCCGCCGCTTGTGCGGGTCAAGTAGACGTTACCTGCGACGAACGACACGTCCGCGGTCTGTCCGTCGTAGAAGACCTGGTTGTTTTGGCCGTTGGTGTCACAGCGGTACAGCCTGTCGCCGCTGATGTAGTAGATCTTGTCGCGGTAGATGCCCATCCAGGAAGCGCCCGCGTCCGCCAGCAGCACGCTGACGCCGTTTTGGACGCGGTAAATACCGCCGCCGCTTCTAAAGAATACCACGCTGTCGCATAGTTGCACCTGGTTTGCGCTGGTGGAAACCAACAGCGTTTCGGCGCCGCCGTTAAGCGGGACGATCTTGACGCCTTCCGGGGAAGCGATGTAGGCGACGTACTGGTAGATATCGATCGTGAAATCGTTCACCCCGCCGGCCAGCACAAAGGGCGCGGTGCCGGAGCCCGACTTCACGAGCGAATTCCCTTCCAGGTAGTATAGGGTATCCCCGACGAGGGACAGCTTGGAAATGCCGCCGGCCTCGATCAAGGTTTGCACGTTGCCGCCGCTTGCCGAAACGCGCAGCACCTTGCTGCCGGAAACGAACGTGATGCCCTTGTCGCTGGCATGGATGAAGCTGGCAGGGGAGCCGTAGACCTCGCGGTCCACGCCGCCGCTGGAAACATAGAGCGTGCCGTTTGCGCCGCCGGCGAAATAGACGTTTGAGTTCAAAGAGGCCGCGATGCCGCCGCCCGAAAGGCTTGCCTGGATCGCGCCGGACGCCTTTTGCTCCTCCAGCTCGCGGGCGCGGTTGGTTACCGCGGACAGGTTCTGGGCGGCTGCGCCGGACGCGCTCGCCGGGATCACGTCGGCCGCGTACAGTTTGGCGCGCGTTTCCGGTCCGGCCGCGCCGTCCACCTTGAGGCCGTTCTTGGTCTGGAACGCCTTGACGGCCACCGTGGTCGCGTTGCCGAACTTCCCGTCGGGGGTCCCGGTCAGATACCCCAGGGTCTTGAGGCGGCTTTGCAGGTCATAGACATCCTGTCCCTCGTCGCCGTACACCATGGACGTGCGCTCGGGGTTGGTGGCAGTACCGGGATTGAACCCGGCCGCCGGGACGCCGTCGCCGCTGTACAAAAGCGCCAGCGTTTCCGATCCGGCGATGCCGTCCACCTTCAGACCGTTTCGGGACTGGAACGCCTGCACGGCGATGAACGTGGCCGCGCTGAAATTGCCGTCAACAGAGCCGGTATAGTAGCCGATTTCCTGAAGAAATTCCTGCATGCGCATGACATCCGGCCCGCTCGCGCCCTGCTTGAGCGTGGCAAACGCGGGCTGCTGCACCCCCGTGCCGGGAGTGGAAGCGTGCTTGGGGCTCCCCTGGTAGAGAAGCTGCAGCGTCGCGGGGCCCGCGATACCGTCGGCCGAAAGGCTGTTCTGGGCCTGCAGCTGTTGCACGGCCAGGGTGGTGCTGGCGCCGTACTTGCCGTCCACCGCGCCTGCGTAGTAGCCATAGGTGGACAGAAGCGTCTGCAGCGCGCGCACGCGCTCGCCCGTGTCGCCCTCGCGAAGGGTGGAGAAGCTGTCGTCCACGCCGGTCGAGGCGCGCACGGCGCTTTGGCTGTACAGCTTGGTCTGCGTGTTTGCGCCGGCCTTGCCGTCCGCCGTCAGGTTGTTCGCGGACTGGAACGCGCGCACCGCCATCGCGACCGCGTCGCTGTAAATGCCGTCGATCGTGCCGTAATAATACCCAAGATCGTACAGGCGTTCCTGCAGGCGGTACACCTCGTCGCCCATGCTGCCGGTCTGCAGCGTGCCGCCGGCCCTGTAGGGCGTGGGGGAGGAGGAGGGCACCGTGGGCGCGCTGAGCGCCTCGCTGGAGTTGAGCTTGGCAAGGGTCCCGCTGCCCGCGACGCCGTCCACCGTCAGGCCGTTTCGCTGCTGGAACACCTTGACCGCAAGCTCGGTCGAATCGCCATACTTTCCATCGATGGCGCCGTTGTAGTAATAAAGCTCCTTCAGCCGCGTCTGCAGGGCGGAAACATCGTCCCCGCTCAGGCCCTTCTTCAGCGTGCGGTACCCCGCGCCAGCGTTTGTGGGGATCTGTCCGCCGTAGGGGAGGGCCGCGGAGCTGAAGAGCATCCGCTGCGTGTCCTCGCCGGCCACGCCGTCAACCCACAGACCGTTTCGCTGCTGGAACGCCGTGACCGCGGCCTCGGTGTCCGCGCCGAAACTGCCGCTGACGGTGCCGTTGAAATACCCGAGCTCCTTTAAGCGATTTTGCAGCCGCGTGACGTCCGCGCCATTGCTGCCAAGCTGCAAAAAGCGGTAGGTGCTGGGCGTGGAGGGGGTATACGATTGCGGCGTGGGGCGGGATGTCGCGTATACATACGTGGCGGTGGGCTTTGGCAAAGCGTTGTTGGAGTAGAGCTTGTTCAGCGTCTGCTGGCCCGCCACGCCGTCCGCCTTCAGGCCGTTGGTCGTCTGGAAGGCGCGAAGCGCCGTCTCGGTGCCCGAACCGAAGGTGCCGTCCACCGAACCGGTGTAGTACCCAAGATCCTTGAGCTTTTGCTGCATCAGCCGGACCGCCTGGCCGGTGGTGCCGTGGCGCAGGGTGCCGTCGTCGGTGGCCGTGGGCCTGGCGGTGGGGGAGTAGGTCCATGCCGGCCTGGGCGACGGGGTGGGGGTCACCACCTGGATGGGCGGCGCGGTGACGGGCGGCGCGGTCGGCGTCGCCACGGGCGCGCCCGTAACCGTCCCGGCACCGCCTTCCCAGCCGCTCTGGCCCGGCTCGGTGGGCGCGGGGCTGGGGGAGGGGGTAGACGTGGCAAAGGGCAGCACGACCGGGTTGGTCGGCTCTGTGTCAATGGTTTTATCCGGCTTGACAAAGCATCCGGTCATGCTAAGCAGCAGCGCCGCAAGCAAGAGCGCCAGCGTTAACCGTTTTACGTTCCTCTTTTTCATGCCGGTTCCATTCCTTCCTTATTATATAAAAATGCAATACGCCTGTTCTCCTATAAGACGCTCAAGCGTTCCCGTTTGTTGCATGGCAATGTCCGCCGCAACTTCCGCAATTTCCATCGCCGCACCCGCTGCATCCACCGCATGCGTGGGCGGGGCGGGCGGCTGTGAACAAAAGGCCTGCAAGCGCGCTTTCCGGCGAGGAAGGGCTTGCGCCCTCAAGCAGGCGCAGCAGCTTCGGCCGATCTGTTTCGGGCCAGCCGGGCGTGCCGCCCGGCGCGACGGCGTACGCGCGTTCGCCGGACGCGCAGGGCGCCGCCCCGGCCAGGCGCTCCGCCGCGAAATAGGCCGCTTCCACGGCAAGGGGGCGAAGGGGCGCGGAAAGCGGAAGGCCCGCCCCCGCGTCGGTGAGGAACACCCACGCGCGCCGCGCATCCTTCAGGCACGTGGCCAGCCAGGGCCCGTCAAACCACTCGCCGCAAAGCTGCACGAAATCGTCCCCGATGGCCTCGATCGCCACCTCGCGCACCCATGCGCGCGGGGAAAGCGCCTCCGCCGCGCGGCGGTCCTCCGCCGAAAGGCTCCAAAGCGCCTCTTCCGAAGGGCGCCACGTGAAACGGTACGTTTTCATTTCGGTTACAGCCATTGAAGCGCCTCTTTCAACTCGCGGATCTCGTAGGTCGGGCGGTGTGGCGTGGGGTTTTTCCGCCCGGTGGGGTTGAACCAGCAGCTCGCCACGCCCGCGGCGCACGCCGCCGCGATATCGCTGGATGGCTCGTCCCCGAGCATCAGCGCTTGGGACGGTTCCTTGCCCGCGATATCGAGCGCGCGGTGGATCATCCGGGGGTCGGGCTTGGCAAAGCCGACCTCGCCGGAAATTACGTAACCGGAAACGAACGCCTGTAGCGGCGAAAGGGAAAACCGGCTTCGCTGCACCGATGCGATGCCGTTTGTGACCACCACGACGGGCACGCGGGACGCGGCCTTTTGCAGAAACTCGCGCGCGCCCACAAGCTCGTCCGATTGCAGGGACAGCGCGTCCACAAAATGCCCGGCCATCTCCTTAGGGTCCAGCGAAACGCCGAGCTCCTCAAAAAACCGGGAAAACCGAAGCGTCCGAAGCGCCGATTGCGTAACCTCCCGGCGCTCAAACGCGCGCCAGAGGGATTCGTTGATCGCCTTATACCTTGCTGTTTGCGCTTCGTCGATCAAAAGCCCCATGCGGGCGCAGGCGGCGGCCAGGGCCTTGTTCTCGGCCGCGTCAAAATCCAGCAGCGTGCCGTCCGCGTCCGCGAGCAGCACCTCATAGTTCGGCATGGTTCCTCCTCATAGGCCGGACAGCGCCCCGATGCAGTCGCGGTCCTCGATCAGCACCCGCGCGCCGTTTCGCCGGGCGATGTCCGGCAAAAGGGCCGCGGGGTAGGTTTGCAGCGACGTGCCGATCACCAGCAGCAAATCGCACCGGTTCAGCCAGGAACCGGCCTCGGAAAGGCCGCGCACCGCGTCGCCGTACAGCACGACGTCCACGTTCAGGGCCCCGCCGCATGCGCAGCGCAAAAGGCGCAGGACGCCGCTTTTGTCCCCCGCGGCGTAGAGCGGGCGAAGCGCTTGGCAGACAGGGCCTGCGGGGACGACAGCGCGGCACGCGGGGCACAGCAGGTTTCGCAGGTTGCCGTGCAGCTCCACGACGCGCGACGAGCCCGCCTTTTGGTGCAGCCCGTCGATGTTCTGCGTGATCACCGGCAGGGTAAGGCGCGCAAGGGCTTGGTGCGCCGCGTTCGGCTCGGCGCGGCCCCAGGCCTCCATCGCGCAGTATAGCTCAAAAAAGCCGTATGGATCTGAGTCAAAGTATTCCCGGGAAAGAAAGTCGCGAATCGGGCGGCCTTTCCAGTCCGCCTGGAAGGTGGGCAGGCCGGACGGCGCGGAGATGCCCGCCCCGGTCAGCGCGACGGGAAAAGCCGCCGATCGGGCAGCCTTCAGCATGTCGGCCATGCGGCGTGATCCCTCCTCTCCTGATGCGAAAACGGCCTTGTCTGCCGGTCATTATACCATGGATGGCCGCTTGCCGCAACGTGGCGCGGGGTTTGCGCCCGACGCGCGAACGGGGGCCGGCGCGGCTTTGGGCTTGCGCTAGTGCGGATGGCCGTGTGGGGATGACCGTTGGGATAATTTCTTTGTACGGGGGGCGGCGCAGGGGGGGGGAAGTGGTAGGGGAAAGAACGTGATTCATGCGGGCGTCCTCGCTCGCGTGCGCGCGAGCATCGGGGAGGAACCCGCGCCGC
>CAZUIA010000180.1:0-6352 GCA_964620835.1 uncultured Oscillospiraceae bacterium
GAATCTGCGCAAATCCACCGTACATGCCGCTGGATTTGATTGAAATCGAGAGGGTTTGAGAACCCTCTCGAGCTCTCCCAGGGCTTTATCAACACTCTGACCCGCGATTTTCAATGAAAACCCGCGGGTCTTTGCGATATGGTCAAGCGTGGTTACCTCGAAAGGGTATGCGGTTTTTCACGCCGCTTCCCGCAGGCGCGCTGCGCGGGCGCGCGCGAACAGGTCAGCTATCTCAAGGTGTTTTTTGGAAAATATCGTCAGGGCGCGCTGCGCGGGCGCGCGCGAACAGGTCAGAACTTCCGCCCGCTGCCGCCGCCCCGGGTGCCGCCACCGCCACCGGTGCGACCGCCGCCAAAGCCGCCGCCCCCACGCGATCCGCCGCCCCCGAAGATGCCGCCACCGCCGCTGCGGCCGCCGCCAAAGCTGCGGCCGCCGCCAAAGCTGCGGCCGCTGCCGCCGCCCCGGGTGCTGCCACCGCCGCCAAAGCCGCCGAATCCGCCAAAGCTGCCGGTGGACCGGCCTCCCGGCGGCCGCGGGCGCGGCCCGGGTCCGAACGCGCCCGGACCCGGCGGCGGCGGTGGGGGCCTGCGCCGCCAATGCGGCCTTCCGGCGCCCCAGCCCCAACCCCATCCCCAGCGGGGACGGGAAGAACGGCCGAGCATCCAGCCGAACAAGCAGCCGGGCGCGCTGCCCGCCGCGCGGAAAATGCTGCCGATGATGGAGAAGATGACCATCAGCACGACAATGCCCACCAAAATACCCATGAATCCGATCCCTTCCTCCCCGCTGCTGGCGGAGGTGCCCCCATTGTAGCCGGTGTAGCCCCCGGTATTGCCGTACGCATTGCCGGCGCCGGTGCCCGCGTTCGTTCCCCCGGAAGCCTTGTTCAGGCTGACGCCGTAGATGGAGGCGACCTTGTGGCAGAGGGCTTCGTAATTGGCGCGGATGCCCTTGGAAAACTCGTCGTTTGCCAGGTAGGGGATCGCGTACTCGTCCGTATAGCTGCCGGTGACCGAAGCGGGCAGCTTCTTTTCGATGTCAACGCCCGTGGTCGTGATGATTTCGCGGTCGCCGACCGACACGAGCAGCAGCACGCCGTTTTGGTCGTCCTTCTGGCCGAGCTGCCACGTGTTAAACAGCTGATAGGCATATTCCTCGCGGGTCAGGCCGTCGAAAAACGGCACCGTCACGGCGACCACCTGCGCGGTGCACGCATCCTCCAGGGCGGTGCCGAGCGCGATCATCGCGTCCTGATCCGCCTGGGTGATCACGTCCGCAAAGTCGTTGACGTAGAACGCGGCCATCGGCTGATCGGGAATCGCGGCCAGCGCGCCAAGGGGCAGTGCGGCGCACAAAAGCAAAAGCAGCAGGCAAGCAAACCGTTTCACATTCGTTCTCCTTTTCATTGATAGGCCTCCGGCAATGCCCCGCGAAGCAGCCATTTTGCCGGCAGCTTTCCGTGGACGGTTTTGACCTCCAGCACAGCCTCGTTATACCTTCCGGCGACGCGTGCAAGCTGGTGCTCGGCGCTGGCAAGGTCGTCCATCACCCCGGTCATCAGCTTTTTGTCCTGCGGCGTCACCGCCGGCGAGAGCGCCTCCTCCACGGCCGTCGCCGCAAAGGTCAGCGCTTGGTTCGCCTCGGCCACCTCGCGCACGCTCTTGGCGTTTTTCACGCTTTCGATGGTTTCCGCAAGCTTTTTCGTGTACGGCGCGTCCGGCGCGTTGCGGCTCGCGATGACCAGAAGGTTCGACGCCTTCTGTCCGCGCTCCAGCGCCAAGGAGGCCAGCGCCTCATATTCGGCCTTCGGCCGCTGCGCGGCGCTCACCAGCGCGTTGCGGTTGCCCAGCGTAACGCCCGCCAAAATGCACACGACCAGAAACGCTGCCGCGACCGGTATCGGCAGCTCCTTCAATTTTTTGAGCATCGGCGTCCTCCTTCCCTACCCAAATGCCGTCAGACGGGCTGATTCGGCGAGGCCGGCTCCACGGCGCGGTTTCGCATCTCCAGCAGCTTATGCTTGAGCTGTTCCTCCATCTCGCGCAGCTTCGTCTCCGCGGCGGCGCGCTGGGCGCGGCCCTCGCGCTGGATGCCCTCCACCTCGGTGAGCGTATCGATCAAAGCCTGGTTGGTCTGCACCAGGGTCTCGATGTCGACAATGCCGCGCTCGGTCGCGCGCGCCGTCTCGATGGTGCCCTGCTTCAAGACCTCCGCGTTTTGCTTGAGCATGCGGTTGGTCGCGTCGGTCACGGCCTGCTGGGCCGCGATCGCCTGGCGGGAGTTTTCAAGCCCCAGCGCCAGCACCATCTGGCTCTTCCACAGCGGCAGGGTGTTCACCAGCGCCGAGTGGATCTTGTCAGCCATGAGCGAGTCGTTGTTTTGGAGCAGGCGGATCTGCGGGGCCATCTGGATGCTGATCTGGCGCGTCAGCTCCAGGTCATAGACCTTCTTTTCAAAGCGGTCGATGGCGGACGCCAGGTCGCTGGCCGCCTGCGCGTCTGCCGGGTCGCCCGTCTGGATGGCCTTTTCGTTGAGTTTGGGCAGCTCGGCCGCGCGAAGCGCCTGAATCTTTTCCTTGCCCGCGACGATGTAAAAGCAAAGCTGCTTGTAATATTCGACGTTTTCGTCATACAGCCGGTCGAGCATCGCGATGTCGCGCATCAGGTTCATCCGGTGGTCCTCCAGCTTTTCGGCCACCTGATCCACCGAGACGCTCACCTTGTCATACCGGGCCTTGAGCGAGGCGATCTGGTTTGCGCCCCTTTTCAGGAAGCCGAGGATGCCCTTTTTTTCGCCGCTGTCGCCAAAGCCCTGGAGCTGCGCCACCAGGCCCGTCAGGGTATCGCCCACAACGCCGGTATCCTTCACGCGGGCGCTTTGCAGGGCCGTGTCCGCGAACACGGTGAGCTTCTGCTGCGCGGTCGATCCATACTGCAGCACCTCGGCGGCGTTGGTCACGTCGATTTTTTCCGCGTATTCGCGGACAGCCACCTGGTCGTGCTCGGACAGGTCCGTCAGCGTGATGTCCTGCGGCTGCTTGACCGCCATCACGTCCACCGCGCCCAGTTTTTGCTTTTCCATATGGATACCCCTTCCTTATTTTCGCAATGCGTACGCTTCGTGTATGGGATTTATAAGGACTTTCGGCCCTCGGCATACAGCCCGTCGGATTTCAGCATGCCCTCCAGCACGTCCATCTCCACCTGCAAATCGAGGTAGCGGTGCTTGTCAAGCGCCTCCAGTTGCTTTTCAAACGCGCTTTGGATTTGCGGCAGCACGCGGTCTGTGCGGGCGCACACCTCCTTGGCGTTTCCGCTTTCCATCGCGCCGCCCTGCTCAATGGCCGCGCGCGCCTCCAGCAGCTTCCTTGTGGTGGGCACGTAGTAGCGCAGAAACGTGCGGAGCTGGCCGTACAGCGCGGGCTGCTCCTCCAGGCGGGCCAGGATCTTGATGCACGCGTCCTCCACGCCCTGGATGGCTGCGGAAACCTTCGGGTCCGCGATGCGCTCGTTCGCCTCGTGGATGGCGACCATGGCCTCGCGCGCCTCGGTCAGAAGCTGGTCCGCCTGCGCGTCCCCGGTGGCGGGGGCAAGCTCGACCTTGATCCGCTTGTCCGGCCAGACGCCGCGGGCGATCGCATACGCCACCAGCGCGACGACCCCCGAAAAAAGATAGCTCGTCGGGCTGTACAAGGGCCGGGCCGCGCCGTAGACCAAAAACACGACGCCTGCCGCCAGAAACGGCATGGGCGAACGCTTGCGCAGGACCTTGTAGGGGATAATCGCATCCTTCCGAATCATCTCTTTCATTCGCCCTTGTTCCTCCTCGTGTAGTACCGAGGTCATTATACACGAAAGCGCTGTCAAGCGAAAGCGCTCCAAGGCGGTTTTCAGCGGGTTTTATGCGGCTTTTAACGAATTCTAATTATGGTCCAAGAAAAGAATACGGGAAGGGAGACGGGGGAGGTTTGTGCCGATGCGCGCGCTATGGTATACTGCTTTTCGCACGCCCGCCGGGCTGCCAAGGAGGAAACGACGAGATGATCCAACCCCGGTCCGCCGTTGATCTGCACATCCACACGCCGCACTCGGACGGCACGGAGCCGATGCCCCGCCTGCTTCAGATGCTCCGCGCGCTTGACGCGGGCCTGGTTTCGTTTACGGACCATGACAGCGTCGGCGCCTACGGCGAGCTTGCCGCGCTTTTCGCCTCCATGCCGCCGGGGCTTTGCGTCCTGCCCGGCGTGGAGCTTACCTTTCTTCGCGACGGGCTGACCCGCGACCTGCTCGGCTACGGCATTGACATTGCCGGTATGGACGCCTTTTTGCAGCCGCTGTACGCGCCCGAAAGGATGCTGGAAAAACAGCGGTCGGCGATGGAGCGCATGAAGGAAAACTGCCGCAGGCTCGGCCTTCGCTTTGACCCTTGCGTTGCGCCGAGCGCGGGCAAAAAGTCCGAAGCCTATCTTTTGATGCACCGCGAGCTGAACCGGTATCCGGAAAACGCGGCGCGTTTCCCCTGCATTGTCGACAACACCCGTTTTTTTTGGGATTTTTACGCCAACCCCGAAACCCCCTTTTACGTGGATGAAACGGCCGGCCTGCCGACGCTTGGCGAGGCGGTGGCCGCCGTTCACCGCGCGGGCGGCCTGGCTTTTCTGGCGCACCCCTGCGCGTACGGCCTGTCCAGGCGCGAGGTGTGCGGCCTGGTGCGGGACGCCGTTTGCGCGGGGGTCGACGGCCTGGAGGTCTTTCATTCCTCCCATCGGGAGGACGACGCGCTCTTTTTGCGCGCCCTTTCGCAGGCATACGGGCTGTTTGTCAGCGGCGGCAGCGATTTTCACGGGCATATCAAGCCGGACCGGGCGCTGGTCGCGGGGAGCGGCGGGCCGCGCATCGCGCGGGAGGACGTGGGCCCGGGGGTTGAAAACATCCGGCCTTTTCGGCCGTAGCTGTCACCGGTTTTCACGCGGCGCGGCCTCGGGACGCGTTTCCTGCGCAAACCATGCCACGACGCCATTTCCGATGGCCTCGGCGACGCGGCGGCCGTACGCCTCCGTGCGCAGGAGCGCCTCTTCCGCCGCGTTGGAAAGAAACCCGCACTCCACCAGCGCCGACGGGATTCCCAGGGATACGATGTAAAAATCGCCGGAAAGCGCCGTGCGCTTGCGGCGCGGCTTCAGCGCTTCCACCATGCTCGTTTGAATCAGGCCGGCAAACTGCCTGCCCGCCGGGCAATCCTTTCGAAAAAACACCTGCGGGCCGCTCTGGCCTTTGTCCCGGTATTCGTTCATGTGGATGCTGACGAGCACCTCCGCGCCCGCGTCCAGCACCAGCTCGGCGCGGCGTTCCATATCCTGGCGCTTTTTGCGCATCTTGGGGTTCACGTCGCACAGCGCGTAATCGCCGTCCCGCGTCATGACCACTTCCGCGCCCAGGCTGTGGAGATACTCCTGCAAGTATTTTGCGATTTGCAGGTTGTATTCCTTTTCCCACCGGCCGCCCGGCGCTTTGGCTCCCCCGTCGTACCCGCCGTGGCCGGCGTCCACGGCGACGATGTGTCCCTTGAGCGGCCCGTGGGCGGCGGGCGCGGACACGGCGCGCTCTTTGCCCGGCGGGACGAGCATTGCCAGCAGAGAAAGGCTTGCCACCAGGACACAGAGGCTGCGCCGGATGTGCAAAACCGCTTTTTTTTCCACAGGCAGCCCTCCGTTTCGGGCAAATATATGCCCCGGGCGAAATAAAAATGTTTGTGGACGGAGCCGACAGACCGAGGGTCGCTTTTGATACGCATTCGTTTGGGCGACAAAGCGGGTATCGAAAAAGCGAAAAACAAGGCCTTTCTCCGAAGATTGCGGATGAAAAAGACCGGTCCGCCGCCCACGTATACAAAAAATGACGGATTCGTGGAATCCATTGGATTTTCCACAGTATCCACATGGTTATCCACAGAAAACAGCCGCTGCCGGCTTGGATTTGCCGGGTTATTCACAAATGTGCATCCACAAAAGACTCACAGCCTTCAAATTATCCACAAGCGAAGCGCCGACGGCTGTATATGAATTGTGTCAAACCGGCGGTCTTTAACCAGACCTTGGTCGGTTATTGTAGATAATCAAAAAATGAACCGAATGTCGGTTGTGAATGTTGCGTATTCCCCATCGGTTTGCCATAAACTTGTGATCAAAACGCGCCATGACCGCCGGAAAAGCCGGCGGTCATGGCGCGTCAGACTGTTGACAAAGCCCCGGGAAAGCTCGAGAGGGTTCGCAAACCCTCTCGGCTCCAATCAAATCCAGCGGCATGTACGGTGGATTTGCGCAGATTCCAGAGCCGTAGGCGGCGGAATCTGT
>CAZUIA010000181.1:0-6344 GCA_964620835.1 uncultured Oscillospiraceae bacterium
CCTGGGAGCCCGGTGCTTTATCCCGGCGATCGACGGCGCAAAAACGCCCGGGGTCATCTCCCTCCGCTGTTTGGAGGATATCCGCCAGCTTCGCGCGCTGCTCCTTTCGGGCAGGCGAAACGCCGTGGTCATCGGCGGCGGCGTCCTGGGGCTGGAGGCGGCCTGGGCGCTTCGCCGGCATGGTTGCGCGGTCACGGTGCTGGAATACGGCGACCGCGTCATGGCCCGCCAGTTGGACGCCGAGGCGTCCCGCATGCTTTCGGACGCGGCCGAAGCTTCGGGCGTGTCCATCCGAACGCGCGCGCAAGCGGAGCGGATCGAGGGCAACAGCCGTGTGACGGGCGTGCGCCTTCAGGGCGGCGGGCGGGTCGAGGCGGATCTGGTCGTCATCTCCAGCGGCGTGCGGTCCAACTGCGCGGTTGCGCAAGCGGCGGGCGCGTCGGTCGATCGCGCGGTGCGGGTCAACGACCGCATGGAGACGAGCCTGCCGGATGTCTATGCCTGCGGGGACTGCGCCGAGTTTGGCGGCGTGAACGCGGCCCTGTGGCCGGTCGCCACGGAGATGGGCCGCGTCGCGGGCGCGAACGCGGCCGGCGAACCCGTGGCCTACAGCCCGGTCTGCCCCGGCGTCACCTTCACCGGCATGGGCACCACCCTGTACGCGGCGGGGGACGCGGGGTTTGACCCCGCGAAATCCTACCGGATCAAGGACAGGCGGGATGACAGCGGCCGTACGCTGGAAAAGCTGTACTATGAAGGCGGCCGGCTCGTGGGCGTGATCCTGTTCGGGGATACCTCGCGCGCGGCGGAGTTCGCCGACCTTCCCCGATAGGCCCGGGCAATGCCGGGGGCAAACGCGGGCGCGGCGGAGCTTTCCCGCCCTCCCAAACGGATACAAGGAAATAAAAGGCTGCCGCGGCGAATCGCCGCGGCAGTGGGTTTTGGCACCATCATATCAGGCGCGCAAGAATTCGCAGGGCCCCGGCAACGGCCGTCCGGCCGTCTTGCCGAAAACGCTGCCAAGGAGCGCCGCCATCGCGCTGTCCTCTATCGTTGAAGGCCCATAGCCTGCGCCCGACGGCGCGCGCCGCCCGATCCGCCATGGGCTACGCCGTGACGATGCTGGCGATGAGCACCAGGTCCTCCGTCCCCGTGTTTTCCACGCTGTGCGAATGTCCGGACGGCGTGGTCATCGCGTCGCCCGCCCGAACGGGGATGCGCTCGCCGTCGTCCGTCACGACCCCCTCGCCGCGAAGGAAATAGAACATCTCCACCTCGCCCGTGTGCCGGTGCTCGCCGATGGAACTGCCGGGCGGCAGGGAAAGCCGCGCAAACAGCCGGGCGCTCTTGGGGAGCAGCGCCTTTTCGATATGCGTCACCGCGACGCTGTTCTTGCCGCCGCGCATGTGCTCGCGCGTTTCCGTCGCAAGCTCCTCGCCCCGGTATACCATGTTTTTTCCTCCTTGCGCCTAGGCGCGGTTTCGCTCGTAGATCATCCTGAGCCCTTTGAGCGTCAGCAGCCCGTCGATGACGTCGATGGCGTTGGTGTCCGTCGCGATCAGGCGCGACAGGCCGCCCGTGGCGATCACGCGCATGTCCTGGTGGCCCATCTCTTCCTTCATCTTCGCGACGATGTGGTTGATCTGCCCCACGTACCCGAAGAACATGCCGGACTGCATGTTGGTGACCGTGTTTCGGCCGATCACGGTATCGGGCCTGACGATCTCCACCCGGGGAAGCTTGGCGGTGTGCAAAAACAGCGCGTCCATCGAAAGCTTCAGGCCCGGGCAGATCGCGCCGCCCAGGAATTCCCCGCGCGAGGACACCACGCCGAACGTCGTGGCCGTGCCAAAGTCGATGAAGATGCACGGCCCGCCGTAGATCGCGTGCGCGGCTACCGCGTTGGCGATGCGGTCGCTCCCCAGCTCGCGCGGGTTTTCGTACTTGATATTGATGCCCGTCTTGATGCCGGGCGCCACCTGCATCGGGTCCATGCCAAAGTACGTGCGGCACATGTGCTCGATGGTGAAGTTGATCGTCGGTACCACGGACGAGAGGATGATGCCGTCGATGACGCCCATGTCCAGCCGGTTGTGGCCGAAAAGCCCCGCCAGCTTGACGCCGATCTCGTCGCTCGTCGCGGACGTATCCGTTTTCAGGCGCCAGTACTGCACCAGCCTCTCGCCGTCAAACACGGCGGTCTTGATATTGGTGTTGCCAACGTCCAGGGTCAGGATCATGTTTTGGCTCCTCTGCGTTGATAGATGGACCGGTCGAGCGCCTCCAGGATCGGCGGGGTGACGACCAGCATCGCCGCCGCTTCCGGCAGGCCGTTGGAGAGCGCCACCCCGAGCAGCAGCGCCCCGGCGGCGCCCGCGTCCAGGCCCTCGACCACGACCCCCAGCCGGATGAGGACATAGACCATGCCGAGCACCAGCACCGTGTTGGTCAAAGAGCCCACAAACGCGGCCGCGCCGCGCGCGAGCACGCGGCCCGCGCCGCCCTTTGAAAGAAGCTTGGAAAGGCCGTTCACCGTAAGCCACGTCGTCACCGGAATCAGCACGCGCGGCAGCACGGACACCAGCGGGTTCATGAAGTACGGCGCGAGGATCGACGGCGATGAAAACGCCTGAATGAAGCTGATCGCGCCGAAGGCCAGGCCGAGCGTCAGCCCGACGCCGAGCCCCTCGGCCATCACGCCGATGAGCACGGGCAGGCACAGGAAGGTGATCTCCACCAGCGGGCCGATGCGGATCAGCCCCACGCCGGTGAGCATCAGCACCGCGATCAGCGCGGCCAGCATGCCGGTCACCACGATCCGGCGAACGCCTTGGTTTTGTTTTCCTTTTTGCATGTGTATGCCTCCGTTCAAGTTCGCTTTGGATACCCGACGGTCTGAAAGGGTACGGAGTACCAGTCCGGCTCGCTTCGATGCCGGCTCTTGCTTATTATAGGGAACGGCGCGGGGTTTGTAAAGCGGTGGAGGGGGATGGGACGCGGAAAAAGATAGGGGGATATGAAGCGGGACGATTCCTTTGATTTGCGGGAAAAGGAATGGGTGGCGCGGGAATCTGCGCGGGCGTCGGGGAGGCCTGGCAAGCCACGCCATGAACGTCCTGTGGGGGGGGGGGCGTCCTCGCGCGCGCGGGCGTCGGGGAGGAGCGCCGCGCCGCACGGGTGTTGGGGCCGGAAAAGGTGCGGCGCGGGGGAACGAAATCGCCCTTCCCGGCTGCCCAGCCCCGCACGCGAAAGGGCCTCCGACGGATTCCAAAGGCGCCGCCTTTGGAATCCGCCGGGGACTCGTCCCCGGACCCCTTCTTGAGGGGGGGTGCGCCAGCCCTTTGGTTTATCGGCAAAGCCGCTGGAAAAAAGCGGGCCGCGCGGGTTCAATCCGCGCGGGCCGCGCAGACTGTTGATAAACCCCCGGGAGAGCTCGAGAGGGTCCGCAGACCCTCTCGATTTCAATCAAATCCAGCGGCATGTACGGTGGATTTGCGCAGATTCCGTAGGCGTAGCCGGAGGAATCTGTACTTACCGCCTGAGGCCGCCCGGAAATCCCGCAGGATTTCAGGCCGAATCCTTCCTCCCCGTTGACAAACCGCAGTTTGTCAACGGTTTGGGGCCGTGCGGGTTCAATCCGCGCGGCGCCCTTTTTCTTTGGGCTTGCTTAGGCATCCCGAACGGTCGCGCGGCGTACCAGCAGGTAGGAAAACCCCGCCATGGCCGCGCCGTACGCGCAGAAGAAGGCGGCCGCCCGCAGGGGATGGACCGTGGGCACGCTGTCAAGCCCCAGCGCCCAGGCAATGCTCCGCATCAGCGAAGTGAAGATCCGTATGCCCATCGATTCCAGCACCGGCAGCACCACGAACAGGACCAGCGGCACGCCCACGGACACGGCGATCCGAAGCAGCGTATCCATGCGGTAGTACAGCGACGAGATCAAAAAGCCCGTGAGGATCATCGCGTAGTTCGCCAGCAGGGCCCACAGCAGCCCCGCCGCGCCGGATCGGCCGTAGAGCAGCGAAAAGAGCGACAGGTAGCTTTCGCCGCCCAGCACCAGGGCGATCAAGCCGTTCACCGCGGTGGTCAAGACCGAAAGCGCCAGCGCGCTCAGGAGAAACCCGGCGATCAGCGTGCGGCGGGACAGGCCGTTTTGCACAAACAGCCGAAACTGCGACTTAAACGAGTTCAGGCCCATGATAAAAAGGGTAATGAGCGTGGAAATATCAGGGCTGGTCGACAGGCCGTTGTGGGGTTGGCCGATCAGCCACATCAAGATGCCCGTCGAGAGGTATACCAAGGCCAGCACCGCGTAGTAGATGCCCGCGCCCCCGATGTGTTCGCGAAGCTGGTAGCGCATCGCCTGTTTGATCTTCATCACGCTTCCCTCCCTATTCGTTCGTCAGCTGGATGAACAGCTTTTGCAAATCCAGCTTCGTGATTTCAAGCTGCGGCGGCACGCTGTCCCGGTCCGCCTTGCCCAGGACGTACGCGGTCTTGAGCCCGCCGAGCGTGTCCATGCCCAGCAGATGCCTCCCCGAAACATACGCGTCCACCGCGCCGGCGGGCCCCGATACCGTGTGGCCGGACGCGAGCAGTTCCTCGCAAGGGGCCTGCCGGATCACGCGCCCCTGCTTGACGATGACCACCTCCTCGATGAGCGAGGACACCTCCTCGATCAGGTGGGTGGAGATCACGATCGTGCGCGGCGAATCCGCGTAATTGCTCACGATCGTCCTGTACAAAAGCTCCCGGTGGTTGGCGTCCAGCCCCAGCACGGGCTCATCCAGCAGCAAAACGGGCGTCGTGAGGGCCAGCGCCGTGATGATCTTGTAGATGGACCGGTACCCGGTGGAAAGCTGCTTCACCTTTTTTCTGGGATCAAGCCCGAACGCGTCCAGGAGCGATTGGGCGTAGTCCATGCGGAACCGGCCTTCGTAAAACCGGCTGGTCCACAAAAAGACGTCCTTGACGCGCATGCCCTCGGGGTAGTAGTCCTTTTCGGCCATCATGTACAGCATCGCCTGCGCCCCGTCGTTTTCCATCGCGGGCAGCCCGTCGATCAGCGCGCAGCCCTCGTCCGGAAAGATCCGGTTGCTGAGGATGTTCAGCAGCGTGGTCTTGCCCGCGCCGTTTCGCCCGAGCAGGCCGTAAATCTTGTCCCCCTCAAGCGTCAGCGTGACGTTGTCAAGCGCCACCACGCCGCCGTACCGCTTGGTTACATTCCGCACCTCAATCTTGCTCACGGTCCATTCCCCTTTCCAGCAGCGCGATCAGCTCGCCTTTGGTCATGTGAAGCTTCTTGGCCTCTTCCACCAGGGCCAGCACGTAGCGGTCAAAAAACGCATCCTGCCGCCTTTGTCGGATCTTTTCCACCGCGCCCGGGCACACGTACATGCCAAGCCCGCGCTTTTTATACAGAACTCCCTGCTCCACCAAAATGTTCATTCCTTTCAGCACCGTCGCCGGGTTGATGCGGTATCGCGCGGAGATCTCCGTCGTCGAGGGAACCTGGGCCTCCTCCTCAAACGCCCCCACGAAAACCGCCTCCTCGAGCGCTTCCGCCACCTGGACAAACAGCGGCCTCTCGCTTTGAAAATCCATCTGCATACGATCCCTCACGTTCGTCGGTCCATTGGTTAGTTGCTTATGTAATTAACTATATGCCCTATCAGCCGTTTTGTCAAGCCCTTTGTAGAATTTCTTTCAATCTTTTGATTGCCAAGCCGGGCGGGGCGCGTGCGCCCGCGGGAAAACCGCGCGAAGGCCGCCATTTTATTCGCCGATTTGCTGGAAATTGGCTTGCATTTGCGCAAAAACCGTGATATGATTCCTCTGCTATGGAATAGGAGGGGGTTTCTACATGACCGCTTTGCGCATCATTTTCACGATTGTTCTGGTGATTTCGGCGCTGACCGTCATTATCACCGTGCTGCTCCAGCAGGGCTCCCGTCAGGGCCTGGGCGCCATCAGCGGCGGTGCGGAAACGTTTTTCGGCAAGAATAAGGCAAAGTCCTACGAGGGCAAGCTGGCGCTGGCCACGAAGATCGGGTCCGGCCTGTTTATCGTCCTGTCGCTGGTGATCGCCGCGATGATGGCGTAACCGCAAAAGGACAGCCGTTTCGTTTGCAAACTCCCCGAATCCGGGGAGTTTTTGCATCCGTGCATTCCAACAAAGTAAAGCAAGGGGCTGTTGCGCAAAAAGCGTGAAAGCGCTCTGGGCTTGCGGGAGACGGGATCGGGGGATGCGCGGTTGTCCGTGCGGGCATCCTCGCTCGCGTGCGCGCGAGCGTCGGGGAGGAACCCGCGCCGCCCCGGTGTTGCGGGCGGAAAGGAGTGCGGCG
>CAZUIA010000182.1:0-208 GCA_964620835.1 uncultured Oscillospiraceae bacterium
GCGGCCCACGTAGCGCTTGGCGATGGACACGACCAGGCGCAGGTTCGCCTCGGCGAGCTTTCGCTTGGCGGCATCGTCGCCCTCTTCCATGCGCTGCGCGATTTCGATTTCCTCATCCGCCGTCAAAAGCGGCACCTTGCCGATTTCCTTTAAGTACATGCGGACCGGGTCGTCGATGCCGATGCCCTCGGGCACGGACAGGTCAAGG
>CAZUIA010000182.1:218-6330 GCA_964620835.1 uncultured Oscillospiraceae bacterium
GCTCCTCCTCTTCCTCGACGATATCGATCTCGTTGACGACATCCACACCCAGCGATTCGAGCGTTTCGAGAATTTTATCAAATTGATCCGGCTCGATCTCCAGTTCGACAAGCTGATTCATGATCTCCTTGTAGGTGAGCATGCCCTTCGTCTTACCGGCCTTCACAAGCTCGTTCACGCGCGTCTGTTTTTCATCGGATGGATGGGTCAAGCGTGTCACTCCTTTCGGCCCGGCCTTAAGCGTTCCTTTTCCTTGTTCAGCGCGGCGATCTCCGTCAGCGCCGCCCATTTATCGCTTCCCGCCGCCGTCGGCAGGCTGTCCATCAGCGTTCGGATGCGCTCGTCGATCCAGCCCCGCCGCATCCTTTCGAGGCAATCGGTCACCATCTGCATCGCTTCATCCCCATATAGACGCGTCTCCTGGCCGAAAACCTCCACCATCACCTGGCGAAGGTCCTCGTCCTCGCAGTCGTCCAGGAGCTTTGCGGGCTTTTCGCCGGACAAAAGCCGCCCGGCGATCTTCCGGTGGGCCGCGTCGCTGAAGCGCTCTGGTTCCACCGCGCCCTCTGGCACGAGGCCGCCCGCCATCAGGCCCAGCAGCAACCGCTCCGCCTCAAGATGATCCGGCAAAAACTGGCTCTTTGCCGCTGGTAGTTTTTCCCGGTTTCTTCGCTGCGTATACGCCGGTTTTTCCGGCGGCGCCGCGCCGATCTGCTGCAAAAGCACCTCGCGGGAATACCCCGTCTCCACCGTCAGCCGCCGAAGCAGGTTTTCCAGCTCCACCGGCTGCTTGACCGCCTTGAGGATGGACGCGCACCGGATGGCGTATTGCGTCCGGCCCTCCTCGCCGGAAAGGTCCAGACCGTCCGCCGCGCGCCTGATGCGGTACATCGGCGCGCTCATCGGCGCGATTGCCTCAAACGCTTCCCGGCCCTTTTCGCGGATGAACTCGTCCGGGTCCTTCCCGTCCGGGATGACGAGCACCTTGGCCGGGATGTCGAGCGTCTGAAACACATCCAGCGCCCGGAGGATGGCGTTTTGACCCGCCTGGTCTCCATCATATGCGACCCAGATCTCGGGCGCATACCGCTTGAGCAGGGAAGCCTGCTCCGGCGTCAGCGCCGTGCCCAGGGTGGCCGCCACCCCTGTCACGCCGTGGCGAACGAGCGACACGACGTCCATATACCCTTCCACCAGCAGCACCCGCGAAAGGTTCCGCGTCCTTTTCAGCAGGTTGGCCGCGTAGACGTTCAAGCGCTTGTTGAACGCGGGCGTATCGGAAGTGTTCAGGTACTTTGGCTGCTTGTCCCCCATCGCTCGGCCGCCAAAGCCGAGGACCGCGCCGTGCGCGCTGATGATGGGGAACATCACCCTGTCCCTGAACATGTCAAAAGCCCGCTTCTCCTTTTGTACCGTCAGCCCTGCGGCCGACAGCTCCTCCAGGGTGTACCCCTCGTCTTCAAGGGTTTTCGTGAGCTTGTCCCATCCGGCCGGGGAAGCGCCCAAGCCGAACATGCGAATCGCCGGATCATCGAGGCCCCGGCCGTGCAGGTAGGAAAGCGCCTTTTCGCCCTCGGGCGCGTAGAGGGTCTGATGAAAAAACTGCGCCGCTTTGCGGTTCAGTTCATAGATCCGCTCCCGTATCGTGCGCTTTTTTCTTTCGTCCGCGTCGTGAGCCGTTTCCGGCAGCGGCACATGCAGCTTGTCCGCCAAATACCGCACTGCTTCCGAAAACTCCATGCGCTCGGCGTCCATCACGAACTGGATGACCGTGCCGCCCGCCTTGCAGCCGAAACAGTAGTACAATCCCTGATCGGGGCTTACACTGAAGGAGGGCGTCTTTTCGCTATGAAACGGACAGCAGCCCCAAAATCTTCGCCCGTTTTGCTTCAGCGGCACATATTCCGACACGATGGAGACGATGTCCGCGCGCGCGCGAAGCTCCTCAATCCATTCAGACGGATACCGCATGGCCGTAGCACTCCTTCATACGTTTGCAATCATTCGCCGCCCTCCGGGTTTTTCCTGCTAGATTTCGGCATAAAGTTATCCCATTCGAAAGCCCCCTGCGGCCTGGCGAAGGCGCCGGGCAGAAAAATCTGCGAGAAATACTGCACCGCGTAGCGATCCGTCATGCCCGCCAAAAAATCGCACACCGTGCGCTCGATCCCCTCAATATAGCCGCGCTCGATGTAGTCGCTCGGCATGATCCCGGGATGGGACAGCGTGTGGTGAAACAGCGCCTCCAACAGCCGGTTGGCCTTTTCCTCTTCCTTTACGACCTCCTCGCGCATGTAGACCTGCTCAAAGAGGAATTCGCGAAGGCGCAGCGTCGCCTCGCCCACCTCCGGCGACATCCGAACGCCCTTGCCGTCATCGCTTTGGCGCACAATATCGCGAATCATCGTGTCGATGCGCGCGCCGTGCGTCTGGCCCAGCACGCGCGTCAGCTCCCGGGGCAGGTCCTCCTCCCTGAGCACGCCGGCCCGAAGCGCGTCGTCGATGTCGTGGTTGATATAGGCGATGCGGTCCGCGCGGGAGACGCACTGGCCTTCCAGCGTCGAAGGCGGCGTCGGCCCGGAGTGGTTCAGGATGCCGTCGCGCACCGCAGCCGTCAGGTTCAGCCCTTCCCCGTCGCGCTCGATGACCTCCACCACCCGAAGGCTCTGCTCCCGGTGGCGAAACCCCTCGGGCATGAGCTTGCTCAGGATGCGCTCGCCCATGTGCCCAAAGGGCGTATGCCCCAGATCATGGCCCAGCGCGATGGCCTCGGCCAGGTCTTCGTTGAGGCGAAGCGCCCGTGCCAGGGTCCTCGCGATCTGCGAAACCTCCAGCGTATGCGTCAGGCGCGTGCGGTAGTGGTCGCCCTCGGGCGAAAGGAAACACTGCGTCTTGTGCTTTAAGCGCCGAAACGCCTTGGCGTGCAGGATACGGTCCCGGTCCCGCTGAAATTCCGTCCGCAGATCATCCGGCGAGATGGCCCGCGCCCGCCCGCCGTGCTGCGCGCTTTTTGTCGCCCAGGGGGCGAGCCATTCGGCCTCATGCCTTTCAAGCCTTTCCCGGCACGTCATCGTTTTCCTCCTCCCGCAGGATGTTCATTTTTATGACAATATATACCACGGCAGGAGGAAAAACCCTTCTTTTCAAAGAAAAAGGGAGACAAATCACGCGGGCAATCTGCGCCAAGCGCTTTTGTTTTTCTATGCAATAATTCTGCCGACATGTCCGTTATGTTTGCAGGGGGTGGGTCCATGCAGCAGGAAGCCTTGTTGCTCCGCCGCGCGCAAAACGGGGATGCGCACGCGTTCGACGAGCTGGTAGGGCCGCACGAAAAGCGCGTCTATGCGCTTTGCTTGCGCATGCTTGGCGATCGGGAGGACGCGCTGGACTGCGCTCAAGAAGCGATGCTTCGCATTTGGCGCGCGCTTTCGTCTTATCGAAGGCAAGCGTCCTTTTCCACGTGGGTGTATCGCATCGCCACCAACACCTGCCTTGATTTCCTTCGCAAAAAAAAGGTCCGGCCTTCCGTTTCCCTGGACGCGCTGACCGACGCCGGCTTTTCGCCGGCCGACGATTCCGCCCGCCCGGACCTGCACGCGGAGGGCCTGGCGCAGCGGCAGGCGCTTTCGGAGGGCATCGCGTCGCTGCCGCCGGAGATGCGGGCCGCGCTGGTCCTTCGGGATGTGCAGGGCTTTTCCTACGAAGAAGTCAGCGCGATTCTGGACGCCCCGCTGGGGACGGTCAAATCGCGCATCAACCGCGCCAGAGAAAAGCTGCGTTCCATTCTTTTCCAGGACGCGGAACTATTTGGCCAAGCGCACGTCTATGGTGATGAGAGGAGGAAAGACGCATGACTTGCAACGAATTTTTGTCGCTCCTCCCCCTGTACCCGGACGCCATGCCCGGCGACAACACCCTTGCGGCGTTTCGCGCGCACGCGGCGGAATGCCCCGATTGCGCAAACCGGCTGAAGCAACAGGAGACTATGCTCCGCTCGCTTCAGGAGTTGGACAGCGGTCTGGTTGTCCCCGACGCGTTTTCAGAGGGCTGGCGCGCCAGGGTGCGGGATGAAGCGGCGGTGAAGCCGTCCACGGCGGGGCGCTTCACGCGGTGGATCGCGGCGGCGGCAGCTATCGTTACGGTGATCGGCGGCACGGCGCTGATGCGTGGCGGGCACCTGTTCCCCTATCCGAGCCCGGACCCGCAGGCCCTGTACGCCCCTCTCCCCCCCACCGCGCCAGAGCCTTCCGCCATGATGTATATGGGGGAAACGGAGGGCGGAGCGGCCGACGCGGCGCAAAGCACTCCGATGCTGCGTGGCGGGATGAACGTCGGGGCAATGGACGCGGGGCATCCGAAAGAGACGACAGCGGTTGAGCAAAGCGGCATCGCTCTGCAGCCCATCATTCTTCGCAGCGCGAGCGTCCACCTGGAAAGCGAGCAGTATGACCGGGACCTTGCCGCGATCGAGGCGCTGCTTTCAGAGGCCGGAGGATGGACGGAATACCGCTCCGTTTCCGGCGAGCCGCTGGCCACAAACCCGGAGTCGGGCCGGTATGCGTACCTGACCGTCCGCGTGCCCGCGGATACGCTGGATTCCTTCGTCAAAACCCTGAGCGGCATCGGCACGCTGACCGGCAGCGACATGACCTCGGAGGATATCTCCGAAAACTACTACGATACCAAGGGCCGCCTTGCGATGTACGAGGCGCAAAGGGATCGGCTGACCGAGCTCATGGCCCAGGCGCAAAGCGTTTCCGACATCATCGAGATCGAATCGCGGCTTAGCGAGGTGCAATACACGATCGAGTCGCTGGTGGGCAGGCTGAACAACTGGAATTCCAGGGCGCAAAGCGCGATCGTCAGCGTTTCGGTGACCGAGGTGGCGCCGGAGGGCAAGTATGCCAGGGCGTCGTTTGGCGGAAGGATCCATCAGGCGTTTACCCAGTCGTTTCGTGCCGCCCGCGCCTTTTTTGCGGACATGCTGGTGTTTCTCGTGATGGTCGCCCCATACGTCCTGGCGCTTTGCATCGTCGCGCTGGCGGTTTATTTCGCGGTCTCTTTTCGAAAGAGCAGACAGAGGAGAAAACAGCTATGAAAAAAATAACCGTTTCGCTTTTGATCGTCGCCCTCGCGCTGTTGCCGGCCTTCGCGCTGGCGGATACGATGCGCGTGCAGGGAGCCGCCAAGCTCTCCGTCAACCCCGATATGGCGATCCTAAGCGTGGGGTTTGCCGGGGAAAGCCCGGACGCGAAGACCGCCCGGGAGGAAGCGGCCAAGGCCATCGAGGCCGTGGTGAGCGCGGTCAAGGCCGTGGGCGTGGACGAGGCGGACATCGTCAGCTCGTATCTGAACGTGTTCCCGGTATACGCCTATGACACCCCGGAACAGGTATTGAAGGGCCACCGGGTCGAGCATATGCTGACCGTAACCATTCGGGACCTCGCGGCCTTTGGCGCGGTGATCGACGCCGCGCTCGGCGCGGGGGCCAACCAGATGAACGGCGTGTCGTTCGCGTATTCGAAGGAAAACGACGTCTATACGGAAGCGCTGGCCCGGGCCGTGGAAAACGCCACGGCGAAGGCGAACGCGCTGGCCATCGCGTCCGGCGTATGGCTCGGCGGCCTGACGGAGATCAACGAGCAGCAAAGCGGCTACATGCCGTACCTGCGGTACGACGCGGTGCCGGCAAGCGCCCCGGAAGCGTCCCTTGGGTCCACGGTGCAAACGGGCAGCCTGGAGATCTCCGCTTCCGTGGAATTGGTGTACGAGATTCGCTGAGCCGGCCGGTTCCCGGCCGCCCAGGCGGGACGCATCGCGCGGCGCGTGAACGCGAAACCTATCGCGGGGCGCGCGCAGGAGATTTTTCAATAGGCACCGCCCGGAACAAAAAAACCATGGTGTCCTTGCACGGGGCTGCCGCACAAAAAGTGTGCGGCAGCCCTTTTGTCGTGGCGGAATGTATTCCCCGCACAAAAAAGATGGGGTCCGGGCGAAGTCCCCGGCGGTTTCCAAAGGCGGCGCCTTTGGCCGCCGAAGGCCCCGCCCCGCGCGGGGCAGGGCTCGCAGAAAGGTTGATTTCGTTCCCCCGCGCCGCACCCTTTTTTCCGAC
>CAZUIA010000183.1:0-6301 GCA_964620835.1 uncultured Oscillospiraceae bacterium
GCGCGCGAGCATCGGGGAGGAACCCGCGCCGCACGGGTGTTGCGGGCCGGGAAAGGAGTGCGGCGCGGGGGAACCGGGCCGTCGATCCTTGGCGGCTTAATACCGCGCGGGAAAGGGCCTCCGGCGGCCAAAGGCGCTGCCTTTGGAAACTGCCGGGGACGTGTCCCCGGACCCCTTTTTTGGATGCGCGCAGCGGCCGGGGCTGTCGCGCGCTCCTTGCGACAACCCCGTTGGCAGGCGCGCCGTTCCCTATTCGTCCAGCAGCTCCAGCACCTTCTGGCTGGTCTCCTGAAAGCAGTGCTCCAGGGCGTCAAAGTCCATCCGCTGGACGTATTCCTCCTCCAGCTCGTCGTGCAGCGCCTTGGCCCGCGCGATGGACGCGCACGCCGCGTTCACCAGCAGGTCAAACTGCTCGCTGTTGAACTGCAGCGTGTCCCTTTCCAGCGCGTTCGGTTCCCGCGCGCGCACCTCGTCAAAGGAGATCGTCCGCTCGGCCGGGCCGGGCAGGCTGTGGTAGCGGTTTTCAGTCGTCACCATCAGGCCGAAGGTCGGAATGAACAGGTGCTCCAGCCGGTCCGGCTGCAGCGGGCAGTACATCGCCTCGACGTCCATGCCGCGAAGCAGCGCCGCGTGCCTGAGGTGCGACAGGAGCTTGTGCCCGTCGGTCCCCCACGCGCCGGTGATGCGCCACACGCGCGGCATGGCCAGCGTTTCCAGGTAATTGACGCACCCCTCGGGCGAAATGGCGCTGGCAAACATCATCCGCGCCCGGCCGGGCTTGGTCGGCGTCCGGTAGGCGATCACCGTTTCCAGCCACGGGGAGAACGCGCGCATCAGCGCCTCCTCGTCCGTCAGCCCCCGAAGCACGGCCGACGTGTTGTCCCGAAGCGGCAGCGCGGCGGCCAGGTACCGGTACGCCTGGTTGAAGCAGCCCGAGATTTCATTGAGGAGCTTTCGGATCAGCGCCTTGCGCCGCGTTAATCCCTCCTCGTCTAAAAAGACGCCGAGGTTCAAAATGCTGTCCGCCGCTCCGGGCATTTCCGGGTCCACGATGTGCGGGGCCGTGCCGTCCAGCATCGCAAACCCCACGGCGCGGCATACCACGCCGTCGAGCGATCGGCTGTCGCTTGCGCAGTGCAGGTATTCCACGATCTGCCCGCGCTCCTCCAGCATTTCCGCCATCCGGCGCATGAACGTGCTTTTCCCGACTCCCGGCCCTCCCTTCAAGATGATGATGCGTCGCGCTTCCTCAGAGGATAAAATGTACGAAAAAAAACTATGAAACCCCCTGGCCGTGTTTCCGCCCGGAAACCAGTGTCGCTGCACCCCGATCCCTCCCATTTCACACGTGTGCCAGCTTATGCGAAAAGAGCAGGGGGGAGAACAAAGGGCCGCGCAAAAACGCCGCCGTGCCCGTGAAGCGCGCGCGTCCGTTGACAGAACTTCCCCGGCCTCGTATAATGCAGGTGCGTACCCCAAAGTGTACGTTTTTTCTTGGTACGACAGATTGCTGGGAGGGAAGCGCCATTTTATCCATGCCCTTGGTTCTGATCCCCGCCTTCAAGCCCGACGAGCGCATGGTAACCCTGTGCGGCCGGCTGCGTGAGGCGGGCTTTGCCGTGCTGGCCGTGGACGACGGCAGCGGGCCTGCCTACCGGCCCGTTTTTGACCAAGCCCATTCGCTCGGCTGCCAGGTTGTGCGCCACGCGGTCAACCTGGGCAAGGGCCGCGCGCTCAAGACCGGCATCAACGCGGCGCTGAACCTGTTCCCCGATCTTCCCGGCCTGATCACCGCCGACGCGGATGGGCAGCACACGGCCGGGGACATCCAAAAAATCGCCGACGCGATGCGCGCGCACCCCGACTCGCTCGTGACCGGGGCCCGAAGCGTCGGAAAGGAAATGCCCCTGAAAAGCCGCGCGGGCAACGCGCTGACGCGCCTTGTCTACCGCTTCGTGTCCGGCGTCAAATGCAAGGACACGCAGACCGGCCTTCGCGGCATCCCCGCGCGGGCGCTGCCCGCCCTGCTCACGATCCCCGGAGAACGCTATGAATACGAGATGATGATGCTCTTGAGGCTTGGCGACCTGGACCTGCCCCTTCACGAGGTGGACATTGAAACCATCTACATCGACGACAACAAAGGCTCGCACTTTCACCCATTTCGGGATGGATTGCGCATCTACTCCGTCATTTTCAAGTTTCTTCTGTCGTCCGTTCTGTCCTTTGGCCTGGACTACGCGCTGTATCTGTTTTTTCGCATGCTGCTGCGCCTGGAGCCGTGGCTTTGCTACGCCCTGGCGCGCGCGCTGTCGAGCCTTTTCAACTATACCTTAAACCGCATGGCCGTGTTCGGCGGGCGCGGCGGCCATACGTCGATCCTCCGCTACTACCTGGTGGCCGCCTCGCAGATGGCCGCCGGGGCCGGCCTGGTGCAGCTTTTGCATTCCGTCGGCTTTGACGCGGGCTGGGTGAAGATCCCGGTGGATATCGTGCTGTTCTTCCTGAGCTATACCCTGCAGCGCGATTTTGTCTTTGGCAGCCGCTGGCGGCAAAAAAAGGGGCGCTGAGGCGGACAAACCGACATTTCCAACAAAACGGCTTGTGAACCCTCCAAAAAGCGGATAGAATAGAAGCGTCAAAAGATGATCCGCCAAAGGAGGGAGTTTTGTTGTTCTATCCATACGGATATGGGTTTTATTTTGATCCCACGATGCTGATCGTGCTGCCCGGCATCCTGCTGGCGCTGTTCGCGCAGTTTCACGTGCAGTCGGTTTTTGCGCGGTACGCAAAGGTTACGTCGCAAAAGGGCTGGACGGCCGCGCAGGTGGCCGAGGACATGCTCCGGCAAAACGGCATCCTCGATGTGACGGTTACGCGCGTGCGCGGCCATTTAACCGACCACTACGACCCGAGGACCAATGTGCTGGCCCTTTCCGCCGACGTGTACGATTCCGCGTCCCTTTCCGCGCTGGGCGTCGCGGCGCACGAGGTGGGCCACGTGTTCCAGCATTATGAGGAGTATGCCCCGCTGAAGCTTCGCTCGGCCTTCGTGCCCGTGGCGCAGATCGGCTCCTATGCCGCCGTGCCGCTGTTCATCCTGGGGCTTCTCTTCAGCTGGGAGCCGCTGATGTGGATCGGTATCGCCGTGTTCATGGCCGTGGTGCTGTTCTACCTGATCACGCTGCCGGTGGAGTTCAACGCTTCAAGCCGCGCCATCCATGCCCTGGAGGCGGGCGGCTACCTTTCCTATGAGGAGGCGCGGCCGGCCCGCAAGGTCTTAAACGCCGCCGGCATCACCTACATCGCCGCGGCGCTGCAGGCCATGCTCCAGCTTGTCAGGCTCCTCATCCTCTCGGGCGGCCGGCGCCGCGACTAGGGCCGCCCACTACAACCGCAAGGAGGTTCCCATGCTCAGTCTGCGTATCGCCGAAGAGGTGCTGGCCGCCGCGCTGAAAAACGGCGGCGAGTTCGCCGAAATTTTCCTCGAGGACCGCACCAACAACCTGCTGGTCATGCGAAACGACACCGTGGAGACGATCAGCTCCGGCCGCATCCACGGCGCGGGCGTGCGCGTGTTTCACAACCTACGCTGTATCTACGCCTACGCGAACGACACCAGCCGCCAAGGGCTCCTGGACTGCGCCGGGAAGGTCGCCGCCGCGGTGCGCGGCGCGCCCGCAAACCTTTCCGTCACCCTGGCGGAGCGGCCCGTTGCAAGCCTTCACCCGATTCAAAAATACCCCGGCGACACGCAGCACACGGCCCGCATCGCCGTCCTTCGGGAAACGAGCAAGGCCGCCCGCGCCGTCGGCGCCGAGGTGGTGCAGGCGCATGCGCGATACCTGGATTCCGACCAGCGCGTCTTGATCGCCAACAGCGAGGGCCTTCTCACGCAGGACCGCCGCGTGTACACGCGCCTGTCGATCACCGCCGTGGCCAGCGACGGCAAGGAAAACCAGACCGGCAGCGAGGGGCCGGGCGCCATGCGCGGCATCGAGCTGTTTGAGACCGTCGACCCGGCCGAGGCGGGCAGGGTCGCGGCCGAACGCGCCGTGCGCATGCTGCACGCGCCGCTTTGCCCGGCGGGCGTGATGCCCGTCGTCATGGCGGGCGGCTTTGGCGGCGTGGTGTTCCACGAGGCGTGCGGCCATTCGCTGGAGGCGACCAGCGTGGCTAGGGGCCAGAGCGAGTTTTCCGGCAAGCTCGGCCAAAAAATCGCCTCGGACCGCGTGACCGCCATCGACGACGGCACGGAGCCGAACGCCTGGGGGAGCCTCAACATCGACGACGAGGGCACGCCCACGGGCAAGCTGGTGCTCATCGAAAACGGCATCCTGAAAAACTACATGGTGGACAAGCTGAACGGTCTTCGCATGGGCATGCCGTCCACGGGCTCCGGGCGGCGCGAGAGCTACCGGTACGCCCCCACGTCGCGCATGCGCAACACCTACATCGCCGCGGGCACGGACGACGAAAAGGAGATCTTCTCGTCCATGGGCGACGGGCTTTTTGCCGTGTCCATGGGCGGCGGGTCGGTGGACCCGGCGACCGGCATGTTCAACTTCAGCGTCAGCGAAGGGTATCTGGTCAAGAACGGCCGCATCGACACCCCGGTGCGCGGCGCGTCCCTGATCGGGCGCGGCGGCGAGGTGCTGACGAGGATCGACCGCGTGAGCGGGGCGGTCACGTCCGGCCAGGGCATGTGCGGCTCCATCAGCGGCAGCGTGCCCACGAACGTCGGCCAGCCGACGATCCGCATTTCCAGCCTGACGGTGGGAGGGAGGTAAGCGCATGATACAGGATCGGTTCATCCGCGATCTGCTGTCGGCGGCCAAGGCGGCCGGCATTTCCGAGGCCGAGGTGTATTTCCAGCAGGCGGAGTCCCTGCACGCCTATGTGGACAAGGGCGAAATCGGCGAGTACGCGGTCAACACCTCCGGCGGGCTTTCGCTGCGGGGGCTGTATGGCGGCAAGATGGGCACGGCGTACACCGAGGCGCTGGACGAGGCCGCCATCCCCATGCTCGTAAACGCCGTGAAGGAAAGCGCCGCCTTGATTGACGACGAGGACGAGCAGTTCATCTTCGCCGGAAGCCCGGCCTATGCTTCGGTCGACTGCACCGGCGACCTCGGCACCCCGGAGGAGCGGCTTTCGTTCGCGCTTTCGCTCGACAAGGCCGGACGGTCCCTGGACCCGCGCGTGACCGACTTAGGTCTGTTCACGGGCGTCGACTCCGCCCGCGAGACTGTCCGCATCGAAAATACGCACGGGCTTTCCCTGTCCCACACGGCGGACATCGTCGTGGGGTTTGTGGAGCCCATCGCCCGTCAGGGCGAGCGCGTGACCACCGCGCTGGGCTTTGAGGGCGCCTGTAGCCTTGACGGGCTGGACGCCGAAAAAATCGCCCGCGAGGGGGTGATGGAGGCGGTGTTCCAGCTGTCCGCCTCGCCCTGTCAAAGCGGCGAGATGCCCGTCATCTTCCGCAACACGGCCATGGCCAACCTGCTTTCGGTGTTTTCCGGCGTGTTTAGCGCCGACGCCGCGCAAAAGGGGCTGTCGCTTCTGAAAGGCCGGGAGGGCGACGCCATCGCCGCGCCGTGCGTCACGCTGGCGGACGACCCGCTGAGGCGGGGCGGCTTTGCCACCCGCGCCTTTGACGCCGAGGGCGTGGCCACGTACGCAAAGAACGTCATCGACGGCGGCGTGCTGACCACGCTTTTGCACAACCTGAAGACCGCCAAAAAGGCGGGCTGCGCCTCCACCGGCAACGCCGCGCGCGGCGGGTATGCCGGGCAGGTGACCGTGGCGCCCAGCAACTTCTTTCTAAAGCCCGGCGAAGAGGACCTTGAGGCCCTGTGCGCCCGGATGGAAAACGGCTTGGTGATCACGGACCTGGAAGGCCTGCACGCGGGCGCGAACCCCGTCTCGGGCGACTTTTCGCTCCTGTCCAAGGGCTATCTGGTGGAAAACGGCCGAAAGGGCCGTCCGGTCGAGCAGGTGACGGTGGCCGGAAATTTCTTTTCTCTGCTCAAAGACGCGGTCGCCGTGGGCAGCGACCTTAAGTTCGCCATGGGCCCGGTCGGCAGCCCGTCCGTCTGGATCCGCAAGCTTTCCGTGGCCGGGAAATAAACGTCTCCTGTCCGGTTAACCTCCCCCGGGAGAGCTCGAGAGGGGCCGCGGCCCCTCTCGAATCAAATCAAATCCAGCGGCAAGTACGGTGGATTTGCGCACTTTTCGCAGCCCAAGGCGGAGAAAAGTGTACCCGCTCCCGGCGCCGCCCGGAAACGCCGCGGCGTTT
>CAZUIA010000184.1:0-6293 GCA_964620835.1 uncultured Oscillospiraceae bacterium
GCCGGTGTTGCCGCGAGGCCCCATGGGGCCTTGGCAGCCGGGATCGCCCTGGGGGCCTGCATCGCCGCGCACGCCCTGCGGGCCTTGCGGGCCGACCGGTCCCATTGGGCCGCGCGGGCCGGTGGGGCCTTGGCAGCCGGAGTCACCCTTGAGCCCTCTTTCCCCTTGCAGGCCCCTGGGCCCTCTTGCGCCCTCCGGGCCGACAAGGCCCTGCGGCCCTTGGGGTCCCGGGTATCCCGTGTCGCCCTTTGGGCCGGGGCAGCCAGGATCGCCCTTGGGCCCGCGCGGGCCAGGCACAGGCACGAAGTTTGGTGGGCCACCGTCTTGGCAGCCGCTTTCCGGCTCTTTATTCCAACTATTGCAAAAACCATCGCACGATCTCGACGGTCTGTTTTCTTGGCCGAACAAATCATCTCGCATAGGATAGTATCCTTTCTTACATGCAGTTTTGGAGATGTGCCTCCAGAATAATATATGCGTATTCGTCAGAAATTTCTGGCGAACATACCCTTGCGCGAAATCATAGTATTCTTATCGGCATTTTTGCGCGCTTCCCGCGCGTTGAAAGGACTCGCGCCGCGCAAAAACGCCCCGGCACGCAAACCGCATGCCGGGACGTTTTCTTGCCATTCCCGCGTTACAGCACGTTCGACGACGTGCACTCCACCTTGATCGCGTTGTCCTTCAGGCGGGTCAGCTTGGCCTTGTTGCCCGCGCCGTCGTCCAGCGTCATTTTCTCAATGTCGTGCTGGTTCATAAAGTTCACCACTTCGCCCTCCACAAAGGCGACCCATCCCCGGCGGCTGGTGGTTTTCTTTTCCTTTCCCTCCATGACCTCGTCAATGGTCGGCCTTCTCTCGTCGCTCATAGCGCGCCTCCTTTTTGGAAATATGCACCCTATCATAATACACGGCGCGCCCGGACGCAAGGGAAAAAACGGCTTACCGACCGTGTATCTTGGACAAAAGCAGCCGGATTTCCCCGCGGCGGACCACAAACAGCTTGGAAACGGGCACGCGGTAGGTGTGCAGGAAGTACAGGAGGAACGCGCCGCCCGCGATCGTGTAGGAAAGTACCGAGGAGGCCGCCGCGCCCTCGATACCCCAAAGGGGAATGACAAAATAGTTGGTCACGGCGTTGGCCACGACGCTGGCAAAGAGCATCCAGAGGTAGACATGCTTTTTCCCATGCGCCAAAAGCAAGGTACCGATCAGCTTGAAGTAGGACAGGCTGAACACGCCAAACAGCAGGATCACTGTCACAGGGTAGGATGGCAAGTAATTCGCGCCCCAAACCAGCCGGATGATCAGCTTGCCAAAGACCGCGATGCCGGCCAGCATCAAAGTAGTGATGTAAAAATTGATCTTGAGCGAAAACGTGACGTCGTCCACCGCGTTTTCCTTGGCCGTCCGGGAAAACAGCACTTCGCGAAACGCGTCGGAGATCAACCAGCCGTAGGAGGCGAGGCTGACGCCGGTCCGGTAAAAGCCGCGCTGCTCGTCCACAACGCCCATCCAGGCGAGCATCATCTCGTCGAGCTTATAGTTGAGCTCCAGCAGCAGGGTTGTCACCATCGCGACAAGACCGAAATAGAGGATGGTGCGCAAGAATTTCAGGTCCGCCTTGAACGGGTTGCCGAACCGCCGAATGCGCCTGGCCGTCAGTACGATGGTGATGACGTTGCCGACGACGACCATGGCGAGCGCGACCAGGAGAGTCGGACGCATGGTGTAAAACGCCACGATGATAAAAAGGGTGTTGACGATGCGGGCGGTGAAGAACACGACGTTTTTGTACTTGACATCCTCCACCATGCCGATGAAGCTGAACTGGTTTGCGAGCACCTGGATCGGCGCGATGAGGCAGATCGCCGTCATGACGAGGCTTTGAAACACGATCGCCAGCGTGACGCCGGCAACGGCATAGATCAAGAATTGCAGCGCGAAGATGTTGAGAAACTTGTTCAGCACATCCGGCTCGTTCAGCCGCTTGTGATAGGGATAGGGCTGGTACAGGCCCAGCTGCGCGACAATCGCCACGGTCGTCATGGTCGCCTCGATATAGCCGTATTCCCCTTCCAGCGCGGGCCCCAAAAAACGCTTGGAAAAGCCGGAGGAAACCACGCCGATCAGTACGGCCGCCACCTTTGTAAAGAGGGTGAACGCATAGTCGTTTCGTACGATGCGTAAAACCAGGGAACGGATTCGATTCATGGTACAGTTGCCCCGATCCGCGCAGCCTTTTGCCTGCGCTGTTCCATTATACTCCATTTGCGCTTTCTTGACTAGGGTACCCCTCGGTGGGCGCTTTATGACATGAAATCGCGCCCCGCTCGGTTGACAACCGTTTTTCCCCATGCTATAATACGTCAATTTGTGCCGCGGGCCGCGGCGAAGGGAGGGGGAGTGCGCATGCGAAAAACATCGCCTTTGCCGCGTGGTTTGAGCATGGGCACACCCGTCCTCCTGACCATATTCCAGCGCCCCCAAAGAGGGGCGGCGTTTCGGGACGAACGAGGAAAAGCCGCCGATCTGTTTTGGACCGCGCAGCCCGCACCCCATTGGTTTCCGTGTCAAGCGGGAAAGCAGGGGATGCGGGCCGTTTTTTGCCATGGAGGAGGAAATGCGCCATGACAGGCCTTGCAACGCTGCTTAAACACGGCAATGTATACCGGGACGGCCGGCTTTCGCGGGCGGACATTCTGATCGAAGGAGAGCACATCGCGCGCGTCGCACCGTCGATGGATCATCCCTGCGCCAAGACGGTTGACCTGAAGGGGCGAATCGTCAGCCCGGGCTTCATCGACCTGCACGCGCACCTGCGCGAGCCGGGATTTTCGCACAAGGAGACGATCCGAACCGGTACCCTGGCCGCGGCCGCAGGGGGCTTTACCACCGTGTGCGCCATGCCGAACCTTTCGCCCGTGCCTGATTCGCTGGAAACCCTGCGCGCGGAGCTTTCGCGCATCGAAGCGGACGCGTGCGTGGAGGTCTTGCCCTATGCCGCGATCACCCGGGCGCAGAGGGGCGGGCGGCTTTCGGACCTTAAGGCCCTATCGCCCCTTTGCGCCGGGTTTTCCGACGACGGCAAAGGTGTGCAGTCGCCCGCGCTGATGGCGAAGGCCATGCGGCGCATCGCGGCGCTTGGCGGGCTGATCGTCGCGCATTGCGAGGACGAAAGCCTGGTAAAGCCCGGCGGCTGCGTGCACGACGGGCAGGCTGCCCGGCGCTTTGGCGTGGCGGGCATTTCGAGCGTGTCCGAATGGCAGCAGGCGGCGCGCGATCTGGACCTGGTGCGGCAAACCGGCGTGCGCTATCACGTGTGCCATGTGTCCGCGAAAGAAACCGTTGCGCTGCTTCGGCAGGCAAAGGCGCAGGGTCTTTCGGTCACGGCCGAGTGCACGCCGCACCAGCTTTTCCTGTCCGAGGACGACATCGAGGCGGACGACGGCCGGTTCAAGATGAACCCGCCGCTTCGCGCCAAGGAGGACCGCGAGGCGATCATGGAGGGGCTTCTGGACGGTACCATCGACTGTATCGCGACCGACCATGCCCCGCACACCGCGGCGGAGAAGGCGGGCGGGCTTTCGGGCAGCCTTTTCGGCGTGGTGGGGCTGGAAACCGCGTTCGCAGCCTGTTACACGGCGCTGGTGCTGCCGGGGCGCTGCTCGCTTCCCTTTTTGCTCGACAAGCTGACGCATGCCCCGGCGCGCGTGCTGCAGAGGCCCTGCGGCATCCGAGAGGGCGGCCCGGCCGACCTGGCTGTGCTGGACGATCGAGCGACAGGGCGGGTAGACCCGGAGCGTTTCCTCTCAATGGGCCGCTCTACACCCTTTGAGGGCCGGACGCTGACCGGCGAGGTCGTGATGACGTTCGCCAAGGGGCGAAAGGTGTTTGAACGAGGGGAACGGGACGCATAGCGCGCAAAGGCGGACGGTCCTTCGAAAGCATACAAGGGTTCAAAGAACGGCTGCGGGCGCTTGCGGCCTTGGGGAATGCAACAGGCCGGCCGTGCCCCCGCCGGACAGGACAGAGGGCATGCTGCCCGGTGTACGGGAGGAGATTTCATGGAAGCGATCGGCAAGGGGTGCCTTGGGGTATGAATAGCGTTACACAAGGGCTGTACACGATTGTGGAGAACCTCCCCATCGCGCGGGACGTATACAGGCTGCGGCTTTGCGGGGATACCGCGCCGCTCACGCGGCCGGGGCAGTTTGTCAACATCCGGCTGGACGGCCTGTATCTGCGCCGCCCGATCAGCGTGTGCGACTGGCAAGAGGGAGAAATGACGCTGATCTACAAGGCGGTGGGCGAAGGAACGCGCCGGATGGCCGCCATGCGGCCCGGCGGAGCGCTGGACCTGCTGGTCGGCCTCGGCAACGGGTTTGATGTGGAAAGCGCGCGGGGGAAGCGGGTCGCGCTCGTGGGCGGGGGCGTCGGCCTGCCGCCGCTCTTTGGCGCGATGCGCGCGCTCCAGGGCGAAACGGTCGCCTGCGTGATGGGGTTTCAATCGGCCGCGGACGTATTTTATGAGGACGCCTTTCGCGCCTTGGGTGCGAAGGTGATTGTCACCACCGCGGACGGCACGCGGGGCGCCCGGGGCTTTGTGACCGACGCGCTGCAAACCCTGCCGTACGACTATTACCTGGCCTGCGGCCCGGAGCCGATGCTGCGCGCGGTGCACGCGCTGGGCAAAGAAGGCCAGCTTTCCTTTGAGGAGCGCATGGGCTGCGGCTTCGGCGCGTGCATGGGCTGTGTCTGCCGCACAATCACAGGCTACAAGCGCATCTGTGCGGACGGCCCGGTGCTCAAAAGCGGGGAGGTGACGTTTGCATGCTGACGGTTCAACTGGGGAGCCTGACGCTCCCAAACCCCGTCATTCCGGCCAGCGGCACGTTCGGCTTTGGGCATGAAATGGTGCAGTTTTACGACCTCAACCGCCTGGGCGCGATCGCGCTCAAGGGCACGACCTGGGATGCCCGCTACGGCAACGAGACGCCGCGCATTGCCGAGTGCCGGGAGGGCCTGCTCAACGCCATCGGCCTGCAAAACCCCGGCGCAAGGGCCGTGGTGGAGGAGGAACTGCCCAGGCTTCGAAAGGTGTACGCCGGGAAGGTCATCGCCAACGTTTCCGGGTTCAGCGTGGACGAGTACGTGCGCACGGCGGCGTACTTTGACGCGCACAGCGACATAGACATCCTGGAGATCAACATTTCCTGCCCGAACGTGAAGCACGGCGGCATGGCCTTTGGCACCACGCCTGAGGGCGCGGCCGAGGTGTGCCGCGCGGTGAAGGCGGCGTGCAAAAAGCCGATTTATATGAAGCTTTCGCCGAACGTGACCGACATCGCGTCCATCGCCGCAGCCTGCGAGCGATCCGGCGCGGACGGCCTGTCCCTGATCAATACGCTGCTGGGCATGGTGATCCACCCGCGCACCGGAAAGCCCGTCGTTTCCACCGGGATGGCCGGGTTTTCCGGCCCCGCGATCAAGCCGGTGGCGCTTCGGATGGTGTATCAGGTGTACGAGCGGGTGCGCATCCCGCTGATCGGTATCGGGGGCGTGGCCACGGCGGACGATGTGCTGGAAATGATGTCCGCGGGCGCCAGCGCGGTGCAGGTGGGCGCGCAAAACCTGGTGGACCCCTGGGCGTGCGAGCGCATTCTCGACGAGCTGCCGCGCAAAATGGCGCAATACGGCATTTCCGACCTACCATCCATCATAGGGAGGGCACACGGATGAAAGATGTGATCATTGCCTGCGATTTTCCAAACAGGGAGACGACCCTACTGTTCCTGCGCCGTTTTGCGGGGGAAAAGCCGTATGTGAAGATCGGCATGGAGCTGTTCTACGCCGAGGGGCCGGACATCGTGCGCCGCATCAAGGATATGGGGCATCCCGTCTTCCTGGACTTGAAGCTGCACGACATCCCGAACACCGTGCAAAAGGCCATGGAAAACATAGGCCGCCTTGGCGTGGACATGACGAACGTGCACGCCGCCGGCACGCGCGCGATGATGGAAAAGGCGCGCGAGGGCCTGAGCGCCGGGGGCGGGGCAAGCGCCAAGCTGATCGCCGTGACGCAGCTCACCAGCACGAGCGAGGAGACCATGCGAAGGGAGCTGCTCATCCATGCCCCGCTGCTTGAGACGGTCCTTCGCTACGCCGAAAACGCGAAGGCGTCCGGGCTTTCGGGCGTGGTGTGCTCGCCCCTGGAGGCGCGCGGGGTGAAGGATGCCTGCGGCGAAGCGTTCCTGACCGTGACGCCGGGCATCCGCTACCCGTCCGGCAGCG
>CAZUIA010000185.1:0-2635 GCA_964620835.1 uncultured Oscillospiraceae bacterium
CGATGCCGACCTGCCGCGCGACCGCCTCTTTGTCCGAAAGGCCGGGCGATTTTTCTTCGATGATCTGCAGCGCCTTTTCCACCGCCCGGTTGAGCAGCTCGTCCAGGTAGAGGACATGGCCCTTGCGCGTGGAGAGCGACTGCCCTTCGTAGCTGATCATGCCGAAGGACACGTGAATGAGGTCCTTCGCCCAGGGGTAGCCCATCTTTTCGATCACCTTGAACCACTGGCGAAAGTGCAGGTCCTGCTGGTATGCCACGACGTACAGGCTTTTGTCAAAACCGTAGGTGTCCTTGCGGTACAGGGCCGCGGCGATGTCGCGCGTGGCGTACAGGGTCGCGCCGTCGCGCTTGACGATCAGGCAGGGCGGCATGCCGTCCTGCTCCAGGTCAACCACCTTCGCGCCCTCGCTGTCCATGAGTAGGCCTTTGTCGGAAAGCTCGCGCACCACGCGGTCCATTTTGTCGTTGTAAAAGCTTTCGCCGGTATAGTAATCAAACGTCACGCCCAGCTTGTCGTACACCCGCTGCGCGTCCTTGAGCGTGACCTCCTTAAACCAGTCAAAGATCGAAAGCGCTTCGGGGTCGCCGTCCTCGATGCGCTTGAACCAGGCGCGGCCCTCATCCTCCAGCGCCGGGTCGCTTTCGGCCTCTTGATGAAAGCGCACGTACAGCGCCGTCATGGCGTCCACGCCGCCTGCTTCCACCGCCGCCTTGTCGCCCCAGCGCTTGTAGGCTGAGATCATTTTGCCAAACTGCGTGCCCCAGTCGCCCAGGTGGTTGATGCCCACCGTGCGGTAGCCCAGATGGTCGTAGATCCTTTTGAGCGAATGACCGATCATCGTCGTGGACAGATGGCCGATGTGAAACCTTTTGGCGATGTTGATGGAGCTGTAATCGATGCAGACGGTCTTGCCCGCGCCAAGATCGGACGAGCCGTACGACGGCGTGATGCTTTGAAGCGTTTCCCTTGCAAAGTTTTCCCGGTTCAGGAAGAAATTCAGGTACCCGCCGGCAACCTGCGCCGTGGCCGTTACGTTTTCGGGCAATCCCGAAAGCAGCGCCTGGGCGATGGCCGGCGGCCCCTTGCGCAGGGGCTTGGAAAGCCGAAAGCAGGGGAAGGCGTAATCGCCCATCGAAGAATCCGGCGGAACCTCCAAAAACGCCGCGATTTCCGCCGCGGCGGGAAGCCCTTCGGCCGCCGGAAACGCTCCTCGCAGCGCGGATTCAAGGAGACACGCGATCTGTTGCTTCGCATCCATGCGCAAAACACCCTTCCTCATTTCCAATATGCGCCTTATCATATCACGCGCGGGCGTGAAGCGCAACAGCCCGTATCAGCTTGAAAAGCCTTGTCCAAAATAGAGGAATCCATTGTTCACAAATCGAATAGAATGTATTCACAAATAGGAGGTATACTAAACATGCAGCATCCCGTATTTACGATCACGCTCCAAAACGGAGGCGTGATGAAGGGCGAACTATACCCCGAGCACGCGCCGAACACCTGCGCCAACTTCATCTCGCTGGCCAACGGGGGGTTCTACGACGGCCTGATCTTCCACCGCGTGATTCCCGGTTTCATGATCCAGGGCGGCGACCCCACCGGCACCGGCACGGGTGGGCCCGGCTGGCGCATCAAGGGCGAGTTTTCGCAAAACGGCGTTTCAAATCCCATCGCGCACGAGCGGGGCGTATTGTCCATGGCGCGGTCCGGGCATCCTGATTCCGCGGGCTCGCAGTTTTTCGTGATGGTCGCAAAAGCGCCGCACCTTAACGGCTCGTACGCCGCGTTCGGCAAGGTGACCGAGGGCATGGAGGCCGCGGACAGGGTTGTCTTGGCGCCGACCGGTCCAAACGACCGGCCGAAGGAGCCGCAGACCATTCAGTCCATCCGTGTGGAAACGCACGGTCAGGCCTACCCGCTTCAAAAGCTGTAAGGGATATGGCTATGGAAAAGAAGAAAACCACCGTCACCATCTGCGGGCGCGACTATACGATGGTGGGCCTCGAATCCGAGGAGCACATGAAGCGCGTGGCCGCGTATGTGGACCGCAAAATGGAAGAGCTGCTGTTTGCGACCAGGCTGCCGCAGCCCATGGTCGCGGTGCTCACCGCGATGAACATCGCGGACGACCTGATCAAAGCACAGGATGAAAATACCCGCCTGCGAAAAGAGCTGCTGAAGCAGAGCACGCCGCCCGGGGCGGATGAGGCGGGGCCGACGGAGGCGTAAACCATGCAAGAGAGAACCCTTCGGGTGCTCGAATTTACCAAGATACGAACTACGCTGCGCGGGCTTGCCGTGTCCGATCTGGGCGCTGAGGTCTGCGCTTCGCTTGTGCCCGTGAGCGACCTTCAGGAGGTGCTTTCCTCGCAGGCGGAAACGGAGGAGGCGCTGACGCTTCTGACGTACCTGCCGCACCACCCGCTGGTGGCGTTCACCGATATCGGGCCGTCGTTGAAGCTCGCGTCCATCGGCGCGATGCTGTCGCCCCGCGCGCTGCTGGACGTCGCTTCCTGCATGCGCGCCGCGCGCGCCGCGCGCGATGCGCTCGTGACGGACCGGGAGAACACCCCCCGCATCACGGCGCTGGCGAGCGAGCTGTCCACCTTCCGCCGCCTGGAGGAGGACA
>CAZUIA010000185.1:2676-6260 GCA_964620835.1 uncultured Oscillospiraceae bacterium
CGGCCATCCTCAGCGAGGATGAGATTTCCGACCACGCCAGCCCCGAGCTGTCAGGCATCCGGCGGCACATCCGCCAGCTCAACGACCGGGTGCGGGACAAGCTGAACAGCATGATCCACAGCGCCGCGATGCAAAAGCACTTGCAGGACCCGATCGTCACCATTCGAAACGACCGCTACGTCATTCCGGTCAAGCAGGAGAGCCGCGCCGCGGTGCCGGGCCTGATCCACGACCAGAGCGCGTCCGGCGCCACGCTGTTCGTCGAGCCGATGGCCGTGGTGGAAATCGGCAACGATTTGAAGCAGTGGATCGCCAAGGAAAAGATCGAGATCGAGCGCATCCTGCAGGCGCTGTCCGCCCGCATCACGCCGGAGGCGTCGATGCTCTCGCATAACCTCAAGGTGCTTTCAAGGCTCGATTTCCTGTTTGCCAAGGGGCTTTTATCCAGGCACATGCGCGGCGTGTCCCCGAAGATCAACGACCGGGGATACATCCGCATCGTCCGGGGCAGGCATCCGCTGATCGACCCGGAGAAGGTGGTGCCGATTGACCTGTGGATGGGCGAGGCGTTCACCTCCCTGGTCATCACCGGCCCGAACACCGGCGGCAAGACGGTCACGCTGAAAACCGTGGGCCTTTTTACGCTCATGGCCATGGCCGGGCTGCACGTGCCCGCGGACCTTGGTACCGAGCTTTCCGTCTTTGACGAGGTGTTCGCGGACATCGGCGACGAGCAGTCCATCGAGCAGTCGCTTTCCACGTTTTCCTCGCACATGACGAACATCGTGTCCGTGATGGGCGGGGTAAGCCCCAAATCCCTGGCCCTGTTTGACGAGCTGGGCGCGGGCACGGACCCCACCGAGGGCGCGGCCCTGGCCGAGGCGATCCTGACGCGGCTGCTAAAGCTCAAAACCCGCACGCTCGCCACCACGCACTATTCCGAGCTCAAGGCCTTCGCGCTGACGACCGAAGGGGTGGAAAACGCGTCCGTGGAGTTTGACGTGGAAACGCTCAGGCCCACCTACCGGCTGTCCGTCGGCATTCCCGGCAAGTCCAACGCCTTTGAAATTTCCAGGCGCCTGGGGCTGGACGAGGGGATCATCGGGGATGCGAAGTCGCTTTTGTCGCGCGACCAGATCCGCTTTGAGGACGTGATCGCCAATGCCGAGTACCACCGCAAGATCGCCGAGCGCGAGCGGGAGATGGCCGAGGAAGCCCGGCGCGAGATGATCGCCGCGCGCCAGGAGGCGGAAAGAGAACGCGAAGCGTTTGCGAGGGAGCGCGAAAAGCAGCTGGAAAAGGCGCGCCAGGAGGCCAGAAGGATCATCGAAAAGGCGAGACAGGAGAGCGAAACGGTCATCACCGACCTTCGCCGCATGAAAAAAGAAGGAGGCGCCCCCCGCGAGCATGAGATCCTCGCGGCGAGAAAGCGCATGGAGATGACCGCCGAAGAGCTGGCACAGACGCTCAAAACGCCGGTGGACACCCCGCTCGCGCCCCCGAAGGACCTAAAGGTGGGGGAGACGGTGCTCTTAACGCACCTTGGCACCAAGGGCACCGTGCTCTCCATTCCCGACGCGAAGGGCGAGATCACCGTGCAGGCGGGCATCCTCAAGCTGAAGGCGCACATCACCCAAGTCAAGCGCGACCGGGAGGACAAAAAGCCGCTGGCCAGAACGCACGCCGACATTGACATGAAAAGCCGCAGCGTCAATCTGGAGCTGGACCTTCGCGGCATGGCGCTGGACGAGGCGATCGACGCGGTGGACAAGTACCTGGACGACGCGATGCTCTCTTCGCTCGGCGAGGTGTCGATCATCCACGGCAAGGGAACCGGCACGCTGCGAAGCGGCGTCAAGGAACACCTGCGAAAGCATCCGCTCGTCAAAAGCTACCGTGCGGGCAAGTACGGCGAGGGTGAGGACGGCGTGACGGTCGTTACGCTGAAGTAAGGAGGGCGCGCCTGCGCCCCCGACACATCAGGGAGGAAATACGCAAATGAAAGGAAAGCTCCGCATTCTGGCGGTGGACGACGATCCGAACATCCTGCAGCTCGTTCGGCTTTACCTGGAAAAGGAAGGGTATGAGGTGGAGACGGCGGACCGCGGCGACAAGGCGATGGAGGTCTTTCGCAAAAACCCGCCGGGCCTGATGCTGCTGGATATCATGCTGCCGGGCCTGGATGGGTGGGAGGTGCTGCGCGAGGTACGCCGCACGTCGAACATCCCGATCATCATGCTCACGGCCAAGGGCGAGACGTTTGACAAGGTGCTGGGGCTGGAGCTCGGCGCGGACGACTACATCGTCAAGCCGTTTGAACCGAAGGAAATGCTCGCCAGGGTCAAGGCGGTCGCGCGCAGGTACCAGACCGGAGATTCGCCGGCCAAGGAGATCTCCTTCCCCGGGCTGACGGTCAACATCAGCCGGTATTCAGTCATCTACGCGGGCCGGGAGATCGACATGCCGCCCAAGGAGCTGGAGGTGCTCTACTTCCTGGCCAGCCACAAAAACCAGGTGTTCACCCGCCAGCAGCTCTTGGAGCAGGTCTGGGGGTTTGACTTCTTCGGGGATTCCCGCACGGTGGACGTGCACATCAAGCGGCTTCGCGAAAAGCTTGCGGATTGCGAGCAATACGGCTGGCAGATCAAGACCGTCTGGAGCGTCGGCTACAAGTTCGAGGTCAAATGATGTTTCGCTCGCTCTACGCCAAGCTGATGGCGGTGTTCTGCGCGGTGCTTCTGATGGCCATGACGCTCCTGTCCGGGCTTTTGTACCAGCGCATCCGCGACGACAAGATTGACGCGCGGCTTAAGGAGCTCGTCGTGCAGGCCGAGGACCTTGCGTACTTTGCCGCGCAGCTAAATACGATCGCGTCCTTTGGCACCCAGCAATACCTGGTGTGGAAATGCCAGAAGGTGATGCAGGAGTATGACGCGGTCGTGCTGCTGGTGGACCGAAACAACCGTGTGATCCCCATTTCGGACGATCAGATCACCATTTCCAGCGACATTTCCGAGGAGGACATCGTCAGCCTGGTGACCCGCGTCGCTTCGGGCGAGGTGGTGAAGGAACCGCTGTTTTTGCAGGACAACCCAAACCCCGTCTTCGCCGTCGGCGTGCCGTACCTGGAAAACGGCCGAAGGCTCGGCGCGGTGTTCATCTTTACCAGCGAGCAAAATGTGGAGTCGAGCTACCGGGACATCCTGCTCAGCGGCCTTCGCGCCATGCTGATCACGCTTTTCCTCGGCGCGTTTTTGATCCTGGTCGTCAGCCGCCTGATCGCCCGGCCCCTGAAAGACATGGCCAGGGCCGCGGAAAAGCTCGCGCGCGGGGATTTTGAGCGGCGGGTTTCGGTGGAATCGCGCGACGAGGTGGGCCTGCTGGCCGAAGCGTTCAACAGCATGGCCGAGGACCTCGGAAGGCTCGAGCAGACGCGGCGCGAGTTTGTCGCCAATGTATCGCACGAGCTTCGCTCGCCCCTGACGAGCATCCAGGGGTTTTTGACCGGCATGCAGGACGGCACCGTGCCTGAGGAGGACCGGGAGCGGTATCTCTCCATCGTGGTGGAGGAAACGAAGCGGCTC
>CAZUIA010000186.1:0-1392 GCA_964620835.1 uncultured Oscillospiraceae bacterium
GCAAAATCCGCCTCCATTTGCCTTACGGACCGCATCTTCACGCGCATCGGCGCGTCGGACGACCTGGCGGGCGGGCAGTCCACCTTCCTGGTGGAGATGAGCGAGACCGCGCAGATCCTGCGCAACGCGACGAACCGATCGTTGCTGATCCTGGACGAAATCGGCCGCGGCACCAGCACGTTTGACGGCCTCTCGATCGCCTGGGCGGTCGTGGAACACATCGCCTCCAGCGCCGTCGGCGCCAAGACGCTGTTTGCCACGCATTACCACGAGCTGTCCGAACTGGAGGGGCGGCTGGACGGCGTGGTGAACTTTCGGATCGCCGTTAAGGAGCATGGGGAGGACATTATCTTCCTGCGCCGCATCGAGCGCGGCGGCGCGGACAAGAGCTTTGGCATCCATGTGGCCCGGCTTGCGGGCGTGCCGCAGCCGGTGGTTGCAAGGGCGCAGGAAATTCTGGCCAGGCTCGAGGCGGCCAACGTCAACCAGGCGTCGATCGGCGCGAACATTTTGGAGGAGCACCGGACCGAAAGGCAGATGCAGGTGGGCTTTCAGGATGTCGGCTCGCTCGGCCTCGTGGAGGAGCTGCGCGCGATGGACGTGAACAGCATGACGCCGATGGAGGCGCTCAACCGCCTGTTTGCCCTGCGCGAGAAAGCGAGGAACCTCTGATGGCTGAAACGCGCCACGCGATCCGGCCGCTGGACCCGCTCGTCGTCGGCAAAATTGCCGCGGGCGAGGTGGTGGAGCGCCCGGCGTTTGCGATCAAGGAATTGATGGAAAACAGCATCGACGCGGGCGCGACGGCGGTCATGGTGGATATCCGGGATGGGGGACTGACCTTTTTTCGCGTGACGGACAACGGCTGCGGAATCGTGCCGGAGGATATCCGCATGGCCTTTGCCCGGCACGCCACCAGCAAGCTGCGCACGGCCGAGGAGCTGACCGCCATTCACACGCTGGGCTTTCGCGGGGAGGCGCTGGCGTCCATCGCGGCGGTTTCGCGGGTGGAGATGACGACGCGCGCCGCGGGACGGGAGACGGGCGTCAAAGCGACGGTCGTCGGCGGCGTCATCGAGGGCATCCGGGACGCGGCCAGCCCCGAAGGGACGGCGATCACCGTGCGCGATTTGTTCTTCAACGTGCCGGCACGGCGGAAATTTCTCAAAAAGCCCACTACCGAAACCGCGCTGGTGTCGGACCTGGTGATGCGGCTGATCCTGGCCAGGCCCGATATTTCCTTCCGCCTGACAAACGCCGAAAAAACCGTGTACCATAGCCCCGGCAACGGCAGCCTTCGCGACGCGCTGTTTGGCGTGCTGGGGCGGGAGGCGCTTTCGTCGCTCGTGGAGGTGCGGGGCAGCGCCGCGGGGTGCGCGGTGTACGGGTATG
>CAZUIA010000186.1:1402-6235 GCA_964620835.1 uncultured Oscillospiraceae bacterium
TGGCATATGCAAGCTTGGGGACAAACTGGTAATGATGCTTGACCTCGGATGCATCATGTCCGAGGGTGAGAAGGCAAGACTGGGCATCGGCGAGGCCGCGCGGAGCAGCCGCGCGATGCAAACCTTCATTTTAAACGGCCGGTATGTTCGAAACGCGTTCCTGTCGCAGGCGCTGGAGGAGGGTTGCCGCGAAAAGGTGATGATCGGCAAATACCCGGTCTGCGCGCTGCACCTGACGATGCCGTTTGAAGCCGTGGACGTCAACGTGCACCCCAACAAGCTGGAGGTCCGCTTTCAGGAGGAGCGCCTGCTGATGGAGGGCATGGCCGGCGTCATCCGGGCGGCGTTTGAGGCGGACCCGCTTCGTGCGGCGCCGAAGGTATCGTTCATAGAGCCCATGCCAACGGAAAGAGGGCCCGGAGAAACCACCAGTCATGCGCCTGTGCCGCCGGCCATGCGCATGACTGGCGCACAGTCCGTTATACTAAACCGGCCGTCGGTCCGTATGATGGACGCCGCGATTGCTCCACCTATCCAAACCGACCGACCGACTGCTTCATCGATGAGCGGCTCTTTTTCATCTTCTTGGGAGCCTTCGCCGCCTTCCATGCCCGCCGAGCCTGAGCAGATCACGCTTGCGCCCACGGCCGCTTCGGGGGATGAAAACCCCAGGGTGGTCGGCGTGGCCTGGCTGGAATACATCTTTGCCGAGCAAGGCGACAGGCTATACCTGATCGACCAGCACGCGGCGCACGAGCGCATCCTGTACGAGCGCTTTCGCCAAGCGCTAGACCGGGATACCCTGTCGCAGCGGCTGCTGGTGCCGCAGGTGGTGCAGCTGACGCACCGCGAGCATACCGCCATTGTGCAGAACCTTTCGCTGCTTCATGCGGCGGGGTTTGACCTGGAGGACTTCGGCGGGCGCTCCGTGCAGGTGCGCGCGGTGCCCATGGTCCTCGGTGCGCCGCAGGTAAAGGGCTTCTTCGGCGAGCTGGCCGACCGGTTGAGCGAGTACAGGGCGCTGCCGACGGAGGAAAAGCGGCGGGATGCGCTGATCAAGCTCGCTTGCCGAAAGGCCGTCAAGGCGGGCGACCCGCTTGCGTACGCGCAGGTGGAGCGCCTGGTGGAGGAGATCCGGGCATCCGGCGTTTCGCCGACCTGCCCGCATGGGCGGCCCATCGTCGTGTGCATTGAAAAGGCGGAGTTTGACAAACGCTTCCGGAGAATCGTATGAGCGCAATCGAAACCAAACCCTTGGTTGTCTGCATCACGGGCCCGACGGCCACGGGCAAGACGGAGGCCGCCGTCGCGCTGTGCAAGGCGCTTTCGGGCGAGGCGCTGTCCATGGACTCGATGCAGATTTACAGAAGGCTGTCCATCGGAACGGCCAAGCCGACGATCGAGGAAATGGACGGCGTGCCGCACCACCTGCTTTCCTACGTGGAGCCCGGGGCGGCCTATACCGTCGCCGAGTACCAGCGGGATGCCTGGCGCGCGATGGAGGGGGTGCTTTCGCGCGGCAAGCTGCCCGTCTTTGTGGGCGGAACGGGCCTGTATCTGCAGGCGGTCAGCCATCCGCTTCGGTTTGCGGAGGCGGGCGGGGCCGGTGAGGTCCGCGCCGCGCTGCAGCGCCGGGCGCAGGAGCCCGGAGGCCCCGAACACCTGCACGCGCGCCTTGCGGCCGTGGACCCCGAAAGCGCGCAAAGGCTGCACGTACGAAACACCCGGCGCATCATCCGGGCGCTGGAGATTTACGAAACGACCGGCGAGCCGATGTCGCAGAAAACGAACGACTGGGAGGCGGAACCGGCGCAGGATTGGCTGATCTTCGCGCTCACCTGGCCGCGCGACACGCTCTACGCGCGCATCAACGTCCGCGTGGACAAAATGGTCGCTTCGGGGCTGGTGGAGGAGGTGCGCGGCCTGCTGGAGGATGGCCTTTCTCCGAAATGCCAGGCCATGCAGGCGATCGGATACAAGGAGATCGCCTCGATGCTGCGCGGCGGCTGCACGCTGGAGGAAGCGACCGAAACCATCAAAAGAAACTCGCGGCGCTATGCCAAGCGCCAGCTTACCTGGCTTCGCCGGGACGCGCGCGTGCGGTGGATCGATCGAACGGACCATACCGACGGTCGGTCGCTCACATCCGCATTGCTTGATCAGATTCACGCACACCGGCGGGAGGCACGACATGACAGACTTTGAAACCATCCTGGTTCGAGCGGAGGAAGCCTGCGCGCCCGTATGGGCCAAGCTGGAAGCGACGGAGCGCGCCTGCTTTTCGCGGGTGCTCCGGTGCATGCAGGCAGAGCAGGTGGCCGCGCGCCACTTTGCGCCCACGACCGGCTACGGCTATGACGATATCGGCCGCGACACGCTGGAGCGCGTCTTTGCGGCGGTGTTCGGATGCGAGCGCGCGCTGGTCAGGCCGCAGATCGTTTCGGGCACGCACGCGCTGGCCGTGGCGCTTTTCGGGCTTTTGCGGCCGGGCGAGCGGCTTTTGTCCGCGGCCGGCAAGCCGTATGATACGCTGGAAAAGGTGATCGGCATTGGCGAGCGTTTCGACGGGTCGCTGGCAGATTGGGGCGTTTCCTATGACCAGGCCGAGCTTTTGGAGGACGGAACGGTCGATCTGAAGGCCATCGTAGAACGAATACGCCTCGAGACGCGCGTGGTGCTCGTGCAGCGTTCGCGCGGGTACGCGTGGCGCCCTTCGCTGTCGCTTTCGGACATTGAGGCCGTCTGTGCCGCGGTGCACGCGGCAAACCCCAAGGCAGTCGTGCTGGTGGACAACTGCTACGGCGAATTCACGCAGGAGAAGGAGCCGTCGGCCGTCGGCGCGGACGTGATCGTCGGTTCCCTGATCAAGAACCCGGGCGGCGGGCTTGCGCCGACGGGCGGGTATATCGCGGGGCGCGCGCACGCCGTGGACAGAATCGCGCAAAGGCTCACGTCGCCGGGCATCGGCGGGGAAGTCGGGTCCTACGCGGCGACGTATCAGCCGTTTTACCAGGGGCTGTTCCTCGCGCCGCACACCGTGGCACAGGCACTCAAGGGCGCGGTGCTCGCCGCACGCGTGTTTTCGGGCGCCGGGTTTGCCGTGAATCCCCTGTATGACGGGCCGCGAAGCGACATCATCCAGGCGGTCCGCCTGGAAACGCCGGAGAGATTGATCGCGTTCTGCCAAGCGGTGCAGGCGGCTTCCCCGGTGGACAGCTTTGCGCTCCCTGAACCCTGGGATATGCCGGGGTATCGGCATCAGGTCATCATGGCGGCGGGCACGTTCGTGTCCGGAGCGTCCATCGAGCTGAGCGCGGACGCGCCGATGCGAGAGCCGTATATCGCCTATTGGCAGGGCGGGCTTACCTACGCGCACTGCCGCATGGCAGTGCAAGGGGCGCTTCAAGCGGTGCAAAAAAAACAGGCCATATAGCCCGCGAACGGTCCAAAGGGAAGTCGGCATGGGAAAAGGCCATGGTTTTCCGGGAGCAACCGGAGCCCGCCCTTCCTTGAAACGGGAGGGTTCGTTTCATGACGAAGGAACAAGGATCATGCGCCTTGCATCGCCGCCAAGGCGGCACACCCCAAAGGTCATCGTTACCAGCGAAAGAGCACGGGGCAGCAGCCGTGTTGTGCGCCAAAAAGAGCGAATCTTGCGGCGAGGCGACCAACGCCATGGATGCTTGCACCCGAAAAGCTGTGAAAATGGCAAAAACGGATAGCGCCGAAGCGGAGTTGGCCACGCCGTCGAAGCAAAAGGCCCGCCGGCTTTTATGAGGCTTCAACCGCGATCGCGTTTCCAGCTTGCGGATGCCCGGGCGCTTTACAGCCTGCGAAGCAAGGCGACCACCTTGCCAAGGATGGTCACATCGCGTACAATGATGGGGGCCATCTGGTCATTTTCGGGCTGCAGCCGAAAATGGCCCTTTTCCCGGTAAAACCGCTTGACCGTCGCCTCATCGTCCACCATGGCGACAACGATTTCTCCGTTGTCCGCGGTCGGCTGCCTGCGAACGACGACATAATCGCCGTCGTGGATGCCCGCGTTGATCATGCTAAAGCCCTGGATGGTCAGGATGAAGTGCTCGCCCTCGCCGACCAGTTCCACCGGAAGCATCATCTGCTCCTGGATATCTTCAAGCGCCGTGATCGGCTCTCCCGCGGCCACCTTGCCCACCAAGGGAATGGCGACAGCCGCGTGCCGGTTAAAGGCGGGGTCGTTGAGCACCTCAATGGCGCGCGGCTTCATCGTATCGCGGTGCAAAAGGCCCTTTTTCTCCAGGCGCGTCAGGTGCCCGTGCACGGTGGAGGTGGATTTCAGCCCGACGGCGTCACAGATTTCCCTGACAGAGGGCGGGTAGCCCTTGTCCTGGATTTCCTGCTTGATGAAGCTGAGGATTTTGGCTTGGTTGTCGCCACGCGGCTTGCGCATCGTACCACCTCATACCGGCGTTTTTTTTAGTATACCATGAAAAGAGGCCGTATACAAGCCAAAGCGAAACATTTGTTCGCAAATATGCATCCGTAACAATCTTCAAAGGGGTGAGGAAAGCCTTGCATGACTACATAGACTGTATTTTGTACGACCGAAAGTGCATCGAATGCGGCGAGTGCGACCGGTGCGATCTGGATCCGGAAAAGATCTGCGACAACTGCAAAAAATGCCTGGAAACGGAGGCGGATTACCGCGCCATCCGCATTGACGGGGTGTTGACGCCCGAGGAATCTCTGGAGGAGGAGAAGGACGGGCTTTGATCAGCCGTCGTCGCGCAGGACGGCGGCCCAGACTGTTGACAAAGCCCCGGGAGAGCTCGAGAGGGTTCGCAAACCCTC
>CAZUIA010000187.1:0-6190 GCA_964620835.1 uncultured Oscillospiraceae bacterium
GAATACTGGCTCTACAACGGCTGCTTCATCATGACGGAGTTCAAGCCCCAGGTCGGCCGCACCGGCATCAAGAACGAAAACTACTGGGATGCCGAAAACGTTCACCTGGAGCGCATCGAATACGTGTACAACGCCGAGGTGTCGACGCTCGGCCCGATCATGGTGCAGACCGGCGAGGTCTCCTACGCGGACATCCCCGGCCCCATGGTGCCGTCCTGGATGGAGGATCCGGCCCTGGCCACGAAGATCCGCCCGCTGAGCTACGGCTCAAGCACGTACTCCTATTGGTACGAGTTCAACTTCTGGCCGACGTTTGACGAGAGCGTGGGCGGCAGCCATGAAACCTGGCTCACCTGCGCCAACAACCTGAACTTCAGAAAGAGCTTCTTCTACGCCATGGACCGCATCGCGGCAATGGTCACCAAGGAGCCCTACGCGCCCGAGACCAAGGTCAACCGCTCGATCACGCTGCCCGACTTCGTGTTCGCCGACGGCGTCAGCTACAGCCAGATGGGCGATCTGGCCAAGTTCACCAGCGAAGAGCAGTACAACCCCGATCTCGCGCTTGAGTACAAGGAAAAGGCCGTGGAAGAGCTGAAGGCCCAGGGCATTGAGTTCCCGGTGAAGGTCTACTGCCCCTACGACTCCAGTTCCGCCGAGTGGACCAACCGCGCCCAGATCGTCGAGCAGCAGATGGAAGGCCTGCTGGGCACGGACTACATCGACATCATCATCGAGGGCTATCCCTCCACGGACTTCCTCAACAAGACCCGCCGCGCCGGCAACTACGCCTGGATGGAGTGCTACTGGGGCGCCGACTTCCAGGATCCGTCCACCTACTGCGACCCGTTCCGCCTTGGGCAGAAGTACAACTACATGTGGTACGCGGACGGCTTCGCCGAGGAAACCACCGCGGACGATCCGGACGGACGCCAGGGCTTTGACGGCCTGTACTGGAAAAACTACATCTACGAGGACATGTACAACGAGGCGGCCGCGGAGCAGGTGGACCTTTTCAAGCGCTATGAGGCGTTTGCCAACCTGGAGGCGTGGCTGCTGGATACGGCCATCGTCTCGCCGTTCTCGGTCGGCGGCGTGGGCTACTGCTGCGCGTACTACAACCCCTTTGAACTGCCGTTTGACCCGTTCGGCATCGCGGACGACAAGTTCAAGTACATGTACATCTACAACGAGCCCATGGGCATTGACCTATACGAAGAAGCGCTTGCCGTGTGGCTTGAGGAAAAGACCGCCGCAATCGCCGAAGCTTCCAAGTAAATCACCGGTCTATAGGGGGGGCGGATGATTCCCATCCGCCCTCTCCTTCATAAAGCCAACGATTCCAAATTTTTTTGCGAAATTTTTGGCTTTTCTTCTATTTTTGCCAAAGAGGTGAACGTGTTGCTGAAGTATTTTCTGAAGCGGCTTCTTTTCGCCTTTGTTTCTCTCTTCTTGGTGCTGACGATCGTCTTTCTGCTGATGCGCCTGATGCCGGTGGAGGGCTATTTCGCGGACCGGTCCGACAGCATGAACGAGGTAACAAAGCAAGCGATCCTGAAAAACCTAGGGCTTTTGGATCCCGTGCCCGTTCAACTCCTAAACTTTTACAAGGCGCTCTTTCGCGGCGACCTGGGCCAGTCCATCGTCTATCGGCCCAAGGTGCCCAACACGGAAATTCTGGCCGATAAAATCCCCTACTCCGCCTACTTCGGCCTGGCGTCGGTGTTCGTCTCCCTGGTGCTCGGCTGCGGGCTTGGCATTTTGATGGCCAAATCCAAAGGAAAATTTTGGGACAAGATCGGCACCGGCTACATTCTCATCATCAACGCCATCCCTTCCCTTGTGTATTACCTGTTCCTGCAGGTCACCATATCCGGCCTTTTCAACATGCCGCTTTTGTTTTCCGTGGACCGGCCCACCAGCTGGATATTGCCCACGGTGTGCATGTCCCTGGGCGGGATCGCGTCCAACGCCATGTGGATCCGCCGCTACATGGTGGATGAGCTCAACAAGGATTACATCAAGCTGGCGCGCGCCAAGGGCGTGAAAAACTCCCAGATCATGCTGCGGCACGTGATGCGAAACGCGTTCATCCCCATGGCGCAGTACCTGCCCTCTTCCATCCTGTACACGATCACCGGCTCCATCTACGTCGAGGCCCTCTTTTCCATCCCGGGCCTGGGCGGCCTGCTGGTGAGCACCATCCAGCGGCAGGACAACACGCTAGTGCAGGCGCTGGTGCTCATCTACGCCGGCATCGGCGTGGTGGGCCTTTTGTTCGGCGACATCGCGATGGCGATCTGCGACCCGCGCATCAGCCTCGCCAAGAAGGAGGGAAGCCGCTGATGAGTAGGCTCTTCAATCTCAAGGCCGACAAGCTGAGCCAGGGTATCGCCGAGGCGGAAGCGAGCCGTTTCCGGGAGATCGACCCCAGGGACATCGACCCGTCGCTGTTTGAAAAAGCGGGCTTTGACGAAAAATCCAGCGAAAAGACGGGCTACTCCAACTATTCTTATTGGCGCTCCACGCTTCGGGTGTTCCTCAAAAAGCCGCAGGCCATCTTCTTTTTGAGCGTGCTGTTCATCATGCTCTCCTTCACGTTCGTGCAGCCGTTTTTGCCGGACCAAAAGCTGCCGACGAAGATCTACAACTACGACGACACCAACCGCCAGATCCGCAACAAGCAGCCCCACTTCAGCAACGTGATCGGCGAGGCGCCCGAAGGGACGGAGCTGACGCTGATCTCCGTCGGCAAGACCTGGGCTACCGTGTACAACGAGATCGGCAAGGTCGCAAGGAACGAGCGCGTCGAAAAGCTTGCCGAGGAGGGCAACTTCACCCGCATCCGCAAGCAGGACGGCACGGAGGGGTTCGTGCAGTCCAACTTCCTGCGCTACGACGTCACCGAGGAAAAGGACGGCATCCCGCCCGAGTGGGCGCGCGTGTTCATGCCCACCGGCGTGAACCTGTCGCCGTCGTCGGAGGTATACGTGTCCGTCAAAGACCTTGAGATCCCCGAACACCCCGCCGGCGCCAAGGAATTCCCGGCCACGGTCATTCGCGACACTTCGCTTCACGCCGAGCCGACGACGCTTTCGTTCTGGTTTGGCACCAACTCCATCGGCCAGGACCTGTGGTCTCGCATCTGGTCGGGCACGCGCACGTCCCTGTTCATCGGCGTGTCGGTCGGCGTTTTGTGCACATTGATCGGCATCGTCATGGGCGCGATCTGGGGCTATGTCCGAAAGCTCGACCGGCTGTTCACCGAGGTGTACAACGTCTGGGAGAATATCCCCTACACGGTCGTGCGCATCCTGATCACGTACATCTTACGGCCGTCGCTTTCGACGATCATCTTCGTCATGTGCATCACCGGGTGGCTCGGCATGGCGCGGTTTGTCAGGAACCAGATCGTCATCATCCGCGACCGGGAATATAACCTCGCCTCCCGGTGCCTGGGCACCACGACCGGGCGGATGATCCTTCGAAACCTCCTGCCCTATTTGGTCTCGGTCATCATGCTCAGGACCGCCCTGGCGATCCCCGAGGCCATCGGCACCGAGGTGTTTCTGACGTACATCGGCCTGGGCCTGCCGGTCAGCCTGCCGTCGCTCGGCAACCTGCTCAACGAAGGCCGCCTGGTCATGACCGACATGGCGCTTTTGTACCAGCTCATCTTCCCGGCGGTCATCGTCTCCATCATCACCATGTCGTTTTACGCGCTGGGCAACGCGTTTTCGGACGCCGCCGACCCGCGCAATCACGTGTAAAGGAGGGCGGAAGCATGGCAAACGGACAAAACGTCATCCTCAGCGTAAAGGATGTCGAAGTCAAATTCTCCCTGCGCGGCCAAGTGCTGACCGCCATCCGCGGCGCGTCGCTGGACCTGTACGAGGGCGAGAGCCTCGCCATCGTGGGCGAGAGCGGCTCGGGAAAGTCGGTGTTCGTCAAGACGTTCATGGGCATGCTCGACAACAACGGCTGGATCAGCCACGGCTCCATCCTCTATCAGGGAAAGGACATCGCCGCGTACAAGACCGAAAAGGAATGGCTCGCCATCCGGGGCAAGGAGCTGGCAATCGTCATGCAGGACCCGATGACGAGCCTGAACCCCCTGAAAACCATCGGCTCGCAGATCGGCGAGGCCATCCGGCTGCACCAGGGCCTGAAGGGTCCGGCGCTTAAAAAAGCGGTGATCGACATGCTGGTGGACGTCGGCATCCCAAACCCGGAGCGCCGCGCCAAGCAGTACCCGCACGAGTTTTCCGGCGGCATGCGCCAGCGCGTGGTCATCGCCATCGCCATGGCGTGCCGGCCGAAGATCCTCATCTGCGACGAACCGACCACGGCGCTGGACGTGACGATCCAGGCGCAGATCCTGGACCTGATCCGCGCGCTGAAGAAAAAGTATAACCTAACGACCATCTACATCACGCACGATTTGGGCGTGGTGGCCAACGTGTCCGACCGCATCGCGGTCATGTACGCGGGCGACATCGTGGAGCTCGGTACCACCGAGGAGGTATTCTACAAGCCCGCGCACCCGTACACCTGGGCGCTTTTGTCCTCGCTCCCGCAGCTTGGCGTCAAGGGCGAGCCGCTGTACTCCATCAAGGGCACGCCGCCAAACCTGTTCACCGACATCAAGGGCGACGCGTTCGCGGCCCGAAACCCGGGCGCGCTGAAGGTCGACTTTGAGCACCGCCCGCCGTACTTTGACATCACGCCGACCCACAAGGCGCGCACCTGGCTTTTGGACCCGCGGGCCCCCAAGGTGGAGCCTCCGGCCATCATCCGCCATCTGCACAAGCACGGAGGTGACGAACATGCCAAGTAACCGCGAGGTTCTGCTCAGCGTGCGCGATTTGCAGGTCACGTTCGGCAAGGGAAAGCACAAGCTGCACGCGGTGGACGGGGTAAGCTTTGACATCTACCGCGGCGAAACGTTCGGGCTGGTGGGCGAATCCGGGTCCGGCAAGACCACGCTCGGCCGGGCGATCATCCGCATCTACCCGATCACGCAGGGCACGATCGAGTTCAAGGGCCGCAGGATCGACGGGAAAATCGACAAAAAGCTGGACCGCGAGGTCACGCGCCGCATCCAGATGATCTTCCAGGACCCCATGGCCTCGCTGAACGAGCGGGCCAAGGTGGACTACATCGTCTCCGAGGGCCTGTATTCAGGCGAAGCGAGGATGCGCGAGGACGAGCGCAAGGCGCGCGTGGAGCGGGCGCTGATGGACGTGGGGCTTTTGCCCGAGTTTTCCAGCCGCTTCCCGCACGAGTTTTCCGGTGGCCAGCGCCAAAGGATCGGCGTGGCCCGGGCGCTAATCATGGGGCCGGAGTTCATCATCGCGGACGAGCCGATCTCCGCGCTGGACGTATCGATCCGAGCGCAGGTATTGAACCTCCTGTCCGCGCTGCAAAAGGAAAAGCGGCTGACGTACCTGTTCATTTCGCACGACCTATCGGTCATGCGCTTCATCTGCGACAGAATCGCCGTCATCCACAAGGGCAAGCTGGTGGAGTTGGCGGAGACGGAGCTTCTGTTCCGCCACCCGCTGCACCCGTACACCCGGGCGCTGCTGTCGGCCATCCCGCTGCCGGACCCGATTGCCGAAAAGAAGAAAAAGCTTGAAGTCTATGATCCGGCGGTGCATAATTATGCCAAAGATCCGCCGGTGTGGGTGGAGATCGAGCCCAGCCACTTCGTGCTGGGCAACCGGGAGGAGCTTTCGGCATACCGGGAGCGGCTTTCGAAATAACATGAAGGAGGAAGGGGGCGGCAGCGGTGCCGCCCCGCCGAATGCAGATGCTTTCCTATGAACTGGCCACCGCCCGCACCTGGGCGGAAATCGACGTGGACGACATCCTGTTCAACTACCGAAACGCATTGAAAGAGCTTGCGCCGGGCGTGAAGCACTTCACGGTGCTCAAGGCCAACGCCTACGGCCTGGGGGCCGCCCCGATCGCCAAAATCCTGTACGGGGAGGGCGCGCGCCTGTTCGCCGTCGCGTGCGTGCGCGAGGCCGTCGAGCTTGCCAATGTCCTAGAAAAGGATGCGGACATCCTCATCATGGGCGAAACGATGCCAGAGGAGATGGAGCTTTCGCTCACCAAGGGCATCCTGTCCACGGTCTTTACCTACGACACGGCGCGCCGCCTGTCTGAAACCGCTTCGCGCCTTGGC
>CAZUIA010000188.1:0-6110 GCA_964620835.1 uncultured Oscillospiraceae bacterium
GATGACCTGCCTTCGGCTTTCCTCCGGCGACAAGGATGCGCTCATCGGCCTTTCGGACGAGATCCTCTGCGCCTGGCGGACGTATGATGACCCTTCGCAAGAGGTGCTGCACGCGACGGCCGGCGAGGCGCACAACACCCTCACGCCGATTGCCGGGAAGGAAAACGGACGCTACGTGCTGCAGCTTGTGCTCCGGAACAACCGCACGACGAAGGAACACCCGCTGGGCATTTTCCACCCGCACGCGGACCTGCACCACATCAAGCGCGAAAACATCGGCCTGATCGAGGTCATGGGCCTATTCATCCTACCGGGCCGCCTGCGCGGCGAGCTGGATCTGCTCGCCGGATATCTGACCGGAGAGAGGAATCTCATGCCCCCCGACGCGGCCGATCCTCTGGCGAAGCACTATTCGTGGATCGCGTCGCTTGCGCAAAAACACGGCACTAACCTTTCCCAAAGTGCGGCCGAACGCGTGCTGCGAGACGGGCTTGGTCAAAAATGCACCCGCGTCCTGGAGGATGCGGGCGTATTCAAGGCAACCCAAGCGGGCGGCGCGGCGCTTGAAAGGTTTCTTTTCGCCGTCGGGGTGGTCAAACGGTGAACGTGCCCTTGGCGAAAAAGACCACGTCGCCCGAAACATAGACCTCTCCCCGCTCCATCCAGGCGGTCAGCATGCCGGGGCGATTTGCATACCGGCCCTGCCGGATCCGGATGCGCTCTCCCTCGCAAAGCCTGCCGTGCCGCACCAGGTACGCGCACACGGGTCCGGCCGCGCTTCCGGTGGCGGAATCCTCGATCAGGCCTAAGTTATCCCAGGTGCGCGCCTCCAGCGTGTCCGGGTCAAAGAGGTAGGTGTAGGCCGCGCCGTAGGCCGCGATGCGCGCTTCCAAGTCCCGCACGCGGATGCGCGCGCGGTCCAGGCAGCCGCGCACGGGCAGCAACACGTACGCAAGCCCCGTGGACACCACCTCCACCGGCAGGCCGGGGGCCAGATCGCCCTCTGTCAGGCTGTGCGATCGCAAAAGCCAGCCAAGCTCGGCCGCGGGAACCTCGCCCAGGAAGGCGGGAACCCCCTGCCGCATGGCTGCGTGAAAGCCCGTGTGCGTTCGCTCGGACACCACGGGCACTTGCTTTTCTGTCAGGCGAAAGGTCAGCGAAAGCCGCTCCTCCCCCGGCACGTGCCGCTCGTGCAGCGCCGCCGCCGCGCCCAGGAGAGGGTGCCCCGCAAACGGCAGTTCCCCGTCCATGGTGAAAATTCTGGCCGAAACCTCGCCGCCTTCAATCCCCGTCACGAAAATGGTTTCAAATTGCTTAAACTCGCGCGCCAGATCGAGCATGCGCGCGCCGTCCAAAAAGCGGCCGCAAAACACGACCGCCAAACCGTTCCCCTGAAGAACGGTGTCCGTAAAGACATCCACATGCGCGTATTCGACCGGTTTCATCCGCACACTTCCTTTGTAGCTTTTCGCCTATCCTTTTCACAAGTATAGCACAGCTTGCCAAGCAATCATACCTTCATGCGCGGTTTGAAAATGATCGCGAACAGATAGCCGAAAAAGACCGCCGCCGCGACGCCCGCGGCCGTTGCCGTAAGCCCGCCGGTAAACGCGCCGAGCAGGCCCTTTTCACCCACCGCCCGGATCGCGCCCTTGGCCAGGCTGTTGCCAAACCCTGCCAAGGGAATGCTTGAGCCCGCGCCCGCGAAATCCACCAGCGGCTGATAGACGCCGATTGCGCCCAGGATCACGCCGACGGTCACATAGCCAACCAGAATCCTCGCGGCCGTCATCTTGGTTTTCATGATCAGGATCTGCCCGATTGCGCACAACAAGCCGCCCACAACGAACACCTTCACATACATCCAGATGGTTTCCCACATGGTCAACCCCCCTTTGGCCGTTCAAACACGACGGCATGCGCGATTGACGGGATGCTCTCCCCCTCGTTGGCGCTGGTGGTGCTCATCAGCGCGCCGGTAGCCATGAACAGCACACGGTCCAGCTTTCCCTGCTGGAGCTTCGGGAGCAGGTCCGCGCACAGGACCGAGGCCGAGCACCCGCAGCCGCTTCCGCCCGCGTGCACGTCCTGAGAGGGCGAAAAGATTTGCAGCCCGCAGTCGATGTAGCGCTTTTCCCGAAGCGGCATGCCCTTTTCGCGCATCAAGGCCTGCAAAACGCCGCTGCCGACCATCCCCAGATCGCCCGTGGCGATCAGGTCGTAGTCCGAAGGATCGCGGCCGGTGTCCATGAAATGCTGGTACAGGGTATCCGCCGCCGCGGGCGCCATGGCCGCGCCCATGTTCGCTGCATCGGTGATGCCAAGGTCAATCGGCTTTCCGACGGTCACGTGCGTAAGATACGGATAAGCCTTCCCCGACGTAGGGGCCTCCAGCATCACGGCCCCCGCGCCCGTCACCGTCCACTGCGCGCTGGGCGATCTCTGGGTGCCAAGCTCCAGGGGAAAGCGGAACTGGCGCTCCGCCGTGCAAAAGTGGCTGCTGGCCGCGCAGACCACCCGGTCCGCCGAGCCGCCCTCCAGAATCATCGCGCCCACGGCAAGGCTTTGGGACATGGTGGAGCACGCGCCAAAGAGGCCGAAAAACGGAATTTTCAGCTCCCGGCCGGCAAAGTTGGATGCGGCAAGCTGGTTCAGCAGGTCGCCGCCCAGGAGAATCCTTACATCTTTCGCGGTGATGCCCGCCTTTTCGATCGCCCGCTCCACCGCGTCCATGAACAGCCTTGTCTCGGCCTTCTCCCAATTATCCTCGCCCATGGTGTCGTCCGCGTACACGGCGTCAAACTGGGGGCCCAGCGGGCCTTCCCCTTCCTTTTTGCCTACCGAGCATGCGAACGCCCGCGCCGCCGGCTTGGTGTCCAGCAGAGCGGTTTGCTTTCCGAGCATTTTTGCCATTGAGTCACCCTCCGACCAAAAACGTGATGATGCCAACGATGACCGAAGCGCCGATGCCGTAGACCAAGACGGGCCCGGCGATCAAAAACAGCTTGGCGCCGACGCCCATCACAAGCCCTTCCCGCCGAAATTCCATGGCGCTTGAGACGATGGAGTTGGCAAAGCCGGTGATCGGGACGATGGAGCCCGCGCCCGCGTATTTCCCGATCTGGTCATAGATGCCAATGCCCGTCAAAAGGCTTCCCAGAAAGATCATGATGATCGAGGTAACGCTTGCCGCCCCCTCCTTATCAAGGTTCAGCCAGGCCTTCGCGCCGTCGCTGATCAGCTGTCCGACGATGCAGATCACCCCGCCCACCCAAAACGCGCGCAGGAGCCCCTTGGCTATGTCCGACTTGGGCGTAAACTGGTCCACGAGCTTTTGGTAGCGCTCATTTCGCTGCTTTTGCCTTTGGTCCTGCTGCTGTCCGCTCATGACTTGTCCTCCTTATGGGCGCGGACAATCCACTTGCCCGGCGCCGGATACATGCGCGTTTCCCGGTCTGCCGGCCGAGGCTCGCGGGCCAGGATGTACGCGGGCTGCGCATGGCGCTCCTTTTCCATTTTTCCACCCCCAGCGTCTTGTTCCATAGGGACATTATGGCCTTCCGCCCTGCTTCGTATGCTTTTGCGCCTCCCCACGGTAGGCCTGCAGCTTGATCGAAAGCGGCGGAATGGCCTTTCGGCCGGACAGCACGCGATACGCGGACGCGCCCAGGATGACGCCCAGCGCATAGGGAATCATGCGCAGAAGCAGGCGAACCGGGTCGCCGGGCAAAAGCCACAGCGCCGCGAAAGCGCCCGTTGCCAGCAACAGGGCGATGGAGACAGCGCGCGCGACGGCCCGCGCCCGGGTCTTGCCGTAGATATCCTCCCGATACAGCCAGCCGACGCCGCTGCCCAGCACGTTGACCACCTCGTCCGGCATTCGCGACTGAATCTGGACGATGAGCTGCAGCGCGTCAATGAGAAAAACGCCTTCCCCCTTGGGAAGCGATACGAGCATCTCGCTAAGCCGCAGCCTCGCGTCCGACAGCGAATCCGCCACGTCGCCCAGCGTCAGCTTTTGGCCCGGCCTTGCGAACACGCGAGGTTTGATGCGCAAATAAACCATGCGCCGCCCCTTTCCTATTTCCAATCAAAATGGTTGATCCTATTTTGATCCGTCGGCGCTTTTTTATGCTATACTTTGGAAAATAGCGGATATACATCCTGAGGGGAAACGAAATGTGTGAATTTCAAGCGATCACAGAGGAAAACCGCGCGCAGTGTTTGGCGCTGCTAAAAGCGCTTTGGCACGGGAGAATCGTGGTGGTTCGCGGCGAATGCGTGGAGCTTTCGTCGCTTGACGGCCTATGCGCCTGCGACGGCGGAGAGATCGTCGGCCTGATTACGTACCGCATTTTGGAAAAGACGTGCGAGATCGTCTCGCTCAACAGCCTGAAGGAAAAACGCGGCATTGGCTCGGCGCTGGTTGAACGGGTGGCGGACCTCGCGCGGGCGGCGGGCTGTCAACGGCTTGTGCTGATCACGACCAACGACAACATCGACGCCCTGCGGTTTTATCAAAAAAGAGGGTTTGACCTGTTGCGGCTGTACCGAAACGCGCTGGAGGAGACGCGCCGCCTGAAGCCGGGCGTGCCCCCAGTGGGCGAGCACGGGATTCCGCTTCGGCACGAGATCGAATTGGAGCGCTTTTTATAGCGTGCGCGGCAGAAACGGGTTTGTGCAAAAGGGCGGGCGCATTGGGCGCCGCAAGGCGGATGGGCGGCTTGTTTTTGGCAAAGCAATACCGCGTGCTTTTGGTATTTGGAGAAGGTTTGACGGCAAAAACGTCGAATGTTGCGAGGGTCGAATCGAAACTTGCAATTCCATGCGGAGGACGGGAATGATGGACAACCATTTTACGCGCAAACGGATTCATATCCTGGCAACCGGCGGCACGATCGCCGGGGTCGGCCAAATCGGGGCGACGGGCGGTTACGCCTCCGGCGTGCTGCCGATCGAAGCGCTGCTTTCGGGGCTGCCGCGCCTGCAACTGATCGCGCTTGTCACGGGCGAGCAATACGCCAACCTCAACAGCGACGACATGACGCAGGAGATCTGGCTGGGCCTTGCCAGGCGCATCAACGATCTGGCACAGTCGGACGCGTACGACGGCTTCGTCATCACCCACGGCACCGATACGCTGGAGGAATCGGCGTATTTCTTTCATTTGGCGCTCAAGACGGACAAGCCCGTCATTCTGACCGGCGCGATGCGCCCGGCGACCGCGACCAGCCCGGACGGCCCGCTGAACCTGTACCAATCCGTCGCGCTTGCCTCCAGCGAACAGGCGCGCGGGCAGGGGGTGCTCGTTCTGTTCAGCGAAGGGATCTACAGCGCGCGGGATGTGCGCAAGGGCAACACCTTCCGCACCCATGCCATCACCGGCGGGGACATGGGCACCCTTGGCCTGATGCGGGACGATACGCCCATGCTGTATCACCGCTCGCTCAAGGAGCATACCGTCGCGACGGAGTTTGATCTGTCGGCCACGGCATCGCTTCCGCTGGTTGCCGTCGCGTATTTTCATGTGGACGCCCAGCCTGGCATTTTGGATTCACTGGCTGAAAGCCATGACGGATTGGTCATTGCGGGCGCGGGCGACGGCATCGTCAGCCTTCGCTGGGAGGCGCGGATGCGGGCCCTGTGCGCGAAGGGGTTTCCGATTGTGCGGGCGACGCGCGTGCCGGACGGCGCGGTGTTTCGAAACGCCGGCATGCCGGACGACGACATCGGCACCATTGCCGCCGGCACGCTTTCTCCGGAAAAAGCGCGCGTGCTTCTGATGCTGGCGTTGTCCAAGACAACCGATTGCGCGGCCCTGCAGGTGATGTTTGACCGGTACTAAAGTCCTTCAGCATGGTAAAAGGGGTTGCCGCACAAAGCGTGTGCGACAACCCCTCACCCTATACGTGCCCAAAAAAAGGGGTCCGGGGACAAGTCCCCGGCGGTTTCCAAAGGCAGCGCCTTTGGCCGCCGGAGGCCCTTTTCCGCGCGAAATAAAGCGTCCAAAGAGAGCGTGATCCGTCTCCCCCGCGCCGCACTCTTTTTTCGGACAGCAACACCCGTGCGGCGCGGGTTCCTCCCCGATGCTCGCGCGCACGCGAGCGAGG
>CAZUIA010000189.1:0-5989 GCA_964620835.1 uncultured Oscillospiraceae bacterium
CCTCCCGGGGCTTTGTCAACGGGCTGAACGCCCCGGCCCTTGAAAAGGCGCGGGGCGTTTTCCGTGTCAAAGGAGCGCAGGGACGGACAAAGGGGAGGAGGACCGCAGCTTTTCCCGGGAAATACCGTTGGGAACGCCTGCCCTGAAAATACATGGAAACCCTGGCTCGACCATAAAGGGGAACTACTCGACAATCTCCTCCACATATGCCTTCAAAAGCGCCACCGAATCCTCCATATCCTTGAGCGAAACCGTCTCCACCGGCGAGTGCACGTACCGGCAGGGGATGGACAGCGTGCCGCTGGGGACACCGCCCCGGCTGGCCATCATCGCGCCCGCGTCCGTGCCGCCGTAGGGGAGCACCTCGTACTGGAACGCGACGCCCGCGCGCTTGGCCGCCGCGATCAGGCCGTCGCGCACGACGGGGGTGGAGATGCTGTACGCGTCCTTCACCTTGACCGCCGGGCCCTTGCCCACCTTCACCGGCAGCGGCGGGTCACACTTGGGGACGTCGCCGGCGGGCGTCACGTCGATGGCCACGCCGATATCCGGCTCCACGCTGTAGGCGGCGGTCACCGCGCCGCGGCAGCCGACCTCTTCCTGAGAGGAAAATACGGCCACGATTTCGTGCTTTGTGCCCTTGAGCGCCTTGAGCAGCTCTACCAGCACCGCGCAGGCGGCGCGGTCGTCCATGAACGGCGCGGCGATGCGGTCGCCCATCTCCGTCAGGTGGTATTCGACCGCGGCCATGGTGCCGATCGGCACCGTTTCAAGCGCCGCCTCGCGGCTGTCCGCGCCGATATCGATGTACAGCTTTGCAAGGGACGGCTTTTCTCCCTCAAGGATGGGGTCCGTGTACAGGACGCCCTTGACGCCATTTGCAAGCACCACCGCGCGTCCCGCGGCCTGCGCGGCGTGGATGCCGCCGATGTTGGAAACGCGCAGGAAGCCTTCCTTGTCCGCGTCCAAAACGATGTAGCCGATGGTGTCCATGTGCGCGCTGAACATGATGCGCTTGCCCTGGCCGCGCTTTGTCGCGATCACGTTGCCCAGCGCGTCGGTGCGGATATCGTCCACCAGGGGGCGGATCAGGTCCGCGATCGTCGCCGCGATCGGGCCTTCGCTGCCGGAGGGGCCAAACGGCATGAGCAGTTGAATCAACGTATCCTTCATCATCGTTTCCTCCGATTTTTAGTTGGGTCAGCCGCGTATGTCCGCAAAGCGGGACGGCAAAAGGTCCAGGCACGCGCAGACGAGATCGCCCTGCGCATGGATGTCCTTTTCCATCGCCACGGACGCGGGGGAGTGGATGTACCGGCAGGGCACGCTCAGCACCACGGTGGGCTTGGCCACGGTGCCGCGCTGGTAGGGGCCCGCGTCGTTGCCGCCGGAGACGAACCGCTTGGGCTGAAAGGGGATGCCCTTTTCCTTGGCGATGGCCTCCACCGCGGCCCGAAGCCCGGGGTGTGCGATGGACGCGCGGTCGATATGGCTGATCGCCACGCCCTTGCCGACGTTGCAAACCTGAAATTCCGTCGGGATGTCGCCTAAGTCGTTGGAGGCCGTGCCCTCCAGCGCGATAGCGAGGTCAAAGGCGAGGTGATGGCCCGCGACCGTCGCGCCGCGAAGGCCGATCTCCTCCTGGGCGGCGAACACGCACGTCAGCTTGCCGCAATAGCCGTGCGACAGCGCGCGCAAAAGGTTCAGGCACCCCACGCGGTCGTCGAGCGCGCGGCTGACGACATGGCCTTCTCCCATCAGCTCCAGGGGGCTGTCAAACACCACATAGGTGCCGGCCGGCACCAGCTTTTCCGCCTCGGCCTTCGTTTTCGCGCCGATGTCGATGAACAGGTCGCTGTGCGAAAGCACGCGGTCCCGGTCGGCCGGGGTCTGCAGGTGGATGGGCTTGGCGCCGATAACGCCGGGCACGCGCTTTTCCCCGCAGAGCACGCCCTTGGAGACAAGTACGCGCGAGTCGATGCCGCCCACGGGCTTGTAGCGAAGCAGCCCGTCGTCGCGGATGCCCGTGACGAGCAGGCCTACCTCATCCATGTGCGCGTCCAGAAGGATGTGCGGCGCGGACGCGTCCCCGCCGTCCTTGTGGGCGATCAGGTTGCCCATCCGGTCGACCACGCAGGTTGCCCCGCGCTCTTCGCAAAGGCGCCTGAGCAGCGCGCGAATCTCGTTTTCATTGCCCGACACGCCGCGTGCGGCGGTCAATTCTTTCAGCAATAGCACAGCAATTCCTCCCACTTCTCGTCCAGCCCTTCGACGAACGCCGCGAGCAGGCGGGCGGATTCCTCGATCACGTCCATTGAAACGGTCTCGACGGCCGTGTGCATGTATTTCAGCGGCACCTCGAGCAGCAGCGTCGGCACGCCCGCGCGCGCGATCTGCAGCGCGCTGGCGTCCGTCCAGGTGACGTGCGGGCAAACGCCCGTCTCGGCGTCCACGCGGATTTTCCGGGCCAGGTCCATCATGTGCCTGTGCAGCGTGGGGTGGATGTTCGGCCCCTCGGTCAAGATGACCTTGTCCAGCGGATGCACGTCGTCCGGCTCGCAGCCGGGCACCTCGGCGTGCGTCACATCCAGGGCAATGCCGATATCCGGGCCAATCGCGTACGCGGCGGTTCCCGCACCCCGGCCGCTGACCTCCTCCTGCGCCGCGGCCACGAAGAACAGCTGCGCGAACAGCTCCCGCTTTTGCAAAAGCTCGGCGGTCCGAAGCATCACCGCCACGCAGCCCCGATCGTCGACGGTCTTTACGGCATAGCGGTTGTTTTCAAGCTTACGAAGCGGGCCGTGCAGCGCGATCGGCGTGCCGGGGTGCACGATTTCCTTCACGCGCTCGGGCGCCATGCCGATGTCGACGTACAGCTTTTCCATTTTATAATTCTTTTTGCGGTCCTCCTCCGACAAAAGGTGCGGCGGCAGCGCGCCCACCACGCCGATCATCGGGCCTTCTCCGGTGTGCACGACGACGCGCGAGCCGGGCAGGATGCGCGGGTCCACGCCGCCGACGCGGGTAAAGCGGATCGCGCCGTCGTCCTCGACGATCGTCGCCATCATGCCAATTTCATCCAGATGGGCGGTGATCATCACGCGCGGGCCTTTGTCGCCCATGCGGGCGACGACGCTCTGCATCGCGTTGATCGACACCTCGTCGCACAGCGGGCGAAACGCCTCGGCGATGGCTTCGGCTACGGGCGTTTCATCGCCCGAAAGCCCGCGGATCGCCGTGACGCGCTCAAGAAACGCGGACAGGTCTGTCAAGCATACCCCTCCCTTGCCTTCCGTGGTTGTTCTTCCTATACGATGGAAAAACATTCTTTGTCAGTATAGCATGGCAGAATTTACACGTCAACAAAACCGCATATCCATGCGTTTGAAACGTTGGAGGTGTTTAAATGCGTAAATTTTTGCTGCTTGTGACCGTGCTTTGCCTGGCGTTTTTGCAGATCGGCGCCGTGCCGCTGGGCCCGCAGATGACCGACCCGACGCGCGTGTTTCCGCTCCCCAAGGACATAAAGTACAGCTATGAGCCCGGGTTCGGCGACGGCCGGTGGTTCGGCGGCGAGAGATCGCACGAGGGCGTGGACATCATCGCGCCAAAGGGCGCGCCGGTGCGGAGCGTCTCCAACGGCACGGTGACGCACAAAGGCTGGCTGACGCTCGGCGGCTGGCGCATCGGCGTGACGGACGCGTTCGGCGTGTACCACTACTACGCGCACCTGTCCGCGTACGCGGATGTGGAGATCGGCGACGCGGTGTCGGCCGGGCGGATCCTCGGGTACGTGGGCAGCACCGGCTACGGTCCGGAGGGTACGGAGGACCAGATGGTGCCGCACCTGCATTTCGGCCTGTATGTGGACGGCGTGGCATACGACCCGTATCCCTATTTGCAAAAGTGGGAGGGGAAGTAGTATACTGTCCCCATGACAGAACTGCCCGACGGATTTGTGAAGCAAAGCCTGACGGCGCTTCCCGCCAAGGAGCGGGAGGCGTTCGTTCAGGCTTTGCTTTTGGAAGCGCCGGCGCGGGCGCTTCGGCTTCGGCCGGGTGTTTCGATCGACACGGTGCGCGCCGCGCTGCCGGGGTCATACCCGCCCGTGCTGTGGGCGAGGGACGCGTACGGCCTGGAACAGTCCTCGGCCGCGGGGGCGCATCCGCTGCACGCGGCCGGGGCGTATTACCTGCAGGAGCCCAGTGCTATGGCGGCGGTGGCCGCGCTTGACGTACGGCCCGGGCAGCGCGTGCTGGACCTGTGCGCCGCCCCGGGCGGGAAAAGCACGCAGATCGCCGCGCTGCTTGAGAAAAGCGGGGTGCTCGTTTCCAACGAGATCGTGCCGAGCCGGGCGAAGATCCTTTCCCAAAACATCGAGCGGTTGGGCGTCATTCGCGCGGCGGTCACGAACGAATCGCCGGACGCGCTGGCACGCAAATGGCCGGGTTGGTTTGACCGGGTGCTCGTGGACGCGCCCTGCTCGGGCGAGGGGATGTTCCGCCGCGAGATGGAAGCGTGCGCGCAGTGGAACCCCGAGTCCCCGGCGGGCTGCGCCGCCCGGCAGCGGCAGATCCTGGAGGCCGCCGCCGCGATGCTGCGGGCGGGCGGCGTGCTCGTGTATTCCACCTGCACGTTCAACGAGACCGAAAACGAGGGCGTCATCCGATCGTTCCGCGCGGCACACCCTGATTTTTCTCCCGAGGCGTTTTCGCTGGACGGCGTGGGGGAGAGCGCGGACGGCTGCCTCAGGCTGTGGCCGCACCGGGTTCGGGGTGAGGGGCATTTTGTCGCCAGGCTGCGGAAGGACGGCGTTTCGCCCATCCCCCAAATCGACGGTGCCGATGCGCCGGGGCCGCCGCCCGACTTTCTTTGCCAAGCCGGCATGGTCGGGGACCTGCCCGGCGGGCGCGTGCGCCAATCGGGCGACAGGGTCTGGCTGCTTCCGTCGGATCTGCCGGACCTGTCCGGCGTGCGCGCGCTCCGGACCGGCCTTTCGCTGGGCCAGTGGCGGGGGAAACGCTTTGAGCCAGACCATGCCCTGGCCATGGCGTCTGGGCCCGATGCGTTCGCGCGCGCCGCCTTCGTAAGCGAGGGACAGGCGCGGCGCTACCTGAACGGGGAAACGCTCGGCGGCGAGGGCTTTGAAAAGGGCTGGACCGTCGTTTCGCTTTGCGGGCTGAACCTTGGCTGGGCCAAGTGCGCGGACGGGGTGCTGAAAAACCACCTGCCCAAGGGCCTTAGGCGAAGCGCTCCGTAGAGGTGGCTTTAGGGGCGAACGGGGGGCGCGCCGGAAGGGAGCTTTCCGCCTGTCCGGCATGGCAAAGCCAACCGCGGAAAGGCGTCAGGGGGAAGCATTCTCCGGCTCCGGCTGCAGGTAATCCGTCAGCCGCGCGAACTGGTACGTCTTTCGGTTCTGCCCGGCCGCGTTGAGCGTAAAGTAGGCGTCCAGCGCGTCAGCCGTGTGGATGCTGTTGTCCGAAAAGTGCATGATCACGACCGACCCGCTGCGCACGTTGCGCCGAAGCTCCCGCAAAAGGTCCTCCGTGCTGGCGGCCTTGTAGTCCTGGGACGTGTATTCGCCGTTGACGATATAGTCGATCCCCATATCAAAGACCATGAGCATGCCCTTTCGGCCCATGGCCATGGTCGGCGGGCGGAAGTTGGCGGACAGAGCGGGCTTGCCGTTTTCCAGCCGGATGTCCCCCACGATGCTTTGCAGGGCCTGCCAGGACGCGAGGATATCCTCGCCAAGGGCCGTGACCTGCTCGTCGGACAGCTCCTCGAATATGCCGGTGCCCGTCACATTGTTGGAAAGCGGCAGATGATTGTGCGTATGCGAGGCGATCTCGTGCCCTTCCAGGGCGATGGCGCGCAGCAGGTTGGGGTTGTTGGCCACGTGATTGGTGCGGACGAAAAAGGTCGCCTTGACGCCGTGCTTTTTCAGCACGGCGAGCAGCTTCGTCACCCCCACGTCCGTTCCCCAGTC
>CAZUIA010000190.1:0-5981 GCA_964620835.1 uncultured Oscillospiraceae bacterium
GACAAGCCGGCCAACACGATGATTTCCGAGGCCCTGCCCGCCCACAGCGACGTGCAGATCGGCCAGTTCGATCCCGAGCAGGCCAAGGCGCTGCTGGCCGAGGCCGGCTACCCCGACGGCTTTGACACCACGCTGTGGATCTATGCCGAAAGCTGGAAGACCATCGCGGAAATGATGCAGGCGATCATGGCCCAGGCAGGCATCACCGTCACCATCGAGCAGTATGAGATCGGCGCGTTCTTTGACCTCCTGGATAAGGGCGAGCACATGATGCTGCTGGGCTCCCAGACGGCCAGCCCCTATGCCATCGGCAGCCTGAACATGTACTATTCCAGCGACTTCTTCGGCTCTTCCGGCAACTTCGGCTTCTATGTGAACGAAGCGGCCGCGGAGCTGATCAACAAGGCGCTCGCCACGCCCGACGCGGACGAGGAGATCGCGCTTTCAAAGCAGGTGCAGGAGATCGTGGCGAAGGACAACCCCTACTACCCGATTTCCTACACGTCCGACTGCCGCGTGACGGTCAAGGAGCTCAAGGGCTGCGAGTTCTACCCCAACAGCCTGTGGTATCTTGGCAACGCTTACTTCGAAGAGTAAAAGCTGTACACGCACAAAGGCGGAGGGGGAGCGCTTTCTCCCTCCGCCTTTGCCGTCTGGTTCCGCTGCACAGGTCTCCGGATAAAAGCCGGACGTGCTTGCCCCATCGATTCTCCCGTCCATCGCCAGATGCGCGGCGTATCGCGCAAAGCAGCAAGGGGTGACCGTATGATCCGCTATGTGGCAAAACGCCTGCTGATGCTGATCCCCATCATTGTGGGCATCACGTTCATCGTCTTTTTCATCCTGTCCCTGACCCCCGGCGACCCGCCCCGCATGATCCTCGGCGCGAACGCCACGCCGGCCCAGGTGGAGGCCATGCGCGAGCAGATGGGGCTGAACGACCCGGTGCTCATCCGCTACGTCAAGTACATGGGCGGCGTAATCCGGGGCGATTTCGGCACCTCCTGGTCCACGCGCGAGCCGGTGTTCCAGATGGTGTTCGCCCGCTTCCCGTACACGTTCCAGCTGGCGCTTTTGTCCATGCTCGTGACGGTGGCGGTGAGCATTCCGCTGGGAATCTATTCGGCGGTGAAGCAGAACACCGCGGCGGACAGCACGGTGATGGTGCTGAGCATGGTCCTGGCCGCCACGCCGAAGTTCTGGCTCGGTATTTTGATGATGCTGGTGTTTTCCGTGTGGCTGCGGTGGCTTCCGACCAGCGGGCTGGTGAGCTGGAAAAGCTACATCATGCCCACCATCGCCATGGCGGCCGCCAGCACGGCGATCAACACGCGCATCGTGCGCGCGTCGGTGCTGGATGTGATCAAGCAGGATTATATCCGCACCGCCCGCGCCAAGGGCGTGAAGGAAAAGACCATCTTTCGCAGGCACGCCCTGAAAAACGCCATGCTGCCCGTGGTCACGGTCATGGGCATGAGCTTCGCTTCGGCCCTTGGGGGCAGCGTGCTGATTGAAAACGTGTTCTCCATTCCGGGCATCGGCCTGCTGATGATCGAGCGCATCCGCCAGAAGGACATCCCGTCCGTGCTGGCGTGCGTCATCTTCATCGCGGTCGTCTTTGCCGTGGTCAACCTCATTACGGACATCCTGTACAGCTACATCGACCCGCGCATCAAGGCCCAGTACATGCGCCGCGCGGACAAGAAACGGGCAAAGGAGGCTGAGGCGGCATGAGCCAGGCAACCACCACCGCACCGGCGTCTCTTTCGCGCAAAAAAGGGCTTTGGCGCGAGGCGTGGATCCGCATGCGGCGCAACCGCTCCTCCATCGTCGGCATGGTGCTGCTCGGCATCATCATCCTGCTGGCGGTCTTTGCCAACGTGATCGCGGACTACAAGACCGTGGCCATTCAGATCGACATGAAAAACCGCCTGGCTCCGCCCTCCTGGCAGCACATCTTCGGCACGGACGAGCTGGGGCGCGACCTGTTCGCGCGCATCATCCACGGCGCGCGCATCTCGCTTTCGATCGGCTTTCTGGCGGAAATGGTGGCGCTGATCCTGGGCATGGTCATCGGCGCGGTCAGCGGCTATTACGGCGGAAGGCTTGACAACGTCATCATGCGGTTCATGGACATCTTCATGGCCATCCCGAGCCTGCTGCTCTCCATCGCGATGGTGACGGCGTTTGGCACCAGCACGCTCATCCTGGTGCTGGCCATCGCCGTGGCCGGGGCGCCAAGCCTGTCCCGCGTGGTGCGCGCGCAGGTGATGCGCGCCAAGGAAATGGAATACGTCGAGGCCGCGCGGGCGCTTGGGGCGAACGATTTCATCATCATCACCCGGCACATCATCCCCAACATCATGTCCCCGATCATCGTGCAGGTGGCGCTGGATATCGCCGGCTGCATCCTTACCGTCAGCTCGCTCAGCTATCTGGGCCTTGGCGTGCCGCCGCCCGCGCCGGAGTGGGGCGCGATCCTGAGCGCGGGGCAGACGTTCATCCGCGACGCGTGGAACGTCACGGTGTTCCCGGGGCTGATGATCGTGCTGACGATCATTTCCCTAAATCTCGTCGGCGACGGGCTGCGCGACGCGCTCGACCCGAAGATGAAGCGGTAGGGGGTGCGCGAGATGGCCGAAAAACTGCTGGAAATCAAGGACCTCGTCGTCAGCTACCATACGGACAACGGCATCGCCCGCGCGGTCAACGGCGTGAGCTTTTCCATTAGGAAAGGCGAGACGCTGGGGCTGGTGGGGGAGACGGGCGCGGGCAAAACCACCACGGCGCTTGCCGTCATGCGCCTATTGCCCGAAGCGGTGGGCATGGTGGAGCGGGGAAGCATCCTGCTGGACGGCGCGGATCTGTTTTCGCTTTCCCCGGAAGCCATGCGAGACAAGCGCGGCAAGGACCTTTCCATGATCTTTCAGGACCCCATGACCGCGCTCAACCCGGTCATGACGGTGGGCGACCAGATCGCCGAGGTAATTCTCTCGCACCGGGACGTAAGCCACGGCAAGGCGGCGGAGCTGGCCGGGGAGATGCTGGAGCTGGTGGGCATCCCGTCCGCCCGCCTGACCGAATACCCGCACCAGTTTTCCGGCGGCATGCGCCAGCGCGTGGTGATCGCCATCGCTCTGGCGTGCCGGCCGAAGCTGCTGATCGCCGACGAGCCCACCACGGCGCTGGACGTGACCATTCAGGCGCAGGTGCTCGAGATGATCGGCAAGCTGAAAGCCGAGATCGATACTTCGATGCTGCTGATCACGCACGACCTCGGTGTGGTGGCCCACACGTGCGACGCGGTGGCGATCATGTACAGCGGCCGCATCATCGAATACGGAACGCTGCAGCAAGTGTTTGATACGCCCATGCACCCGTACACGCACGGCCTGTTCGGCTCCATCCCCGACATTACGCAGGAGGTGCGCCGCCTGACGCCGATCGACGGGCTGATGCCCGATCCGTTCAACCTGCCGGACGGCTGCGCCTTTGCCGAGCGCTGCCGGTACGCGCAAAGCGCCTGCAGACAGGGGCAGATCGCCATGGAGGACAGGGGCGAAGGCCACCTGGTCCGCTGCATCCGCGCCCGGGAGATTTCGGCGGAAAGGGGGCGGGGCTGATGGCAACGCCGCTTCTTACGGTCAACCACCTCAAGAAGTACTTCGATACCCCGGCGGGCAAGCTGCACGCCGTGGACGATGTCAGCTTTTCCATTGAAAAAGGCCGGACACTCGGCGTGGTGGGGGAGAGCGGCTGCGGCAAGACCACCGTGGGCCGCACCATCCTGATGCTGCAGCCGCCCACGGACGGCGAGATCCTCTACAACGGCAAGGACATCACGGGGTATGGGAAAAAGGAACTAAAGCCCCTCAGGGGAAAGCTGCAGATCATCTTTCAGGACCCGTTTTCCTCGCTGAACCCGCGCATGACGGTGTTTGAGGCCATCGCCCACCCGCTGGTGATCAACGGCCTATACAGGAGCAACAACGCCGCCGAGGCCGAGGTGATCAAGCTCATGGAAATGGTGGGCCTGACCCGCAGGCTGGTGAACGTCTACCCGCACGAGCTGGACGGCGGCCGCCGCCAGCGCGTGGTGATCGCGCGCGCGCTGGCGCTCAAGCCCGAGTTCATCGTCTGCGATGAGCCGGTGTCGGCGCTGGACGTGTCGATCCAGGCGCAGATCCTGAACCTGCTGCAGGACTTGCAGGAGGAGATGGGCCTCACCTATCTGTTCATCACCCATAACCTGGCGGTGGTCAAGCACTTTTCCACGAACATCGCCGTGATGTATTTGGGCCAGATCGTCGAAACGGCACCCTCGCAGGAATTGTTCAAAAAGCCGCTGCACCCGTACACGCAGGCGCTGATTTCCGCCATTCCCGTGGCGAACATCCATGTCAGGCAGCAGCGCATCCTGCTCAAGGGCGAAATCACCTCCCCGGTCAACCCGGCGCCGGGCTGCCGCTTTGCCAGGCGGTGCGCGTACGCAAGGCCGGAATGCGTAGGGCGGGACATTCCTTTGGAGGAAGCCGCGCCGGGCCACCGCGTGGCCTGCGCGAGATGGCGCGAGCTTTTTAACGAAAAGAAAACGCACGAAGGCGGTGTGGGCCGTTGATCTTTCTAAGCGAAGAACAGGTGCTTGCCGTACTGGATGAGAAAAGCTGCATTTCGGTGATGCGAAAGGCGCTGTGCGGCCTGGAGCAGGGGAAGGGTGAGCAATACCTGCGCACGCCCTTCAAGCTGCCCGGGGGCGACATCTTCGCCTTCATGCCCGCGTACTTGGACGAGCATACCTTCGGCGCCAAGGTGCTTACGGTGTTTCACCGAAACGGCGCGGCGGGCTACCCGTCCCACCAGGGCGGGGTGATGCTCTTTGAAGCCGAGCACGGAAGCCCCTTGGCCCTGGCGGACGCGGCGGCCGTCACGCGCGTGCGCACCGGCGCGGTCAGCGCGCTGGCGACGGACCTGCTGGCGCGAAAGGACGCGTCGAGCCTTTCGCTGCTCGGCTGCGGTGTGCAGGCGGAGTCGCACCTGAAGGCCATCCGCCACGTGCGGCTGCTTCGGCGCGTGACCGCCTGGGACATCGACCCCGCGCGAAGCCTGGATTTCGCGCGGCGCATGGCGGCGGAAACCGGCCTGCCGGTGGAAGCGAAACGCACGGCCAGGGAAGCGCTGGATGGAGCGGACATCGTCTGCACGCTGACACCGTCAAAAACGCCCATCCTGGAAGCCGAATGGATTCGGGAGGGCGCGCATATCAACGCGGTGGGCGCGTGCCTTCCCAAAGACCGCGAGCTGCCCGGCGCGCTGATGGCCAAGGCCCGCGTGTACGGGGATGCCCGCGAATCGGTCCTGAACGAATCCGGCGACTTCCTGATTCCCCTGCGGGAAGGGCTCTACGGCGAGGACCACCTGCTGGGCACCCTCGGCGCCGTGGCGCTTGGCTTGGTGCCGGGGCGGCGGACGGACGGGGAGATCACGGTGTTTGAGGCGCTGGGCCTTGCGATTGAGGACATCGCGGCCGCGCGCTACGTATATGACCGGTATCAGACTTGACGAGGAGAAAAGCGATATGGCCATCAAGTACACGCCCGAACCCTTCCGCATCAAAATGGTGGAGCCGATCAAGACCCTGACCCGTGAGGAGCGCGAGGACAAAATCCGCCTGGCCGACTACAACCTGTTTCGCCTGCAAAGCGAGGATGTCTATATCGACCTGCTGACCGACTCGGGTACGAACGCGATGAGCGACAGGCAGTGGGCCGGCATCCTGCAGGGCGACGAGGCGTACGCCGGGGCGCGCAGCTATCAAAAGCTGGTGGATGCGGGCCGCGACATCTTCGGCTACGGCTACATCCAACCTGTGCACCAGGGCCGCGCGGCCGAAAAGGTGCTGCTGCCCCTGTTTTTGCATAAGGGCAACTACGCCGTCTCCAACATGTTCTTTGACACCACCCGCGCGCATGTGGAGCTTGCCG
>CAZUIA010000191.1:0-5898 GCA_964620835.1 uncultured Oscillospiraceae bacterium
AAGGGGTTGAATTCGAAGGAGTTATCCCGCAGATGGAGCGTAAAACCGTCCGCGTCGGCGACGATGGTGAGCTTGATGAGGATATCGCCCCGTTCGTTGCGCTCGGCGTCCTCCAAAATGGCGGCGCACAGCTCCTCCACCACCAGCGTGGCGTAATAGCTTTGCTGCAGCGTGCAGCCCCACGACTCGCAGGTGCGCTGCAGCTCCTCCACCGTGGGGCCCAAGAGCGCCGCGCTTTCGATATAGGCGGTGAAGCTTCGCGCCTCTTGGTCAGGCGTTTTCTTCCGCGCCCGCCTTCGCGCGCTTCCCGCAACATATAGAAGCGTCGCAAGTTCCGAGAGCGGAAACGTCCACCAGAAGCTTTTGAGCCCCTGCCCGGCGAGCGGGAACGCGAAGAGGAGAAACAGGGCGAACAGCCGCAAGGTCTGTATCCAAAGGGCGTTTTTTTCGCGCAGCATCGCCTGCCGGAAATAGACCGCGAGCTGGTTTAAAAAGGCGGGGAGGATGCTGATCGCGTAAACGGCAAGCGCCGTCACGCCCAGGTCGCCCGCTTCATCGCGAAGGCCGAAAAACGCGGAGACCGGCGCCGCGAAAAAGCCGAACCCCGCCGCGATCAAAAGCGAAAGGCCGGAGCCATATAGAACGGCGAGCCTCATCGTGCGAAGGACCGCGGGCGTATCCCGCTCCGCGCGGTAGGTGCTCACCATGGGCTGCAAGGTCATGCCGACGCCGTCTGCCACGGCGGTGGAGAGCATGGAAAGGCTATAGACCACATCGAATACCGCCACGCCGACGGGCCCGCCGACGGCAAGAAGCAGCGTGTTGGCGCACAGCACGGTGATGAACTGGTACACATACTGCACCGCCGAGGCAAATCCCGTGCGGATACAGCGCCAAAGCGCCCTCGGGTCAACCGGCGCGCGGCATATCCGAAGCTGTCCGCGCTTTCTTGCGATGTAGCCGCCGCAGAGGATGAGGCAGAACGCCGCGCCGGCGGCCGTAGACCACACGGAGCCTTCCGCGCCCATATCCATGCGGATCACGAACACATAATTGAGCGCGATATCCACAGCGTTTGATACGGCGAGCGCCGCCGCCGCGCGCTTTGGCGCGCCGTCGCTGTGAACGAAGTAGTAAAACGGCCCCTGCAAAAAGAGGAGGGGCACGCACAAAAGCTGCGCGCGGACATAGCGCAAAGCGATGGAATAGACCTCGGGGTAGGCCGGGTCGGCTCCGAGCAGGCGCAAAAGCGCGGGCAAAAACACAAGGCCAAGCGCGGCGGTACCAAGGTAGGCAACCAGCAAAAAACGGAGCACATCGGAAAACAGCCTGTTCGCGGCCTCGGGCTTTCCGCTCCCCATGAGGGCGGCGTAGTGGATGGAGCCGCCGATGGAAAACCCATAGCTCAAAAGGTTGTAAAACATGTAGACCGGTATGCCCAAGGAGATCGCGGACAGCCCGTTTGGCCCAAGCTTTGCGCCCACCACCAGGCAATCCACCATACCGCCCAGCGCAAGCCCTACGGTGGACAGGAGCGACGGGATGAAAAACCGCCTGAACGCCCGGTCCACAAAGAGCCGCTCCTGCCCGGCGGCGGCGCCCTTTGTTGCCTTAGCCTTTTCCGTTTCCATCACACAAGGGTCAAAACATCCGAAAACCCTGTGACCTCAAACACCTCAAGGATCGTCTCGTTGACGTTGCAAACGACCATTTTGCCCTGCCGCATCATCACCTTCTGCGCGGAAAGGAGCACCCGAAGGCCCGCGGAGGAAATGTATTCGAGCTCCTTGAAGTCAAGCGTCAGCGCAGTGATGCCGTCAAGCGAGCTTTTGAGCTCCGCCTCAAGCTGCGGCGCGGTGGTGGTGTCAAGCCTTCCGGAAAGGGTCACGGTCAGCTCGGTTCCCGTTTGCGTTTTGTGGATGATCATGCCTGTTCCCTCCTCATGGAATATGGCCCGCGCATGGGCCCGTCCGTTTCATATAATCTTGGAGCCAAAGCGGCATGCGGGCGCTTTCGGAGCCTTGGGGATCCCTTCCGGCATATGCGAATCCGCTTTGAGGATTTGCGCACTGTTCCATGTATTCAAACCATATAATCAGATAGTAACACAACAAAAAAGACGCGGCATCGTACCAAAGTACAATACCGCGTACAATGCCGCGTTTTTTGTCGGCACTTATCGCAGCCTGCCTCAAAGGTTGCGCTCCCCCGTGCTTTACTTTGTAAGGCCCTCCTCGTTCGCGAGCTTTACGCATTGTGCGCGGGTCTTTACCCCGAGCTTGCCGTAGATGCTGCCCGTATGCGCCTTTACCGTGCGCTGGGAGATGTACAGCATCCTGCCGATCTCCTCGTTGGAACAAGCCGCGCACAGCAGTTCCAGTACCTTGCGCTCCTTTTTCGTCAAGGGCCCTTTCGGGCGCGGAGCCTCCGCCGCGCCGCCGGGCCTATACTTTTCCGCTTCGATACGCGCAAGGAGGGAATTCGCGAATTCCGCAAGCTCCGCGCCGTCCTCCGCGTCCGCGAGGCGCTGCGCCGTTTGCCGCAAAACGGCGAGCATGGGCGCTTGCTCGTCGAGGTAGCTTCGCACATAGCCTTCGCGAAGCCCTATGCGCAGGGACCTTTCCATGTATGCGGCCGCGGAGTCGGCGCCGTCTTTTTGGCAAGCGATCATCGCAAGGAGGTTCAAGATCTCCACCATGCTGTGCGGGCGGTTTTCCGTTTCGGCAAACGACAAAAGCCGCATCAGAAGGATTTCGGCGTCGTTTGCGTTCTTTTTTGCCCACAACACCCTTGCCAGCACGATCAGCTCGAATTCGCGCACACCGTTGATTTCGCTGAATATGCTCAGCTTGTTCGTGCGAAGCCACCTCTCCGCCCGCTCCATGTTGCCGATCTCCATGTGGCAGCACGTTTTCAGCGCGCCGACAAGGTCGTTCCAATGGGGCTTGCGTATGGCATCGAGCATGTCTTCGCATGCTTCCAGCGTGGAAAGCGCGCCCGCCATATCGCCCCGGCTTCGCTTGACGCGGGCAATGCCGACCATGGCCGGCACCAGAACGCCCGGATAGCCGACGGGCTGCGCGGCTTCAACGGCGCTTACAAACAGGGGAAGCGCCTCCTCCGCGCGGTTTCGTTCATAGAGATATTCCCCGCTGGCAAGGGGCATAAACCCGGGGTTGTGCAGGGAAAGGATGTTGTGGTAGTCCCTCAGCTTATGGAACGCGTCGCGGTCGGTTTCGTACAGCTTGACCATGACGCGGACCGGACTTCGGTACATATAAATGGACGAATTGTTCAGGTCCGCGTATTCGATGGTCTTGAAGGTGTCGCCGCTCAAGAGGTTCTCGCTGCGGATGAGCCTTCGCAGTTCCTCCACATTCCCCTCCCGAAGCAGCAGGTTGAGCGCCGCGAGAACGACCAAGGCATGGCTCTGCGAGAAAGCCGCCCCGCTTTCATCCCGTGCCAAGAGCGCCTTCGCGCGGCCCAGCCATTCGTGCGCCGCCTGAAAGGCGCGGCCCTGCGCGTGATACATCGAATAAAATACCGCGGTCTTCACGCTTTTTTCCTTGTATTCTTCGGGGATCCGCCCGAGCCAGAGGCGCGCGGTCTCATATTCGTTTTTACTCGCGTAGCCGCCCAGCTGCGTTTCGACGAGCGCGAAAGCCTCCGCGTAGTGCCTGCCCTGCAGGTAGTGGGACACGGCCAAGGGCAGCATGCCATGGCTTTGGTACCAGCGCGCCGCTTTCGCGTGCAGGGCAAGGAAACCCTCGGGATCAAGCTGCTTGAGCTTTTCCAGCAGAAAGCCTTTCAGGAGCGGATGCAGCCGATAGGCGCCGCTCTCATCGCAAAGCGAGATCAAAAACTCGTTGTTTTTTCGCATATCCGCAAAGAAACGCGCCGCGTTGTCCTCTTTGGTCACGGCGGCGCATACGTCCTCGTTCAAGGTCTCCAATATGCAGATTTTGAGCAGAAAGTCCCGCTTCTTTGGGGCATACGACGCATAGACCCCGTTCATCAGATGCCGGTAAATATCGGCGCCCGCATCATTCGCGCCGTCGATCGGGTCGCCCTTCACGCCGCCGTTTCGCGCCGATACCGCGATGGCGACCATGGCCGCGGGCCAGCCCTCCGTATAGCTCCCGATTCTTTCCAGGGTCTCCTTGCCGAACGCGCACTCCCGCCTTTCGTAAAAATCCGCAATCTCGTCGTGCCGAAAGCGCAGATCCCTTGCGCCGACGCGCAGAACCTGCGACCGCATTTCAAGCGGGTTCAGGTCCATGGCGGGCTCGGTTCTGCTGATCAAAATCATATGGACGTTCGCGGGAAGATACGCGAGGAGATGGGAGAGCCCTTTTTCGATCTGCGCGTTGGCAATGGCGTGCAGATCGTCCAGTACGAGCACCGCCTTGCCGCCATGGCGCGCCAGCTCGTCGATCAGGATGTTGATGTGAACGTTCGCCTCCAGGAGCTGCCGCGACAAAAAGGCATATTCGACGCGCCGCAGTACCCCCGGAAGGATCGTTTCGCACGCCGCGCAAACATATTTCCAAAATAAAATCGGGTCGTTGTCGCCTTCGTCCAGCGAAAGCCATGCCGCCTGCACGCCCGACCGCTCCACCCATTCGTAGACGGCCGTCGTTTTGCCGTAGCCCATCGGCGCCACCACCAGCGTAAGCGCACTTTCAAGCGCGCCGCCCAGCGTATGGAGTATCCGCCCGCGGGGCAGCAGATTGGGATTCGCGCGCGGCATGCAGTATTTCGTTTTGATGAGCGAGGAATCGAGCAAACGCTTTCACCCCCCAAAGAGTCGGCAACAGCGTACATCGTATCTATTATATCATGTCCGTGCCGCGCGCTCAATCTTTGATTCGTCGGTTTATCGTACCTAGGTACAATATACAGCCGAAAAGCGATTTGCTACAATTCATTATCGGAAAGCTACGGGCGAAGGAGCGGAGCGTATGGAAAAGGGCCTGTTTCGCAAAAGCTCGCTGGAGCGGATCGCGTCGCCGGAGCAGCTCACCGAGTACATACGCGTCACAAACCCGAGCGTATGGACGGTGCTGATCGCGCTCGCCGTGCTTTTATGCGCCGCGCTCGTCTGGTCCGTGTTCGGCGCTGTCACCGATACGCTCAGCCTCAACGCGCTGGTGCGCGGCGGAGAAGCCGTTTGCTATGTGCAGGACGATACCGCCAAAAAACTTGCGCCCGGCATGGAAGCGGAGCTCGGGGGGATAAGCGGCACGGTCAGGGAGGTATCCGCGCTGCCAATATCCGCCGAAGCGCTTCGCGCGAAGCTGCCGGACGACTATACCTTTTCGCGCTTGACCGCCGGAGGGTGGAACCATGAGGTGAAGATCTCTGTCTTAGGTTTGCCGGACGGCCTTTTTGAGGCGAAGATCACCTTGGAGAGCATCCGCCCCATCGCGTTTGTATGGAATTGAGGTGTGGCTATGCGCGCAACCGCGAGAAGGCCTTTGGCAAAGGGTGTGGCGAAGGTGCCGGTGGTCATGCAGATGGAAACGCTGGAATGCGGCGCCGCGGCGCTTTCCATGGTGCTGGCCTACTACGGAAAATGGGTGCCGCTTGAACGCGTGCGCGCGGACTGCGGCGTATCCAGAAACGGCTCAAACGCCCGCAACGTGCTAAAGGCCGCCCGCAGCTACGGGCTCAAGGCGCAGGGCTACCGGTACGAGCCGGCTGCCCTCAAGGAGATCGGCGGTTTCCCCTGCATCGTCCATTGGAATTTCAACCATTTCGTGGTGCTGTGCGGCTTTCGCGGCAAATACGCCTATATCAACGACCCGGCCCGCGGCGCCGTGCGCCTATCGATGGAGGAATTCGACCGGTCGTTCACCGGCGTATGCCTGGCCTTTTCGCCGACGGAAGAATTCGTGC
>CAZUIA010000192.1:0-5800 GCA_964620835.1 uncultured Oscillospiraceae bacterium
TCGGACATCGACGGCATCGAGATCTTCAACGGCAACCCCCGCCACGACAGCCAGAACCGGCTGGCGGCGGCGTTTGCCACACGCCACACGCTTCGCACCATCGCGGGCACGGATGTGCACCGAAAGGGCGACGTCGGCGCGGTCGGCCTGCTCGTGCCGCGGGAAGCGCTGACGCCCAGGGGATTCGCCGACTGGCTGCGCGCCACGCCGCACCCGCGCATCCGGCATCAGGAGCCGCCGGTGAACGGCATCCGCTATGTGGCGGGGGCGATTCCCGGCGAAAGGATGCTGGAAGCGCTCTACGCGGACGCGGGCTGGACGAGCTATACCGAAGCGATGCGGGAGAGCGTTCAGGGCATTCAGGCGTCGCTGCGGGTGGTGAGCGCCTTTGACGACACGGCGTTGGTGGGCTTCGCGCGCGCCGTGGGCGACGGGCACACCGTGGTGCTCGTGCAGGACATCCTGGTGCTCGGCGCCTACCAGGGGCGCGGCATCGGCAAAGCGTTGATGCGCCGGCTGCTCGCCCCGTTTGACAGCGTGCGCCAGGTCATCATGCTGGGGGACGATTCCCCCCGAACGCGGGAGTTTTGCAGGGCGTGCGGCCTGGCGCCGTTTGCCGGGTTTGAATGCGCGGGGTATCTGCGCTTGAGATAGAGAGCAAGAAACGCAGGCTTGCGCGGCGCATAGGGAAATCGCGGACCATCAACAAAGGCTGTTGATGGTCTTGTTATGATCAAAATGCCCGGCCGGTGCGCAGGGCACCGTGACCGGCGCGCCGGATGGTTTTATGTTCTTTTGGGGGACCGTTTCGGATATGCCCCGGTTGGAAAAGCGTTCCCAAGGAGGCATAAGGCAGGCAGGCTTTCGGCAAGCACCCGCTTGCCCGCCGCTTTTATGCCGAATGTGTTTTGCCGGCGCCGTATGGCTTCAAGGCCACCGCCTTCGCGCCTCTTCTTTTCAGGGCGCGGCAAACCTGGTCAATCCTCTCAGACTCTTGGCGAACGGCCTCAAGCGCAAGCGCGTCGAGCTTTTTCATGTTTTCATCGCTGGCGTCATCCATGCCCGTGGCGTTGTCGTCCAGTTGCACCTGAAAGCGGACATAGTTTTTGCCGCTGACCAGGGCGCGCATCTGGTAATTGACCGTTGCGCTTGACGAGTTCAGCATGATGCCGCTTATGGGTGCGGCCCAATGGGCCATGCCCCAATTTTTAACTTCGGAGCAGGACCGGGCCTGCACCTGCAAGCCTGTGCCAAGGGATACAACCAAAAACTCGTCTTCCTGAGGATACATGACGCGCGCCTGCGCGTATGCGCACAGCGCCGGGTTGGCCGCAAACACGCCGCCGTCAATCATGCAATGCCCTTCCATCGAAAGGGGTGGGAAGTAGGTCGGCGCGGCGGTCGTCGCGCGGACAACCTGTGTCAGCAGGGGATCATCCACAGGTGCGCGGTGATCCTTTGCAAACGAGGTTTTAAAAAACCACGGCGTATCGCTCGTCATATCATAGGCGGTGACAAGGATTTCGCTAAGCGTTGTATGTAGTCGTGCGTCGCCAAGGTATTCCTCCAGCACCCTCTCCAGCGCGCGCGGAGAATAAATCGGCCTGGCAAGACCGCCAAGCGTTGTCACCGTGCGCAGCAGGCTTCGGTGAAAGATGGCCCCGCCATGCTCAAAATACGCGGAGCGTGCCTGCTCCGCCGAGTATTCCGGCTTGCCCCGGCTGTTTGGCAGCGTAAGCGCGGCGGCGAGGATCCCGCCTGTCGATGTGCCCGCGATCAGATCGAAAAGCTCGCAAATCGGTTTTCCCGTCCGCTTTTCAAAGGCAACCAAAAATGCCGCCGGGATGATGCCGCGGATGCCCCCGCCATCGATGGATAAAATGGAAACCATACAATGTCCGCCTTTCGCCCGCATTTTCTATAGCTTATGGAGCGCCGACGGGATTGGTGAACGGCTGCCGGCAAGCGCCGCTCCTTGGAACGCGGAAGCTTTCCCACCCTATACACGAAGACCTCTATGCTTTTTGCTTTGTGGAAGTATGGCATGGTTATGGAAGAAGTGATGCGACGAAAGCTCGGCTATGGCTGGAGAAACCGTTGTCACGAGTTGGGAAGGAGTTTTTTCACTGCATGCGGTGAGCGCGTACGAAAAGCGATCCATGCGCCCCGCATCCGGCCCAGCCAGCCGACCCCGGACGCGAATGCGGTTTGTATCATGCCCGATTGTTTCCATGAGAAATCCTTCCTTTCTTGCCCTGCCGTGTGGTAAAATGGATATCGGAAAAACGGCCTGCCAAGGGCAAAGCCGCCGCTCCTCGGTGGTGCTCTTCGCGGCTTGAAAAAACGTCCTGCAGTTGCCGAATCGCCGATGCTTTGAGCTTGCCAAGGACAGGAGTGCCTGGTCCGGTGCACCCAGCAGCACAGAAGGAGGCCGCTATGTTTGATCTGCTCATCAAGAACGCCAAGATTGTCGACGGCACTTGCGCGCCGTGGTACGTCGCCGATGTGGCCGTGAAGGACGGAAAAATCGCGAAAATTGGCAGGATCAGCGAAGGCGAGGCCGAAAAAACGGTCGACGCAAAGCGCAACGTCCTTGCCCCCGGTTTCATCGACATCCATTCGCACAGCGACTTTGACATCCTGAAATATCCGCTGAACGAAAGCCGCGTCTTGCAGGGCGTGACGACCGAGCTGGGCGGCGACTGCGGGCTGTCGCCCATGCCCGTGAACCCTGAAAAGTTGGATCTGCTGAGGCGATACACCGGCCTTTCGGAGGATATCGCCGTGGATTGGGCGGATACCGCCGGATTCCTCGATCGGATAGAGAAAAACGGCACCTCGGTCAACTTCGCGATGATGGTGGGGCACGGCAGCATCCGCCTGGCCGCGATGGGTTTTGACGACCGTGCGCCGAGCGCCGCGGAGATGGAAGAAATGCGCAGGCTCATGGCACAGAGCATGGAACAGGGCGCGTTCGGCTTTTCCACCGGCCTGATCTATCCTCCCGGATGCTTTGCCGAGAACGATGAAATCATCGAGCTGGCCAAGGTTGTCGCGCCGTACGGAGGGTTTTATGAAAGCCATATGCGGTGGGAAGGGGACAATGTCATCCGGTCGGTCGAGGATACGATAGAAGTCGGCGTGCAGGCCGGCCTTCCCGTGCAAATCGCGCACCACAAGGTGACGGGCCGGAAAAACTGGAAATACAAAGCGCACGCGACCGTTGCGCTCATCGCCAGGGCGCGCGAGCGCGGGCTCGACGTGACCGCCGATCAGTACCCATACTGCGCCACAGCCACCACGCTCACCTCCACCGTGCCGCAGTGGGCGCACGAAGGCGGTATGGACAAGATGCTATCCCGGCTGGAAGATCCAAAAACGCGCAGGAAGATCACGCAGGAAATGCGCGATAGCTTTCAAAATGCCGAAAAGTCATGGTCGGACGTGTTCGTCTCCGAGGTGCGGAGCGAAGAAAACGCGTGGGTCAAGGGAAAGAACATGCAGGAAATTGCATCCACGCTCGGCAAAGATCCGTTCGATACCGCGGTCGATCTGATGATCGAAGAAAGGGGGCGCGTCAGTCAGATCAACTTCGGCATGTGCGAAGAGGACGTCGTCCACATCATGAAACAGCCCTTTGTGATGGTAGGTTCGGACGGGAGCGCCACCCCGCTCCATACGACGAATGTTCCGCACCCGCGAAATTTCGGCACATTTCCCAGGGTGATCGCGGAATATTGCAAAAGGCAAAGGCTGTTCTCCCTGGAAACCGCGGTCCATAAGATGACGGGCATGCCCGCGTCGCGCATCGGCCTAACGGACCGTGGCGTGATCAAGGCGGGCATGTGGGCGGATCTGGTGCTTTTTGATTTTGACAGCATCAATGACACGCCGACGTTTGCAAAGCCGGCCGTTGCCTGTGAGGGCATCCTGCAGGTTTATGTCAACGGGGTGCTGACCGCGGAAAACGGCGTCCACACAGGGGCCGCAGCCGGCAGCGTGCTGCGCAAAGGGAGGTAGCGCGGGAGGATAAGGGATACAGACAAAGATTCGTTAGCGGCGTTTCGCTCGGGTTCACTTGCGCACCCACTTCATTGCGGGGGTATAATGCCCTGCCATGAAGTGCGCCTGAAGCTTCACACCCGAAAAGCGCGGGAGGCAGCCGGTTGGGCATGGGAACACCGAGGGAAACGCCGCTTGCATTCATCCAAACCGTAAAGGAGGAGCGAAAGGTGCGCTGCGAGGACATTCAACTGTATGAAGCCGCGTTAATCCATAGCGCAGCCAAACTGCCGGACGTGGCGGCAAAGCTTTCACAGGAATTTACATCGATCGCGCCGCGCATAAAGCCCGGCATGCGCATCGCCATCGCTACGGGCTCTCGGGGCATCAAGAACATCGCGCTGATCGTAAAGGTCTTGGTTGCAGAAATCAGGAAAAGGGGAGCGGATGCCTTCATCGTACCCGCTATGGGCAGCCACGGCGGCGCCACCGCTGAAGGGCAAAGAGCCGTGCTGCTTCACTATGATATCAGCGAGGAAAGCGTGGGCGCGCCAATCGTTTCTTCCATGGAGGTGGATTTCTTGGGCTCCACAGGCGGAGATCCCGATATTCCCGTGTGGATTGACCGAGTCGCAAACGCGTCGGACGGCGTGATCGCCATTAACCGCGTAAAAGCCCATACCGACTATCACGGCACCCACGAAAGCGGCATCGTAAAAATGCTGGCCATCGGCCTTGGAAAACATCGCCAGGCCATCGAGATGCACACCTACGGTGCGCTGGGGTTGCGGGATTATATTCCAAGGGTATCCAAAAAAGTGATTGAAAGCGGCAAAATCCTCGCGGCGCTGGCTTTGTTGGAGGATGGCTATGATAACACCGCCGATCTTGCCTTTGCCACGGGCATGGACATATTTGATCTGGATATTGCCTTCCTTAGGCGCTCTCGCAAGATGATGGCCCGGTTGCCCTTTGAGAAAATCGACGTGCTTGTGGTGGAAAACATGGGCAAGGACATCAGCGGCACCGGAATGGACACGAACGTGATCGGTCGCATCCGCATCGACGGCCAAATGGACACGCTGCCAGAGATCAAGAGGATCGTAGTGCTCGACTTAACACCGGCCAGCCATGGAAACGCTTTGGGCGTGGGCCTTGCGGATATCACCACCAAGAAGCTGTCCGACAAGATCGACTGGAGCGTCACGTACCAAAACGTGATCACCAGCGGCTTTTTATCCCGAGGCTTTCTGCCCATCGTGATGGAGACGGAAAAGGACGCCATCCAGCAAGCCCTCAACACCTGTGGCTGCAAAAAAACCGACGAGCTTAAGATGGTGCGCATCAAAAGCACGCTGGATCTTAGCCATGTGCAGGTTTCCAAAATACTGCTGGATCAGCTTACAGAACAGGGGAACGGCATTGGCACTGCCACGCGCAATCAAGACATTTCGTGTTAGCGCGCGCAAAAATATGCGGCGCGGTTTTGTCTTGTGTGATAGCAAACGATTTGCGCAGCGAGTGGCACAAGGAAGGCAAAGTTGCCATTAAAAGCCGTGAGACCATCGGCATTGTCACAGGGATACCATTTTTTTAGATGGTGAATGCTGGTCACGAATAGGTGTGAAATCATCACGAACAGCATGTGCCTCATCCATCCACTGTATGGAGGGCTTCCGAAATTTTGTGCAAACCTGCAAGCTGTGACGCGATCGAACCGGCATAGAGGTTTGCACAGAATTCGGGAAGGTCTCGCAAGCGGTCTTTCCTGCCGACGCAATGCAAAACATGAAGAGGA
>CAZUIA010000193.1:0-5783 GCA_964620835.1 uncultured Oscillospiraceae bacterium
ACATCGTCCCCGGACCCCTTCTTGGGGTTTTGCGCATAAACAAAAAGGGCTGCCGCATCTCGTGCAGCAGCCCCGTAAGGGAGCGTTAGGCCATGAACAGCTCGATGTCCGCGTCCACCCCGCCGATGCCCGCGATGCCGAATTTCTCCACCAGCACCTTGGCCACGTTGGGCGACAGGAAGCTGGGCAGCGTGGGCCCGAGGTGAATGTTCTTGACGCCCAGGTACAAAAGCGCCAGCAGCACAATAACGGCCTTTTGCTCATACCAGGCGATGTTGAACGCGATGGGCAGCTTGTTGATATCGTCCAGCCCAAAGACCTCCTTGAGCTTGAGCGCGATGACGGCTAGCGAATAGGAATCGTTGCACTGGCCGGCGTCCAGCACCCGCGGGATCCCGCCGATGTCGCCCAGGTTCAGCTTGTTGTAGCGGTACTTGGCGCACCCCGCCGTCAGGATGACCGTGTCCTCGGGCAGCCCCTTGGCAAACTCGGTGTAGTACTCGCGCGACTTCATCCGCCCGTCGCACCCCGCCATCACGAAGAACTTGCGGATCGCCCCGGACTTGACCGCGTCCACCACCTTGTCCGCCAGCGCCAGCACCTGGCTGTGCGCGAAGCCGCCGACGATGCTGCCCTCCTCGATGGCTTCAGGCGCGGGCAGGGACTTGGCAAGCGCGATGATCTCCGAGAAATCCTTCTTCCCGTCGGCATCGGGCAAAATGTGCGCGCAGCCCGGATACCCGGCCGAGTTGGTCGTGAAGATGCGCCTGCGGATCTCCTCGCTCCTGGGCGGCACGATGCAGTTGGTCGTGAACAGGATCGGCCCTCGGAAGGATTCAAACTCCTCGACCTGCTTCCACCAGGCATTGCCATAGTTGCCCGCCAGATGCTCATACTTCTTGAACGCGGGGTAATAGTGCGCGGGCAGCATCTCGCTGTGCGTATACACGTCCACGCCCGTGCCCTTCGTCTGCTCCAGCAGCTGCTCCAGGTCGGTCAAATCATGGCCGGAGATCAGGATCGCCGGGTTGCCGCGCACGCCGATATCGACCTTCGTGATCTCGGGATTGCCATACCGCGACGTATGCGCCTCATCCAGCAGCGCCATGGTCTTGACGCCGTATTCGCCCGTCTTGAGCGTCAGCGCAACGAGCGCGTCCGCGCCCAGCGTGTCGTCCAGCGTGGCGGAAAGCGCCTCATAAACGAACGCGTAGATCGCGGGATCCTCCTTGCCAAGGTTGAGCGCGTGCTCGGCATACGCCGCCATGCCCTTGAGGCCGTAGAGGATCATCTGCCGAAGCGAGCGGATGTCCTCGTTTTCCGTGGCGAGCACCCCAACCGAGGCCGCCTTTTCCAGCATTGCCTGCCTGCCCTCCACAGAAAACACCGCCGCGTCGTGCGCAGGCGTAACGCCCGCCTTCTTTTTCAGACCGTCGCGCAGGTTCAGCATCCGAACGATCTGCCTGTCCAGCGCGCCGTCGTCAAAGTTGGCGTTGGTAATGGTCATGAACAGGCTGTTGAGCACCTGGCGGTTGACCTCTCCGATATCGTTTGCGTCAAGCCCCGCCTCCCTGACAACGCAGGCGACGCCCCCAAGCGCGTACATCAGCAGGTCTTGGAGCTTGGCGACCTCCTCATTCTTTCCGCAAACGCCGCGCACGGTGCACCCGACGCCCCTCGCGGCCTCCTGGCACTGGTAACAGAACATGCTCATACCAAATCTCTCCTTCGTTTTCTACTCGTCATCCTGGACGGGTTCAAAATCTTCCTTGCCGACAAAGCATACCGGGCATACCCAATCCGGGGGCAATGCCTCAAACGGCGTGCCGGGCGCGATGCCGCTGTCCGGGTCGCCCTGCCGGGGATCGTACACGTATCCGCAGGGGATATATAAGGTAGCGCCGCATAGGGGACGGCCTCCTTTCTTCCGCGCGCGGCCATAAGGCCGGTCCAAAGTCCGCTCTGGCCGGCCCATCGCCGGCCGATGCGGCGCAAGGAAAAGAAACGCATCGGCCTCGCAATTGCCATCCGCCCGAGAATAGCACATCCTTGTGGTCTAATTCAGTTGTAAATCCAACAAAAACAAAACTTTCTTGCATTCAAAAATGTTTTCCGGCCGCGAAGGAGGGGGATGCGGAAAAGGGCCGCCCGCCAGGCGAACGAATCGCCCGTGGAGGGCAGCCCCGGTCGGTTCATTTTCCGGCAGGCTCTTTTTCCCGCGCGCAGTCGGGGCAAAGCCCCTCAAACGTGGTGCAGTGAAAGGAGATTTGATAGCCGGACTGCTCGGAAAGCTCCCGGTCCAGCTCGGCGCGATAGGGGATAGGCACGTCGCTCACCTTGCCGCAGGACAGGCACCTGAGGTGGTAGTGCGGCTCCACGCGCCAGTCAAAGCGATCCGTATCCGGCATTTTGACATGCCTCGCCTCGCCGTTTTCCACCAGCAGGTGCAGGTTTCGGTACACCGTACCCCGGCTGATCCTGGGATCCTGCGCGCGAACGGACAGATAGATCTGGTCCGCGCTCGGGTGCTCCCGATGCGCCTGAACGGCTTTGAGTACAAGAGACCGCTGCCTGGTATTGCGCTGGCGCTTCATCCGCCACACCCCCAAGCCGCGCCCCAAAGGGCGGGCCGTTATTCCATGTCGCTGCGCAGCGTGGCCTTGTTCAGGCTGTCGTTATCCAGCTTCGCCAGCTCCCGCACCTTATCGATGCAAAGCCCCAGCGCCTCGGCCATGCGCTCGCCGTACGCGGGGTCGGCCTTCAGGCAGTGCACCGCGTGGCGGTATTTGATGTTTTTCGTGACCGGCGCCATGTCCTCTTTGGTGTTGTGAATCAGGATCTGCTTTTTCTCCTCGGTCAGCACGCGCCACAGGTTGCCGCCCGCGCGGAAGCAGTCGTCGGTCGGGTCGTCCTTGGGATCGTAGCGCCACATCGCGCCCGAAAGCTCCATCGGGGGCTCGGCCACCTCGGGCTGCGCCGTCCAGTAGCCCGCGCTGTTGGGCGAGTAGGCGGGCGCGGCGCCGTAGTTGCCGTCCACGCGCATCGCGCCGTCGCGGTGGTACTGGTTCACCTCGCACTTGGCGCGGTTGACCGGGATCAGGTTGTGGTTCACGCCCAGGCGGTAGCGCTGCGCGTCGCCGTAGGAGAACAGGCGGCCCTGCAGGAATCGGTCGGGCGAAAAGCCGATGCCGGGCACCACGTGCGCGGGCGTGAACGCGGCCTGCTCCACCTCGGCGAAGTAGTTGTCCGGGTTGCGGTTCAGCGTAAGCACGCCCACCTCGATCAGCGGGAATTCCGCGTGGCGCCAGATCTTGGTGATGTCAAACGGGTTTTCGTAGTGGTTCTTCGCCTGCTCCTCGGTCATGACCTGGATATACATCGTCCACTTCGGATAGTCGCCCTTTTCAATGGCCTCAAACAGGTCCTTGCCGTGGTACTCGCGGTCCATGCCGTTGATCTTGGCCGCTTCCTCGTTGCTCAGGTTCTTGATGCCCTGCTGGGTTTTGAAGTGGAACTTGCACCACACGCGCTCGTTCTTTTCGTTATACAAAGAGAAGGTGTGCTCGCCGAAGAAGTGCATGTGGCGGAAGGAGGCGGGGATGCCGCGGTCGCTCATGACGACGGTGATCTGGTGGAAGCACTCGGGCAAGAGGGTCCAGAAATCCCAGTTGTTCTGCGCCGAGCGGCGGCCGGTGTGCGGATCGCGCTTGACGGCGCGGTTTAGGTCGGAGAAGTTGTGCACGTCGCGGATGAAGAACGTGGGCGTGTTGTTGCCGACCAGGTCCCAGTTGCCCTCCTCGGTGTAGAACTTGACCGCCACGCCGCGGATGTCGCGCTCGCAGTCGGCCGCGCCGCGCTCGCCGGCCACGGTGGAAAAGCGAAGGAACAGCTCGGTCTCCTTGCCCTTTTGCAGCACCTTGGCCTTGGTGTACTTGGAGATGTCATGCGTCACGGTCAGCTTGCCGTACGCGCCCCAACCCTTGGCGTGCATGCGGCGTTCGGGGATCACCTCGCGGTTGAAGTGGGCCATTTTTTCCATCAGCCATACGTCCTGCATCACGACCGGGCCGCGTGGCCCTGCGGTGATGGAGTTTTCGTTGTCGGCGATGGGGGCGCCCACCTCGTTGGTCAGCTTTTTAAAATCTTCCATGTCTTTTCCCTCCTTTGGTAAATATCATCAACAGGATTCGGCATCCGCGCGGTAAACAGGAATGCCGAGCCCGTCAACAACGGACAGCCGGTTGGGCTATAGGAGCGAAGCGGCAAGCGAAAAGAGGATGTACAGATAGGCGCACGATTTGGGAAGCATCAGCATGCCGAGCTTTTTGTTCCTCCCGGAAAAAAGCGCTACCGGCATGTAAAACGCAAAGCTGAGCGCGATGGAAAGGAAGACCCAGCGAAGGCCCGGTATGGCCTGGGCATGCGCCGCGAAAAGGACTGTCACGGCAAGACCCAGGAGAAGAAACGGCACGTTGCGGTACACCGCCCAATCGGCCGGCGCGGCTTCGTCAAACCAGCGGTTCTGCGGCGCGAGGCACAGCGCGATACGAAGAAGGGCCAGGGCATACACGAGGATCGTCCAGGCCGGCGCGGAGGCCGGGGCGAACAGGAGGAGCCCGGTGTGCCACAGGAGTACGTAGAACACCGTCATCGTCAGGGACGCGGCGAGCTTTCCAAATCCCAGCGCCTTGAAAAGGCGCCGCCGCGCGCCGGTTGCGACCGCGGCGATCCGGGGCACAAGATGAAACGCGTCCCCGCTGAAAAGCACCAGCGCCATGACGCCCGAAAGCACCTGCGCCGGTTGTGACGCGCGGGAGAGGACATAGAGGCCAATACCCAGCGCCGCGCACAGGTACAGCGCGTCAAAAACCGCCTCGAACCAGCCGAACACCCGCTTGTCCATGCACGCTTCCTCCTTTGTACACCGGCTCGCTTGCCGCGCAGGGTTATCTTCGCGGCTTGGCGATCCACAGGATATGCCACGTGACGGCAATGCCCACCAGCAACAGGCACAGGGCGATCCATACCGTCTTGAGCAGCAGGGCGGAAAGCGCCAGCATGCCCCACAAAAAGACAAGGCTCCGTATTACCGTTTTTCTGGGAAGCCCTTTTTTATCCTGATAATTTTGTAGGTATTCCCGAAAGAAGGGAATTTTGATGACCCAAGCCCTCAGCTTTGGGTTATACGTAAAGCACGCGGCCGCGGCCAGCACGAAGGGGGTGGTCGGCCATACGGGGAGCACCACCCCCACCGCGCCCATGCCCAGCAGCAAAAGCCCAATGCCCGACAGCACCGCCGATTTTACGTTCATTGCGGTTCTCTCCTTGCGGACCGGACGGGGCCTGTCCCGCCGGCCTGAAACTTTAAAGAACTTTTTTTGCTTTGATAAGCCCCTGCGCGTCCGGATCAGAGGCGTTATCAAGACTCATTACTGATAGAATACCCATACGAAGCGCACGCCAAACGCATGAAAACGATAGAATTGTACTTTGTTTTTAGCTAATCGCCGCATGAGGAAGGTGGAGAAAGGGGAACGGACGGCGGGGCGCTTTGGCCGCAGGGCTATGCAAACAGGCGGAACCCTATGCGCCCGGGCGCGGTGTGCCGCCTTTTCCTTCTTTAGAAAAAGCGGGCCTGCCGTTTGGGAACAAACATGAAAAGGGGCTGCCGCACGAAGCGTGCGCGGCAGCCCCTTTGTTGCGAAGAGAATGTATCCTTCCGGATCAAAAAGAAGGGGTCCGGGGACAAGTCCCCGGCGGTTTCCAAAGGCGGAGCCTTTGGC
>CAZUIA010000194.1:0-1167 GCA_964620835.1 uncultured Oscillospiraceae bacterium
CACATCGCCCCGAACCTTCAGCCCGGCAACTCGCTCGTGTTCAGCCACGGCTTCAACATCCATTTCGGCCAGATCCTTCCCCCCGCGGATGTGGATGTCTGGATGGTCGCGCCCAAGGGCCCCGGCCATACGGTTCGCAGCCAGTTCCTCGAGGGGCGCGGCGTGCCGGACCTCGTGGCGATTCATCAGGACCATACGGGCAAGGCCATGGAATACGCGCTGGCGTATGCGGCCGGCATCGGCGGCGCGCGTGCGGGCATTTTGGAAACTACCTTTAAAGAAGAAACCGAGACCGACCTGTTCGGCGAGCAGGCGGTGCTCTGCGGCGGCGTGTGCGAACTGATGAAGGCCGGGTTTGAAACCCTGGTCGAGGCCGGCTACCAGCCCGAAAGCGCGTACTTTGAGTGCCTGCATGAGATGAAGCTGATCGTTGACATGGTGAACCAGGGCGTCCTTTATGCGCTATTCGATCAGCGACACGGCCGAGTACGGCGATTACAAGGTCGGCAAGCGCATCGTCACCGACGAGACGCGCAAGGAAATGAAAAAGGTGCTTTCCGAGATCCAGGACGGCACGTTCGCGCGCGATTGGATCCTGGAAAACATGACGGGCCGGCCGGGCTTCAACGCGCGCCGCAGGGCTGAGCAGAATTCCGAGGTGGAGCAGGTCGGCGCGAAGCTGCGCGAGATGATGAGTTGGAAAAAGCAATCCTGACAAAGCGGAGGGGATGGGCATGAGGAGCGACCAAGTGAAGGGCGGCTTTGCCAAAGCGCCGCACAGAAGCCTTTTCAAGGCCATGGGCTACACGGATGAGGAGCTTTCGCGCCCGCTGATCGGCGTCGTCAACGCGCAAAGCGAGATTGTGCCCGGGCATATCCACCTGGATACCATCGCCAAGGCGGCTCATCCCCAACTGCGACAAGGTCGTGCCCGGCATGCTGATGGCCGCGGCGCGGCTGAACCTGCCCGCCATCGTGTGCTCCGGCGGGCCCATGCTCGCCGGGCCGAGGGGACGGGATCTGAATTCCGTCTTTGAGGCCGTGGGCGCGTACAGCGCCGGCAAGCTCGATGACGAGGGCCTTTTGTGCGTCGAAAACGAGGCCTGCCCGACCTGCGGGTCGTGCTCTGGCATGTTCACGGCCAACTCGATGAACTGCCTCAGTGAA
>CAZUIA010000194.1:1177-1495 GCA_964620835.1 uncultured Oscillospiraceae bacterium
CCCGGAAACGGCACGGTCCCGGCCGTGTATGCCGCGCGCATCCGGCTGGCCAAGGAGGCTGGAAAGCGGATCATGGCGCTGGTGGAGCAAAACCTCTGCCCGCGGGACATCCTGACCGACCGGGCGTTTCGAAACGGCCTCACCGTGGACATGGCGCTCGGCTGCTCGACGAATTCCATGCTGCACCTGCCCGCCATCGCGCACGAGGCGGGCGTGGCGCTTGACCTTTCGCTGGCCAACGAAATCAGCGCGAAAACGCCGAACCTCTGCCACCTGGCCCCGGCCGGGCACCACCACGTCGAGGATTTTGACGCGGCC
>CAZUIA010000194.1:1505-4305 GCA_964620835.1 uncultured Oscillospiraceae bacterium
TCTGCACCATCGTGTTGATGAAGCGGGTGAAGATGTTGATGTCGAACACGTCGGTGAGGTAGCGGGCAAACGCCTGTTCGCGCGACTCCTGGAGAATGATCACGTCGCCCGGTTGAATGATAAGGTTCTCGCGGGGATCGCGCAGGGCGAGGAACAGGTCGACGAGGATCGGCACCTGGCCCCGGCCGGGCACCACCACGTCGAGGATTTTGACGCGGCCGGCGGCGTCATGGCGGTGATGGCGGAGCTTTCAAAGCGCGATCTATTGGACCTTTCGGTGCCGACCGTCACCGGAAAGCCGATGGGCGAAAACCTAAAGGAGCATGCCGTCCAAAATGCGGACGTCATCCGGCCGATCGACGCGCCGTACAGCAAGACCGGCGGCATCGCCGTGCTTTCCGGCAACCTCGCGCCCGACGGCTGCGTGGTCAAGCGCGCCGCCGTGGCGGAGGACATGCTCACGCACGAGGGCCCGGCCCGCGTGTTTGACAGCGAGGACGCGGCGATCGAGGCGATCTATGCGCAAGAGATCCGCCCCGGCGACGTGGTGGTTATCCGCTACGAGGGCCCGGCGGGCGGGCCGGGCATGCGCGAAATGCTGTCGCCCACCTCCGCGCTGGCGGGGCAAGGGCTTGACAAACAGGTGGCCCTGATCACCGACGGCCGGTTTTCCGGCGCCACGCGCGGCGCGGCCATCGGGCACGTGTCGCCGGAGGCCGCCAAGGGCGGCGTGATCGGGCTGGTCAAGGAGGGGGACCGGATTTTGATCGACATCCCCGCGGGAGAGATCACGCTCAAGGTGAGCGAGGAAGAGCTGGCGAAGCGCCGCACGGCGTTTGCGCCGCTGCCCCCCAAGATCAACACCGGCGTGCTCGCCCGGTACGCAAAGCTCGTCAAAAGCGCGGCCACGGGCGCGATCCTGTCGGCCGATTGACCGGGCGGGGACGAAGCGATGATGAAAACGAAAAGAGGAGAGGGACCATGAGACGGATCAAGATTTTCGACACCACCCTGCGCGACGGCGAGCAATCGCCCGGCTGTTCGATGAACCTCACCGAGAAGCTGGAGATCACGGGGCAGCTGGAGCGCCTTGGTGTCGACGTCATTGAGGCGGGCTTTGCCATCTCCTCCCCGGGCGATTTTGAAGCCGTGTCCACGATCGCCGAAACGGTTCAAAACGCTTCGGTCGCAAGCCTGGCGCGCCTGACCGAAAAGGACATCGACGCCGCGGCCAAGGCCGTTTCGCGGGCCAACCGCCCGCGCATCCACGTCTTTCTCGCCACATCGCCGATCCACATGCGCTACAAGCTGAAAATGTCGCCGAGCGAGGTGCTCGAGCGCGTCCGGACGCTTGTCCGCTACGCGAAAAACTACGTGGAGGACATCGAGTTTTCCGCCGAGGACGCCACGCGAAGCGACTGGGACTTTTTGACCGAGGTGTTCTCCGCCGCCGTCAAAAGCGGGGCCACGACGCTGAACGTGCCGGACACCGTCGGCTACACCACGCCCGACGAGATGTACGCCCTGATGCGCCATTTGACCGAACACGTAAAGGGCGCCGACAAGGTGGTGTTCTCGACCCACTGCCACAACGACCTGGGGCTTGCGACGGCCAACTCGCTGGCGGCCATGCGCGGCGGCGCTTCGCAGCTGGAGCTGACGCTCAACGGCATCGGCGAGCGCGCGGGCAACGCGTCGCTGGAGGAGGTGGTCATGGCCGTCAAGACGCGCGGCGCGTACTACGGCTGTGAAACCGGGATCGACACCACGCGCATCTACCGGGCCTGCAATGTGCTCTCGCGCATCATCGGCCAGCGCATCCCGCCGAACAAGGCGATCGTCGGCCAAAACGCGTTCGCGCACGAGGCGGGCATTCACCAGCACGGCGTGCTGGCAAACCCCGAGACGTACGAGATCATGACGCCCGAATCCATCGGCCTGCCGAAAAACCAGATGGTGCTCGGCAAGCACTCGGGCCGCCACGCGTTTGAGGACAGGCTGAAGAGCCTTGGGATTACGATCAACGCGGACAAGCTGGACGAGGCGTTTTTAAAGTTCAAGCTGCTGGCCGACCGGAAGAAAACCGTGTCCGACCGGGACATCGAGGCGCTGGTGACGGGCGAGCGCGTGGCGATCGACGAGATGTACGCGCTGGAAAGCTTCGTCGTGAACAGCGGGTCGGCGATCGACGCGACCGCGACCATCGCGCTGAAAAACGGCGAGGGCGTGAAGAAAATCTCCATGATCGGCGTCGGGCAGATCGAGGCGGCGTTCTCGGCGATCAACGCGCTGGTGGGCGTGAGCCCGACGCTCGCGGATTACGAGCTGCACGCCGTGACGGGGGGCGAGGACGCGCAGGGCGACGTGACGGTGAAGCTGGAGCTGAACGGACGCACGGCCAACGGCCGCGGCCTGTCGGTCGACGTCGTGGAGGCGAGCATCCGGGCATATCTGAACGGGATCAACAAGCTGCTCAGGTAATTTGCACCAAAGGAGGCGCTTTGGATGGGCATGACGATGACGCAGAAGATCCTCGCGGCGCACGCGGGCAGGCAGTCCGTGAAGGCGGGCGAGCTGATCGAGGCGAAGCTGGATCTGGTCATGGGCAACGACATCACCACGCCGGTGGCGATCAACGAGTTTGAAAAGGCCGGGTTTACCGACGTCTTTGACAGGGGCAAAATCGCGCTGGTCATGGACCATTTCACGCCCAACAAGGACATCCTGGCGGCCAGGCAGTGCAAGCAGTGCCGAGAGTTTGCGAAAAAGCACGGCATCGAACACTTCTTTGACGTGGGCG
>CAZUIA010000194.1:4315-5780 GCA_964620835.1 uncultured Oscillospiraceae bacterium
CTGCCGGAGATGGGGATGGTCGGTCCGGGCGATGTGGTCATCGGCGCGGACAGCCACACCTGCACGTACGGCGCGCTGGGCGCGTTTTCTACGGGCGTGGGGTCCACGGACATGGCCTGCGGCATGGCGTCGGGCAAGCTGTGGTTCAAGGTGCCCTCGGCCGTCAAGTTCGTGTTGAAGGGCAAGCCCCAAAAGTGGGTGGGCGGCAAGGATGTGATCCTGTCCATCATCGGCAAAATCGGCGTGGACGGCGCGCTGTACAAGTCCATGGAGTTCACCGGCGAGGGCCTTGCGCACCTGACGGTGGAGGACCGGCTGTGCATGGCGAACATGGCCATCGAGGCGGGCGGCAAGAACGGCATCTTTGAGGTGGACGACAAAACGCGCGCCTACCTTGAAAACCGCTATCAAAAGCCCTACACCGCCTACACGGCGGACGCGGACGCCGAATACGACGCCGTGTACGAGATTGACCTGTCTGAAATCCGCCCGGTGGTGGCGCTGCCGCACCTGCCGGAAAACGTAAAACCCGTGGCTGAAACAGACCACCGGGAGATCGAGCAGGTGATCATCGGCTCGTGCACGAACGGCCGAATCGAGGACATGCGGGCCGCGGCTTCCATCCTAAAGGGGCGGCGGGTGAAAAAGGGCGTTCGCTGCATCGTCATCCCGGCTACGCAGGCGGTGTACCGCCAGGCCATGGATGAGGGGTTGTTTACCATCTTCCTGGATGCGGGCTGCGCCATTTCGACGCCCACCTGCGGGCCGTGCCTGGGCGGGTACATGGGCATTCTGGCCGACGGCGAGCGCGCCGTGGCCACGACCAACCGCAACTTCGTCGGCCGCATGGGCCACAAGACCAGCGAGGTTATTCTGGCCGGCCCGGCCGTGGCAGCGGCCAGCGCGGTGCTCGGGCGCATCGCCGAGCCGGCGGATTTGGAGGTGTGACGGATGAAGGCGGAAGGAACGGTTTTTAAATACGGAAACAATGTGGATACGGACGTGATCATCCCGGCCCGGTACCTGAACACGCCGGACGCCAGGGAGCTTGCCGCGCACTGCATGGAGGATATTGACGCGGACTTTATGAGCCGCATGCACCCGGGCGACCTGGTCGTCGCGGGCGACAACTTCGGCTGCGGCTCCAGCCGCGAGCACGCGCCGCTGGCGCTCAAGACCTGCGGCGTCTCCTGCGTGATCGCCAACACGTTCGCGCGCATCTTCTACCGCAACTCCATCAACATCGGCCTGCCGATCATCGAGTGCCCCGAGGCCGTGGCCGGCATTTCGGCCGGGGACCGGGTGGCCGTGGATTTTGAGGCGGGTGTTATCACCAATTTGACGACCGGGAACACGTACCAAACCCACCCGTTCCCGGCGTTTCTGCAGAAAATCATCGACGCGGGCGGCTTGCTCAAATCGGTGCGGGAGGACATGGCATGACGTACCGTATCGCGCTGGTGCC
>CAZUIA010000195.1:0-5774 GCA_964620835.1 uncultured Oscillospiraceae bacterium
CGGCCCGCTTTTGATGCATGGGGAAGAGAAAGGGTGGCGCGGGGTGGCGGATCATCGTCTCCGGACCCCTTCCTTGGGGTACGCGTAATGCAAGGGGCTGTCACACGCGCTTGGCGCAACAGTCCCTTTTTGTTTTATAAAAAGGCCCGTGGTCGGCTGATCGGCGTGCATATCCCCTGTAAAAAAATGCGGGAACATATCATCTATTGCGCGTACGCGGCGCGCAACACGGCCGCGCACGCGGCGAATCAACGACGGAAACCGTAAAACCAAGAGCAAAAGCCTCCCGCATACTGCGGATCATCGCTTGGCCGTCCCGCGGGATTCCGCTTCCTTCATTAGTTCCCGCAGCCGCTGAAGAAGACCCCCGCAAAGCTCCTGCGCGATCTCCATGCTGGCGGCTTCTCCGGCTACGACCATCTCCGCTTCCCTTTCGTCCGGGTCAACGGTCAGCCAGCCGTTTTGCCGCGTGACCCGAAGCCCGCCGCTCAGTTCCGCCTGTTCCTCCGCTTCCGCGATAGCGCGCAGCAGCCGTCCCCTCTCCCGAAGCGCGCAGGGCACGCGCTCCACGTGGCGGTATACCGGCGGCAACGAGGCAAGCAACCCCCGCAGCGTCGTGCGCTTGCCCGCGAGCAGGGCGCTAAGGTGTAGCGCCCGATAGAGCCCGTCGTAGGCCATCCAAAATTGGCGGATGTCCGTGGAAAGCAGCGCTTCGGCGTAGGCTTCGGCGGTGGTGGAGACGCGGTGAACGCATGCACCCCGGTCCTTCGCGAGCGCCTCCAGCGCGGCGGGCGCGTCCATGCGCGCGACCCATTCGCCGCCGCCGTCCAGCGCGGCGTACGAAAGCAGCGCCTGCGCCGCGGCGTCCGGCGTGCCGTGGCTGTCAAACACCGCCGCTGATTCGCCGCTTTCCGACAGCAGGAACCCGGTTTCCCAAGGCTCCACCTGCGGCGGCCCGCATACCGCCCGGCCCGGCAGCCCGACCGCGCGAAGCACGCTTTGGGCCAGCGAAGAAAGGGCTTCGCTCTTCGCGAATACGGCCACATGCGGCCGGATGGAGGCAAACGCGTCGCTTGGGATGGACGCCGCCAGAGAGCCGATGTAGAGCGCGTCGGCGCCGGACACCATCTCCGGCGCGGCCGCGGCGCGGGTAAACGGCCGTGTGTAGTCCTGGCGGACGAACAGCGTCTCCACCTTGCGCTGCAGCGCCTTGGGCGGAAGGCCGCCGTCCTTTGCCGTCAGCGTTATGCGCTTACTGGAGACGAAAAGCCCGGCCGGAATGTCCATCAGCCGCTGCGCGCAGCGGAGCACGGGCGGCATGGCAAACCCCAGCACCACCGCCTGAACGCCCTGTGCCGACAGCGCCCCGCACGCGACGGCGCACAGCGCCTCCGCTTCGGGCGTTCCGTCGTGCGAGACGGCCATGCGCGGCTGCTCCGAGGCTTCGGCCCACGCCGCGGCCAGCAGGCAGGCGGTCGACGGATCCGGCGTGTCCACCTGCCCGCCGGAAATAGTCGGGCGCGCCGCGCTGTCCCAGACAAGGTTCTCCGTAACCCGCATGCAGGGGTCCACCCGCTTGCCCGGCCACACCTTTGCGCCCGCTTCCAGCGCGGCCCGCGCGCCCAGCACCGCGCCGTCGCCGAGCGCGCACTCCTCCAGCAGCATTGCTCCCGCGCCCACCTGCGCGCCGCGTCCAACCACCGCGCCGCGCAGTTGGGCGTTGTTGGCGATCGCCGCGTCGTCCCAGACGATGCTGCGCGTGACGCGCGCGTGCGGACCGACGGATGCGTTCATGCCGACGACCGCGCAGTCCGTCAGCTGTGCGTGCGCCCCGATGCGCGCGCCCGCGCCCAGGTAGCAGGGCCCCTCGACGCGCGCGGTTTCGTCCACCTGGGCCGTCTCGGCGATCAGCGGGCCCGGGTCCAGCCGGATCTTGCCGGTAAGGAAATCCGCCTGCGCGCGCACGTACGCCGCCTGGTCGCCGATGTCGCACCAGTAGGCGTCCGAAACGAAGGCATACACCCCTTTGCTTTCGCGCACCAGCAGCGGAAACAGGTCCTTGCCGAAATCGCAGGGCTTGTCGGGAAAGATGTATGAAAGCACCTCGGGCTCCAAAAGATAGATGCCGGTGTTCACCGTGTCGGAGTACACCTCGCCCCAGCCGGGCTTTTCCACAAAGCGCAGCACACGGCCGTCCGCGCTGGTGATGACGACGCCGTAGGACAGAGGGTCGCGCACGCGGGAGAGCACCAGCGTCGCCAGCGCGCCTTTTTCCTTGTGAAAGCGCAGCGCGTCCGTCAGGTCGCAGTCCGTCAGCCCGTCGCCGGAGAGCACCACAAAGGTCCCGTGCGGCGCGTGCCGGCCAGACGCGGCGGCCAGAACGCCGCCGGCCGTGCCAAGCGGCTCGCGCTCGCGGTGGTAGTGCAGCTTGACGCCCTCCTTGGCCCCGGAGCCGAAGTGGCGGGAAATGCGCTCGGGCAAATATTGCAGCGTGACGCCCACTTCGGTCAGACCATGGCGGCGCAGGAGCTGCAGCGCGTAGGAAAGAACAGGCTTGCCCAGCACGGGCACCATGGGCTTGGGCGTGTCGCAGGTCAGCGGGCGCAGGCGCGAGCCTTCGCCGCCCGCCATGATGATTGCAGAAAGCGGCATGCGGTATTCCTCCATCTTTTCTTCCGTCCGCTAGTTTGTCCGAAAAAAACCGGAAGGATTCCATGGCACTTTGTCGAAGTTCATAGAGTTCGCGTTTTTTGCCGGAAACCGGCGTGAAAGAAAAGCGGGAGATGCATCAAGGGGGCATTCATGGATACGGAACGATTGGCCGCTGCCGCGCTGCTCAGCGCGTTTGATCCGCCGCTTCGGCCGGAGGGGCTTTTGCGCCTGGAGGTCAACCTGCACCTGCCCGAGCGCGGGGACGACGCCGCGCTGTATTTGGCGCTGCGCGTCGGGCTGGAGAGGATGTACGTCGTCCGCAGCCTGCCGTCGTTTTTGCGCGCGGTGGAGCGCGGGGAGACGGTCTCCTTTGGCAAGGGGTTTGCGTACGATCCGGGCCTGATGGGCTTTGACCGGCTAGACCAGGCCCTTTTGTCCATCCTGTCGGAAATCGAGGCGGCGCAGCGCCCGTGCGAGGCGCAAGGGTACAAGCCGCCGCAAAACGGGAAGTTCATGCCCCTGTCGGACCAGGCGGCCGTGCGCGTGCTGCGCCTGCTTCGGGCGCGCCCGTTTCGCCTGGTGGAGGGCGGCGAGATCGTGCCCTCCGAGCCGATCGGGCGGGAGGGCCTGCCCCTCATGTGCACGGTGCGGGAGGAGGGAAACGGCCTGAAAATGACGGCCCGCATGGCGAGCGACGCCCGGGCCATCACGGCCGGCCATGAATTTGTCTATTCGGGCGGGCGCATCCATCAACTGACCGAGGCGCAGCGCCGCGCGGTCCGCGCGCTGCTGCCGCACATGAAGCGCGGGGAGGTCTCCTTCCTGTTCTCCCCGGCGGAGATCGAGCAGGTCGTCTCCGAGGTGCTGCCGCAGCTTGAATTGGGATGCGAGGTGACCCTGTCCGCTTCGCTGGCCGCGCGCGTTCGCCGCGAGCCGCTCAAGGCGGTCGCGTACGTGGACAGGGAAGGTGAGCGGATCGTGGTGCGGGTGGAGTTTCGCTATGGCGATACGGTCATCGACCCGTTCTCGCCCGCCAGGCGGACCGGACCGGGCGGCCTTTTGCTCGCAAGGGACGCCAAGGCGGAGTACGAGGTGCTGGAAACGCTCGCGCACGCGGGCTTTCGCGTGGGCGAAGGGCGCATTTACTTGGCCGGGTCGCACCGCTCGCTTCGGTTTATTCAGGAGGGCGTGCACGCGCTGCAGCGCGTGGCCGAGGTGTTCGCGTCGGAAGAATTTCGGCGCATGCGCCCCAGAAGGCCGCAGCTTTCGGGCAGGCTGGGCATGGCGGGCGGCGCGCTGCAGTTGGTGATCTTCGACGGCGATATGCCCATGGAGGACATCGCCGGGCTGATGCAGGCCCTTCGTGACAAGAAGAAATACTTCCGCCTGGCGGACGGCGGGTTCCTTGAGCTGTCCGGTCTGTCGGACTGGGAGGAGCTGGCGACGCTGGTGGGCGACGTCAGCGAGGCGGGGGAGGCCGACGAGCGGGTGGCCCCGGCGGAGGAAACCCCCGGCGTCTCCCTGCGCGCGTACCGGACGGCCTACCTGGTCGGCCTGCTGGCGGGAAGCCGGTTGCCGGTGGCGGTGGACGAGGAGGTGCAGCGCTCCGCGCAGGCGCTGACGGCATCGGGAGATCCGTGCCCGGAGGCGCTTTTGGGTACGCTGCGCCCTTACCAGGAGCGGGGCTATCAGTGGATTCAGGCCCTGTACCGGCTGCGCATGGGCGGGGTGCTGGCCGACGACATGGGCCTTGGCAAAACCCTGCAGGTGATTGCCGCGCTGGTCTGGGCGAAGCAAAAGGAAGGACAGGCGGCGGCGCTCGTCGTCGCTCCTACGTCGCTGGTGTACAACTGGCAGGCTGAAATCGCAAGGTTCGCGCCGCAGTTGTCCGCGGTGGTCATCGAGGGCAACCAGCACCAGCGCCTGCACCGCTGGGCGGAGCTCAAGGCAGGCGGCGGAATGGACGTGATCATCACCTCTTACCCGCTGCTTCGCCGCGACATCAACCTCATCGGCGACATGCCGCTTCGCTTCGCAGTTTTGGACGAGGCGCAGCACATCAAAAACCCGCAGTCGCTGTCCGCGATCGCGGCGGCGCGGCTAAACGCGCGCACGCGCCTTGCGCTGACCGGCACGCCCATGGAGAACAACCCCGGCGAGCTTTGGTCCATCTTCCATTTCGTGCTGCCTGGGTATCTGATGCCGCTTTCGCTGTTCATGCGCCGGCATGGGGACGGCAGCGGGGCCGACTCGCTCAGGCGGCGCATCCGGCCGTTTTTGCTCAGGCGCCTCAAGGCCGACGTGCTGCCCGAGCTGCCGGACAAGATCGAGTCGCGCGTGCTGGCGGATATGCCGCCGCTGCAAAAGAACGTGTACGCCGCGTCCGTGGCGCAGCTTCGCGAGCGGGTGGAGCGCGTGCTGGGCAGCAAGGGGCTTGGCAGGGGAAGGATGGAGGTTTTAAGCGCGATCACGCAGCTTCGGCAGATCTGCTGCCACCCGGCGCTGGTGCTGGAGGGGTATGAGGGTTCCAGCGGAAAGCTGGACGCGCTGATGGAGATTCTGGTCGAGGCGCTGGCGGCGGGCAGGCGCGTGCTGCTGTTTTCGCAGTTTACCGCCATGCTGACCCTTTTGCGAAGGGCGCTGGATGCCGAGGGCATCAGAAGCTTGTACCTGGACGGCAAGACGCCCACAGGATCGAGGATGGAGTTGGTCAACCGTTTCAACGACGGCGAGGGGCAGGTGTTCCTGATCTCGCTGAAGGCCGGCGGCGCGGGGCTGAACCTGAAGGGCGCGGACATGGTGATCCATTACGACCCCTGGTGGAACCCCGCGGCCGAGGACCAGGCCACGGACCGGGCGCACCGCATCGGCCAGAAGAATGTGGTGCAGGTGATCCGCCTGATCACGCGCGGCACCATCGAGGAGCAGGTGGCCAAGCTGTCCGAGCGAAAACGCGCGCTGTTTGACGCGGTGGTGACCGCCGGTGAACAGATGCCGTCGGACCTGACGGAAGAGGAGATCATGGGCCTGTTTTCTTAGGCCGCAAAAGCGCCGGCAAACCGCTTCACCCGCATCCCCAAGAAGGGGTCCGGGGACAAGTCCCCGGCGGATTCCAAAGGCGG
>CAZUIA010000196.1:0-5767 GCA_964620835.1 uncultured Oscillospiraceae bacterium
AGGCGCAAAAAATCGGCCGCCACGGCGCCTGGATCAGCACGCTGACGCCCGTACGGGACCCACAGACCAACGAGGCGCTGGCAATCCTTTGCACGGATTCCCCTGTGGGCCAATGGCGGCGGAGCTTCCTGCTGCGCGCGGCGCCCGGTCTTTTGGTCACGCTGGGCATCGCGTTGCTGGCCGGGGCGCTCGGCTGGTCGCTGATCGATCGGAGCCGCCTGAAAAAGCATACCCAAAAGTTGGCCGTCGACGCCGAGCTGTTTCGCGCGGTGTTCGACCAGGCGCCCATCGGCATCGCGGTCACCCGGCGGGAGCGGCTTTCCTTTCACAGCGTAAGCGGGAACAGCGGCTTTAACCGCATGACCCAGAAGATCATCGGCTATCCTCCGGAAAAGATGTCCTGCATGAGCTGGCGGGACATCACGCATCCTGAGGATATTCCCGCCGCGCAGGCCCAGTACGCGCGCCTCCAATCGGGCGAGACTTCCAGCTTTTCGATGGAAAAGCGCTATCTTCGCCCGGACGGCTCGGTGGTGTGGGTCAACCTGATGGTCTCCAAGTTCATCGACAGCACATCGCAGCCCGAACCCAGCTATCTTGCGCTGTTTGAGGACATTACCGCCCGCAAGAAGGTGGAGGAGTCGCTGAAGGAGAGCGAGCGCAGCAAGGCGGTGCTGCTTTCGCATCTGCCGGGCCTGGCATACCGCTGCCGCTACGACCGGGAGTGGACGATGGAGTTCGTCTCCCAGGGCTGCCTGGCGCTGACCGGCTACGAGCCCGAGGCGCTGCTGTACAACCGCGACCTCTCCTACAGCGACCTGATCGAGCCGGAGGACCGCGAACGGCTTTGGCAGGCGTGGCATCGCGCGCTGTCGGCCCGGGAGAGCTTCCGCCAGGAATACCGGCTCATCACCAAGGACGGCCGGCGAAAGTGGGTGTTGGAGCTCGGCCAGGGCATTTTCACCCAGGACGGCGGCGTGGAGGCGCTGGAGGGCATCGTCATCGACATCACCAGCCAAAAGGAAAACGAGGCGCGCATCCTGTACATGGGCGAGCATGATACGCTGACGGGCCTTTACAACCGTCGTTACTTTGAGCGCAACAAAAAATTCCTCAACTCCGCCGAATGCCTGCCGCTGTCGGTGTCCGTCTGCGACATCGACGGCCTGCACCTAGTCAACGACGTGTTCGGCCTTGAGCAGGGCGATCGCCTGATCGTGGAAACCGCGCGGCTAATTGAGTCGCTGTGCCGAAAGGGCGATGTGCTGATCCGTACCGGCGGCGACGAGTTCACGCTTCTCATGCCCCGGACCAGGAGCGTCGAGGCGGAGCAGGTGAACCAGCGGATCGGCGAGGCGGTTTACGCCTACAACGCCGCCGCCCCGAAGGGCGCGTGCGGGCTTAGCCTGTCCATCGGCTGCAGCACGCGCACCAGCGCCGAGACCAGCTTTGCCCAGACGGTCAAATTCGCGCAGGAGAACATGCACTACCACAAGCTGCTTGAGCGCAGGAGCCCGCACAACTCCATCCTCTCGTCGGTAATGGCCACGATGCTGGCACGCAGCCGCGAGACCGAGGCCCACTGCGAGCGGCTGGTCGACCTGTCCAAGCGGATGGGCAAAAGGATCGGTCTTGGCCAAAAGGAGATGGACGAGCTTGAGCTGTACGCGATGCTGCACGACATCGGCAAGGTCGGCGTCGACGACCGCATCCTCAACAAGCCCGGAAACCTCACAGGCGAAGAATGGGAGTCGATGAAAAAACACAGCGAGATCGGCTACCGCATCGTGGCGTCGGCCATGGAGCTGGCGCACGTCGCCGACTATATCCTCTCCCATCACGAGCGCTGGGACGGGATGGGCTATCCTCGCGGCTTATCGGGAGAGCACATCCCGCTGCTGTCGCGGATATTGGCCATTGTCGACGCGTACGACGCGATGATCGAGGACCGCGCCTACCGCCGGGCGATGGCCAGCGACGCCGCCCTCGCCGAAATCGAGCGCAGCGCTGGCACCCAGTTCGATCCGGCGCTGGCACGGCTGTTCGTGGACATCCTTCAGGGCTGAACCCGCCGGATGCGGGAAGCATCGGATTCACGTTGACATCGGGAATTATTTCCAGTATGCTATCTACAGAAAAATGTGCTCGAGCACATAAGTGCCGGTTTAAAAAACAGATAAAAGAGGAATGCGGATATGCGTGAGATTTTTATGGATTTGCCTAAAGTGCGGTACGAAGGCCCCTCCTCCCCCAACCCCTTGTCCTTTAAATTCTACAACCCCGAATCCCTGGTGCTGGGCAAGCCCATGAAGGATCACCTGCGCTTTGCCATGGCCTGGTGGCACAACCTATGCGCCACCGGCGCGGATATGTTCGGCCCCGGCACGGCGGACAAAAGCTTCGGCGCAAAGCCCGGCACCATGGAGCACGCCAGGGCGAAGGTCGACGCCGGGTTTGAGTTCATGCAAAAGCTCGGCATCGAGTATTTCTGCTTCCACGACGCCGATCTCGTTCCCGAGGCGGACACCCTGGCGCAGACCAACGCGCGGCTGGATGAGATTTCCGACTATATCCTAGAGAAAATGAAGGCCACAGGCCTGAAGCTCCTATGGGGCACGGCCAATCTGTTCTCCCATCCCCGGTATATGAACGGGGCCGGCTCCAGCAACAGCGCGGATGTTTTCTGCCATGCCGCGGCCCAGGTCAAAAAGGCGCTGGACATCACGGTCAAGCTCGGGGGCCTCGGATATGTGTTCTGGGGCGGCCGCGAAGGGTATGAAACCCTGCTCAACACGGACATGAAGTTTGAGCAGGAGAACATCGCCCGGCTTATGCAGATGGCCGTGGCGTACGGCCGCAGCATCGGCTTTGCGGGGGATTTTTACATCGAGCCCAAGCCCAAGGAGCCTATGAAGCACCAATACGACTTCGACGCCGCCACCGCCATCGGCTTTGTGCGCCAGTATGGTCTGGATAAGGACTTCAAAATGAACATCGAGGCCAACCACGCTACCCTGGCGGGGCATACGTTCCAGCACGATCTTCGGGTTGCGGCCATCAACGGCATGCTGGGCAGCATTGACGCCAACCAGGGGGATCTGCTGCTCGGCTGGGATACCGATCAGTTCCCTTCCAACGTATACGAGACCACCCTTTGCATGTACGAGGTGTTGAAGGCCGGCGGGTTCACAAACGGCGGATTGAACTTCGACGCGAAGAACCGCCGCCCCAGCCATACCCTGGAGGACATGTTCCTTGGGTTCATCCTGGGCATGGACAGCTTTGCCCTGGGGCTTTTGAAGGCCGCGCGCCTTTTCGAGGACGGCCGTATCGACGCGTTTGTGAAGGAGCGCTACAAGAGCTTTGAAAGCGGTATCGGCCAGAGGATCCGCGAGGGCAAAGCCTCCCTTTCCGAGCTCGCCGCCTACGCCGAACAGAACGGATCCGCTCCCCTGCCCGGTTCCGGCAAGCAGGAGTATCTAGAAAGCATCCTCAATTCCATCCTCTTTGGTTGAGAGAAAGCGAGGCGTTATGGACCACCAAGAAGCCTTTCAACAGGCACAGAAGCTCGTATCCCAGATGACGCTGAAGGAAAAGGCCTCCCAGCTTCGGTATGACGCGCCCGCGATCCCCCGGCTGGGCATTCCCGCCTACAACTGGTGGAACGAAGCCCTGCACGGCGTGGCCAGGGCGGGCACCGCCACGGTGTTTCCCCAGGCCACCGGCCTGGCGGCCATGTTTGACACGGAAGGGCTTCAGGAAATCGCCGAAATCATCGCCACCGAGGGCCGCGCCAAGTACAACGCCCAAAGCGCAAACGGCGACCGGGACATCTTCAAGGGCCTCACCTTCTGGTCCCCGAACATCAACATCTTCCGCGATCCCCGATGGGGCCGCGGGCATGAAACGTATGGCGAGGACCCGTACCTCACCGCACGCCTGGGGGTGGCGTTTGTCAAGGGCCTGCAGGGGAAGGGAAGGTATCTGAAGAGCGCCGCCTGCGCCAAGCACTTTGCCGTACACTCCGGCCCCGAAAGGCTGCGCCATGAATTTGACGCCGTCGCTTCCCCTAAAGATATGCGGGAAACGTACCTGCCCGCCTTTGAAGCCCTGGTGAAGGAAGCGGACGTGGAGGCCGTCATGGGCGCCTATAACCGCGTCAACGGCGAGCCCGCGTGCGGGTCCAAAACCCTGCTCAAGGACATTCTCCGGGACGAGTGGGGCTTTCAGGGCCACGTGGTCAGCGACTGCTGGGCGATCAGCGATTTTCACACCCACCACCACATCACCGACACGGCCCCGGAAAGCGCCGCGCTGGCCCTGCAAAACGGCTGCGACCTCAACTGCGGCAATACCTACTTGCATCTGCTGCAGGCGTATCAGGACGGCCTTGTCACGGAGGGGCAAATCACCCTGGCGGCGACTCGGCTGATGGCCACGCGCTTTCGGCTCGGCATGTTTGACGAAAGCTGCGAGCATGACCGCATTTCGTATCTGGAAAACGATACCGACGCGCACGACCGAAAGGCTTTGGAGGCGGCGCGAAAGAGCATGGTGCTGCTCAAGAACGACGGCCTTTTGCCCCTTTCGCTGGAAAAGCTGTCCACCGTAGCCGTGATCGGCCCCAACGCCGACAGCCATGCCTGCCTGGAGGGCAACTACAACGGCGTTTCCTCCCGGTATACCACCTTTTTGGAGGGTATCCGGCAGGCCGCACAGGGCAAGGCGCGAGTCCTGTACGCGCAGGGCTGCCACCTGCATAAGGACCGCATCAGCGGCCTGGCGCAGGCCGGGGATAGGCTTGCGGAGGCCGTCGCCGCGGCCAAAGAGGCGGATGTGGTGATCCTCTGCCTCGGCCTTGACGCCACCCTTGAAGGCGAAGAGGGCGACGTCGGCAACCAGTATTTCTCCGGCGACAAGGAGGATCTGGAGCTGCCCGCCTCCCAAAGAAAGCTGCTTGACGCCGTGGTCCAAACCGGAAAGCCGGTAGTCACGCTGGTCGCCGCCGGCAGCGCTCTGCGGGTTCAGGATGGCAACGCCATCCTGTATGCCTGGTATCCGGGCCAGGCCGGGGGCACCGCGGCCGCGGATCTTCTCTTTGGCAAGGTATCGCCGTCCGGGCGGCTGCCCGTCACTTTTTATCGCGGGGTGGAAGATCTGCCGGAATTCACGGATTACCGCATGGCCGGCCGCACCTACCGCTATTTTACCGGCACGCCGCTGTATCCCTTTGGCTATGGCCTTTCCTACACCCGCTTCGCGTATGAAAGGGCGGACGTACGGGGAGATATGCTCACCGTAACGCTGCGAAACGCCGGGGACATGGATGCGGATGAGGTGGTACAGGCGTACATCCACGCGGTTGATTCCCCGGACAGAACGCCGAACCCCCGGCTTTGCGCCTTCGAAAGGGTACATTTGAGGGCTGGAGAGATAAGAACGGTTTCCCTCACTTTGCCGCAGGAGGCCTTCACGGTGGTCGACGAGGCGGGCCGCCGCGTTTCAGGCGGAACGCGCTTTGATCTCACGGTAGGCGGAAGCCAGGGCGACGACAGGAGCGCGGCGCTCTTGGGATCTGCGCCGCTGAAGCTGCCCATCGTCCGCGGATGAGGGGGCCTTTCAGCCTTTCACAAAAGGGGCTGCCACGCGGGGCGCGTGCGGCAGCCCCTTTTGTCCAGGGCAGATTGCCCAAGAAGGGGTCCGGGGACTGGTCCCCGGCGGATTCCAAAGGCGGCGCCTTTGGCCGCCGGAGGCCTTTTTTCGCGCG
>CAZUIA010000197.1:0-5762 GCA_964620835.1 uncultured Oscillospiraceae bacterium
TTTGCGCCTCATGGTAAAATTTTTTTCCTTTTGGAAAGGAGGGATGGCCATGAAGGCGCTCGTTTTTGCCGAAAACATTTCAAAGACCTATGTGCTCAAAAAGCGCAGCGGGGGACTTCTCAAAAGCTTCCTTGCGCCCAAGGTGGAGCGCGTGAAGGCGCTTGTCAACGTTTCCTTCCGCATTCAGCCGGGCGAGCTGATCGGGTATATCGGCCCCAACGGGGCCGGGAAGTCGACCACGGTCAAAATCCTCTCCGGCATCCTCAGGCCGGACGGCGGCCGGTGCGAGGTCCTGGGCCTGACACCCTGGCAGGAGCGCCGCCGCGTCGTCAGCCGTCTCGGCGTGGTCTTTGGTCAGCGCAGCCAGCTTTGGTGGGACCTGCCGGTGACGGATTCCTTTTGTCTGCTGCGGGATATCTACCGCGTTCCCAAGGCCGATTTTGCCCAAACGCGTGACGAGATGGTCGACCGCCTTTCGCTTTCTTCCTTACTGGATACGCCGGTTCGCCAGCTCAGCCTCGGCCAGCGGATGCGCTGCGAGCTGGCCGCCTCCCTGCTGCACAGCCCGGATATTCTGTTCCTGGACGAACCGACCATCGGTCTGGACGCCGTATCCAAGCTGGCCGTGCGCGACTTCATCCGCCGGCGCAACCGTGAATCCGGCATGACGGTGGTGCTCACGACGCACGATATGGACGATATCGAGGCGCTCTGCTCCCGCGTGCTGCTGATCGGAAGCGGCACCATCCTGCTGGACGGCACCGTGCAGGACCTCTTGTCCACCAGGCGGGAGCGCCGCATGACGGCAACGCTGGAAACGCCCCTGCCCGCCGGGCTCCTTCCGGAGGGCGTTATCGCCCGCCACACGCAGGCGAACGAATGGCAGCTTCGCTTTGATCCGTCGAAAACGCCCGCCGCGTCGCTGATCGCGCTGCTGAACGACCGGTGCGGCATTGCGGATATCATGGTGGAAAACCCGCCCATTGACGAGGTGGTCGCCGAGCGGTACGCGCGGCTTGACCGGGAGGCCTGCGTATGAGGACGTACTGGGCGTTGTTTGCCGCCCGGGCGCGCACGCTGTTTCAATACCGCGCGGCCGCCTTTGCCGGCCTGATGACGCAGTGGGTGTTCGGCTTTGTGATGGCCAGCGTGCTGTACGCGTTTTACAGCCGCTCCGCCGCCCCGCAGCCCATGACGTTTTCCCAGACCGTGACCTATACGTGGCTTGGCCAGGCGATGCTCGGCATGCTGCCCTGGAACATCGACAGGCAGATAGGGGAAAGCGTACGCACCGGCGCGGTGGCGTACGATCTTGCGCGCCCCCTGGACCTATATACGCACTGGTACGCCCGCGCCGTCGCGCTTCGGACCGCGCCCACGCTGCTCAAATCGATTCCGATGCTGCTCATCGCCACATTCCTCATGCCCGAGCCGTTTGCCATGCGCTGGCCGGGCATTGCTTCCTTGCTTGCCTGGCTGCTTGCAACGGGCGGGGCGCTGCTGCTCTCCTGTGCCGTCACCCTGTTGATGCAGGCCACGCTCTTTTGGACCGTTACCGGCGACGGGATCACCAGGATTCTGCCGCACGTTGTGACGCTCCTGTCCGGCATGATCATTCCCTTGCCCCTTTTTCCGGACTGGCTGCAGCCCTTCCTCGCGTACCAGCCTTTCTCCGGGCTTTCGGCCAAACCGTTTTTGCTGTTTTGCCAGACGCTTCCGCCTTCTGCGGTGTGGGGCGTGTTGCTGCTCCAGCTTTTCTGGACAACGGTCTTTGTGCTCCTGGGAAGGGCGGTTGTCCGGCACGGCCTGCGAAAGCTCAGCGTAGCGGGAGGCTAAAGGATGAACGCACTGAAGCTATACGGAAAGATGCTTGCCGTTTCCATCCGAAGCCAGCTGCAGTACCGGTCCAGCTTCGTCCTGTTCACGCTGGGCAACGCGCTGGGCGCATTCATTGAATACCTCGGCGTATGGGCGTTCTTTGGCCGGTTTGGCGGCCTGGGAAGCTGGACGCTGCTGGAGGCGGGCGTATTCTATGGCATGGGGAACATTTCGTTTGCGCTGTGCGAGGCGTTCATGCGCGAATTTGATATGTTTCAAAACCACATAAGGACCGGGGAGTTTGACCGGATGCTGCTGCGGCCCAGGTCCACGGTGCTGCAGATGCTCGGCGCGCAGTGCCAGATCATGCGGGTCGGCCGGCTGCTGCAGGGCGCCGCCATCCTGCTTGTGAGCCTGGCGGCGCTTCAGCCCGCGTGGGACATCCGCCACTATCTGCTGCTGGTGCTTTCCATCCTCGGGGGCGCGCTGCTGTTTGGCGCCGTGATCATCCTGCAGGCCACCTCGTGCTTTTGGACCGTTGAATCACTGGAGATCTGGAACAGCATTACCTATGGGGGTGTCACGACGGTGCAATACCCGCTGGAAATCTATCAAAAGCCGCTGAAATACTTCTTTTCCTATGTCGTGCCGCTCGCCGCGATGAGCTATTGGCCCTGTTCGTTTTTGCTGGGCCGCCTGTATGTGCCGGTCTGGGTCAGCTTCGCGTCGCCGCTTATCGGCATTCTGGCATTTGCGCTGTCCCTGCGCGTCTGGCACTTCGGCGTTTCGCGCTATCGGTCAACTGGCAGTTGATTTTCCTCACAATTTCGTCTATTATAGAAAGAAGCCGCATAGGCTGTGTAAGAGGGGGAGTATTCATGAGGCACTACCGCGTCGCTGTGGTCGGCGCTACCGGTATGGTCGGACAACGCTTTTTAACGCTGCTGGACGGACACCCGTGGTTTACGGTGACCGCGGTGGCCGCTTCGCCGCGCTCGGCTGGGTTACCGTATGGGCAGGCCGTCGCGGGTCGCTGGATGATGGACCGGCTGATTCCCGCGGACGTGCTGGATATGCCGGTGCTGGACGCGTCCAATGTCAGGGCGGTCAGCGAGCAGGCTGATTTCATTTTCTGCGCGGTGGATATGCAAAAGGATGAAACCCGCGCGCTTGAGGAAGCCTATGCGAAGGCGGAAACGCCGGTGATCTCCAACAACTCGGCCAACCGCCTGACACCCGACGTGCCGATGCTGATCCCCGAGCTCAACCCCGAGCACATGCAGGTGATCTCCCTGCAAAAAAGGCGGCTGGGCACGAAGATGGGGTTCATCGCCGTGAAGCCGAACTGCTCCATCCAGAGCTATGTGCCCGTGCTGCACCCGCTTCGTTCCTTTGGCATTTCCGAGGTGTCCGTGTGCACGTACCAGGCGGTGTCCGGCGCGAGCAGGACGCTGGCCGGCTGGCCCGAGATGGCGGATAACGTCATCCCGTACATCGGCGGCGAGGAAGAAAAGAGCGAGCAGGAGCCGCTGAAGATCTGGGGAACCTTTGGCGAGGAGGGCATCAAGTCCGCCGCGTCGCCGGTCTTTTCCGCGCAGTGCATTCGGGTGCCGGTGAGCGACGGACACATGGCCGCGGTTTCCGTCCGCTTTCAGGAAAAGCCCACGTTTGAGGAGATCCTCAGCGCGTGGAGGGGCTTTGAAACGCTGCCGCAGCAGCTTGGCCTGCCGAGTGCGCCCAAGCCGTTCCTTCGCTATTTTGAGGAAAACGACCGCCCGCAGACAAAGCTGGACCGAAACGAAGGCCATGGGATGGGCATCACGGTCGGCCGCCTGCGCGAGGATGTAATCATGGATTGGCGGTTTGTCGCCCTGTCGCACAACACGCTGCGCGGCGCGGCCGGCGGCGGCGTGCTGATGGCGGAACTTTTGTGCAAGGAGGGCTGGATTCAGCCCAAGTAACGAAATAGAAGGGGGATTTCCGGTGCCGCGTAAGCGCATGCTGTACAAAGGAAGCGGATGCGCGATGGTAACGCCCTTCACAAAAGAAAATATGGTCGATCACGCCGCCCTGCGAAACGAGGCGGCGTTTCAAATGGAACAGGGGACCGACGCGCTCATCGTGTGCGGAACTACGGGAGAGGCGTCCACCATGACGCAAAAGGAGCAGGCCGAGGCCGTCCAAATGGTGGTGGAGGCCGCGAACGGCCGCGTTCCGGTCATCGCGGGCGTGGGCGGGAACGATACGGCCAGGGTGATCGCCTCCTGCCGCTCGGCCAAGGAGATCGGCGCGGACGCCGCGCTCGCCGTCACGCCGTATTACAACAAAACGACGCAGTCCGGCCTTGTGGCGCACTTTACCGCCGTGGCGGATGCTTCGGAGATTCCGATCATCCTCTACAACGTGCCCGGCCGCACGGGGCTGAACCTGAAGCCCGAAACAGCGGAAAAGCTGGCAGCGCATCACAACATCATCGGCCTGAAGGAAGCGAGCGGGGACATCGGGCAGGTGGCGGAAATTGCGCGTATTTGTGAAGACCGACTGCCGGTTTATTCCGGAAACGACGAAAACACGCTGCCGATCCTCGCCCTGGGCGGCGCCGGGGTGATCTCGGTCGTGGCCAACGTGGCGCCCAAGTGGACCCACCAGCTTTGTGCGCGCTTTTTTGAGGGAGATTTTCAGGAAGCGCTGGCGCTGCAAAGGAAGCTGCTTCCGCTGATCTGGCTGCTGTTTTGCGAAACGAGCCCCAGCCCCGTGAAAACCGCGATGCGCATGATCGGGCATGATGCCGGGCACGTCCGCTTGCCGCTGGTGCCCATGCAGCCGGACAACGAAGCGAAGCTGCGCGCGTGCCTGGGCGCGCTGGGCCTTCTCCCGTGATCCGCGTGGCGCTTTCCGGCGCTTGCGGCCGGATGGGAACGACGGTGCGGGCGCTTGCGGCCGAAAGCGATGCTATCGCCTGCACCGCTTTGATCGATCCCGCGATGGGCACCTCCTTTGCAAGCTGCCGGGAGGAGGTGGACGTCGCGATCGACTTTTCCACCGCGGCGGCGCTTGACGAGGTGCTCGCCTTTTGCGTGCGATTGAGCGTTCCACTGATCCTCGCCACGACAGGGCATGACGAAACGGCGGAGGAGAGGATTGCCGAAGCGGCGGAGCACGTCGCGATCCTGCAAAGCGCCAACCTGTCCTACGGCGCGTATGTGCTCACCAAGCTGGCCGAAAAGGCCAAGGCGCTTTTGGGCGGCGGATATGACATTGCGATCGTCGAGGCACATCATCGGGCCAAGAAGGACGCGCCCAGCGGCACCGCGAAGCTGCTCGCGGGCGCGATGGGGCTGAAGGACCCGCAAACGCTGTCCATTCGGGCCGGCGCCATGGTCGGCGTGCATGAAGTTGGATTTTATGGGGAAAGGGACACGCTCTTTTTGCGGCACGACGCGCTGGACCGGCGGCTGTTCGCCAAGGGCGCGCTGGATGCCGCGAAGTGGATTGTGGGATGCGCGCCCGGGCTATACGGGCTGGCCGATTTTATGGCCGACCGGGAAGAAAAGTCATAGGGGAGTGTTGGCGCGCCGGGCAGGGGAGCGCCGCCGCGCTGAAAAGGTGCGCGCAATCGCCAGGGCACCAAGAGGGCGACAAGCCCAGGGACAAGTGGGAGCGTTCATAGTTTACGTCGTGGCTGTGGGGATGCGGAGGCTGTCGCGCGAAAAAGGTGGCAGTCCCTTTGGTTTTGCGGACGAAGGGAAGGAAGAGGCAGCGCGATGATCCGTGCGGGCGTCCTCGCTCGCGTGCGCGCGAGCGTCGGGGAGGAACGCGCGCCGCACGGGTGATGCGGGCCGTGAAAAGAGTGCGGCGCGAAGAACCGTACCGCCTCCAGGGCCGCTTGATGCCGCGCGGGAAAGGGCCTCCGGCGGCCAAAGGCGCTGCCTTTGGAAACCGCT
>CAZUIA010000198.1:0-5757 GCA_964620835.1 uncultured Oscillospiraceae bacterium
CGCTTTGCGCACATGGAGCACCGGCTGCTGCCCGAAACCATCGACTATCAGGCTGTGCCGGGCCTTCGCATCGAGGCGCGGCAGAAGCTTGAGGCCATCCGGCCTCGCTCGCTCGGGCAGGCGGGCCGCATTTCCGGCGTGTCGCCCGCGGACATCGCGGTGCTGGCCGTATGGCTGGAAAGGAGGGCCCATGACGCACGAAGCGTGGATGCGTCTGGCGCTTGAGGAGGCGAAGCGGGCCGGAGAGCGCGGAGAGATCCCCGTGGGCGCGGTGGTGGTGCGCGCGGGCGAGGTGATCGCCCGGGCAGGCAACGATCGCGAAAGAAGCCTTGACCCCCTGGGCCACGCCGAGGCGCTCGCCCTTCGCGGCGCGGCGCGCGCGCTCAAAGCGCGCAGGCTTTGCGGGTGCACGCTCTACGTCACGCTGGAGCCCTGCCCCATGTGCGCGGGCGCCATTTTGCTTTCCCGGCCGGACGCGGTGGTCTTTGGCGCGCGCGACGAGCGCGCGGGCTGCTGCGGCAGCGTGTACCGGCTCACCGAGGACGCGGACCTGGGCCTGGGCAGCGTGCCCGCCCACGGCGGCGTGCTGGCCGCGGAGTGCGCCGCGCTTTTGGATGAATTCTTTGCCCGCAGGAGGAATGACGAATGATCACCATGCGTTGCGCGCATTGCGGCGGTGAAATACAGGCCCAGCCCGACCGGGACATCAGGCTGTGCCCCTACTGCGGCAAGCCGTTCGCCGCGCCGAAGGGGGAGCCGTCGTCGCTGGAAAAGCGGCTCAGGGCGGAAAAGGACCCGAAGAAAAAGTACAGGATGATTCAGGAAGCGCTCGCCAAGGAGCCGGACAGCCTGGAGGCGAACAAGGCCCTGCTCTACCACGGCCGCCTGCACGAGCCCATGCGCGGGGCGGGGATCGATTTTTCCATCATCAAGTGCCACCTGCTGAGCGTGTTTGATACGCCTGAAAAGTACGGCGAAAAGCAGCTTGCCGAAAAGTACGACGAGCTGCTCCGCGGCCCGCAGCTTCAGCGCGTGCTCTCCCTGTCGCAGGACCCGGACGCCTTCTTTGCCGAGTACCTGCACCGCCTGGCGCGGGAATACGTCGACCTGTTCATCCGGGGCGACACCCGCTACGCCCGCCTGGCGTTCGGGTTTCCCCGCTCGCCCGAGTCCCTCGCCCGCGCGTGCGCGCAGCCCGTGAACCGCATGCTCAGGGAGATCGCCCAAACGGACCGGCTGACCGACGCGCAGCGTGGCCTGCTTTTGTCGGCCGTGCGCGCGGGGTATGCGGCGGTGTTCCCCGGGCGCCAGGACAACCTGGACGCATAGGGCCTTCGGACGGCCGACCGGGCCGCGCGGGAAAGGCGCGCCCGCGCCCGTGCGCGCCGCCGATTTGCACGCGAAGGGGCACATGCCCCGTCCGCGTCCCCTGGTCAAAGGAGGGGCGGCTGGCCGGCAGACGGGATGCGCCGCCCCCCTTGGTCAGCCCTTTTCTTTGGACGAATTTGACACGGAAATAACACAGAGAATTGTGGCGTGGAAGGTTGACACGCCTTCCTTTCGGCCTTATACTTGACGAAAAAGGTCAAGAATCCAAGCGGGGTGCTCGCGTCCTGGGGCATGGCAAGCAGGTTTCAGGCGTCGTTTGAGCAGCCCGCCATCAATAGATGTGATGGATGTGGCGGAGACGACATGGATATACTTACGCTTCAGGATGTGTATAAGGACTATGGCGAAGGCGAGGTGCTGCGCGGCATCCGCCTGTCCGTTTCAGCGGGCGAGTTTTTGACGCTGCTGGGCCCCTCGGGCTGCGGCAAGACGACGACGCTGCGCATCATCGCGGGCCTGGAAACGCCCACGGCCGGGCGCGTGCTGATGCACGGCAAGGACGTCACCGCGCTGCCGCCCGAGCAGCGAAACGTCAACACCGTGTTTCAAAACTACGCGCTGTTCCCGCACATGAATGTGGCTGGAAACATCGCCTACGGCCTTCGCGTGCGAAAGGCGGCCAAGGCGCAGATCAGGGAAAAGGTGGCCGAGATGCTGCGCCTGGTGCAGCTGGAGGGCTATGAAAAGCGAAACCCGGACAGCCTGTCCGGCGGGCAGCGGCAGCGCGTGGCCATCGCGCGCGCCATCGTGCTGGCGCCCGATATCCTGCTGCTGGACGAGCCGCTCGGCGCGCTGGACCTGCAGCTTCGCCGCCAGATGCAGACGGAGCTGAAGGCCCTGCAGGAAAGGCTCGGCATCACGTTCATCTACATCACGCACGACCAGGAGGAGGCGCTCAACATGTCCGACCGCATCGCGCTCATGCGGGACGGCGTGCTGGAGCAGATCGGCACGCCGGAGGACATCTACGAAAACCCGGCCACCCGCTTTGCCGCCACGTTCATCGGGCAGACCAATTTGCTGGACTGCCAGGTGGCGGGCGAAGGCGCCCTGTCCCTGTCGGGCCACGCGTTCCCCGCGCGTCTGCCGGAGGGAGGGGCCGCGCCGCTCGGCGCGCCGGTGTCCCTGTGCCTGCGCATGGAGCGGGTGCACGTGGCGCAAAAGGCGCCCGAAGGCCAGTGGTCGCTTCCCGCCACGCTCACAGAGCACCGTTTTGCCAGCGGCCTTTTGCGCTCCACGGTCAGCCTGCCCGGCGGGCAGCCGCTCACGGCCATTACCCAGAACCGCGCGGGCGTTGACCCGGGCGGCGCGGTGCGCGTGTGGTGGGATGAAAAGCACGCCGCCGTGATCCTGTGAGGCGCGCCATGAAAACGTCCAAGCGCACGCTCTTGTGCCTGCCCATGTACCTGTGGGCCGTTTTGCTGGTGGGGCTGCCGCTTTTATACATTCTGGGCGTCTCCTTCTTTGCCAGGGGGGCCACCTGGGGCGTGAGCGACACGCTGACGCTGGACAACTACCGGCTGCTGTTTAGCCCCACGTACCTCAAGGTGTTCGCCGATTCGCTGCGCACCGCCTTTTTCACCAGCGCGCTGGTGCTGCTGCTCGGGTATCCGTTCGCGTACTTTATGGCCAAGGCCTCCCCCAAGCGGCGCACGCTGCTGATGATCCTCGTCATCGTCCCCTTTTGGACCAGCGCGCTGGTGAGGACGTACGGGTGGATGATTTTGCTGCGGGCCAACGGGCCGGTCAACACGTTCCTGCAATGGCTGGGCCTGATCGACCGCCCTTTGAAGCTGCTGTACACCCAGGGTGCGGTGCTGCTGGGGTTTGTGTACGCGCTGCTGCCGTTCATGATCCTGCCCTGCTTTACGGCGATTGAGCGCATGGACTGGCGCACCGTGGAGGCCGCGCGGGACCTGGGCGCCACCCCGGCGCGCGCGTTTTTCACCGTTACGCTGCCCTTGACGCTTTCGGGCATCGTTTCGGGGCTGACGCTGACGTTCGTGCCGAGCATGGGCCTGTTCTTCATCTCCGACCTCATGGGCGGCAGCAAGACCGTGCTCATCGGCAACCTCATCCAGGACCAGTTGCTTCGGGCGCGCAACACGCCCTTTGGCGCGGCCCTGGCCGTGGCCATGCTGGTGCTGACGGCGCTGGTGCTGTGGCTCAAGCGGCGGGCCGGCGGCGAAACCACGCTTTTTTGAGGGGAGGAAAGGCATGTTCAAGCGGTTTCGCATCGTCTTTATGACGCTGGTGCTGATCGGGCTGTATCTGCCGATCCTCGTCGTGGTGCTGTACTCGTTCAACCCGTCCAAGAACGCGGGGGTGATGACCGGCTTTACCCTGGGCTGGTACCGCCAGCTGTTTCAAAACGGGGAAATCGCGCGCACCCTTGGCAACTCGCTGAAGCTGGCGGCGGTTTCAGTCTCCGCCTCAGCGGTTATTGGTACATTGGGAGCGGTCGCGCTCGCCAGGCGGCGCCTGATCCTGCAGGGCTTTTTGGAGGGGCTGACCACGCTGCCCATCCTGATCCCCGAAATTGTTTTGGGGATGTCGTTTCTGGCCGCGTTCACGTTCGTCGGCGCGCAGTTGGGCATGGCGACGCTGATGCTCTCGCACATCACCTTCTGCATCCCTTACATCTTTATCATTGTCAAGGGGCGCATCGCGGGGCTTGACCCGCAATTGGAGGAAGCGGCGCGCGACCTGGGCGCAAGGCCCGTCCGGGTATTCTTTGACATCACCCTGCCGCTCATCTTTCCCGCGGTCCTGGCCGGGATGCTGCTGTCCTTCGCGATGTCCTTTGACGACGTGGTCATCAGCTTCTTCGTCACCGGGCCGGGCGCGCAGACGCTGCCGCTGAAGGTGTATTCCAGCCTCAAGGTGGGCGTGTCGCCGGAGATCAACGCGCTGTGCACGCTGATGCTCGGCCTTGTGTTCCTGTTCGTGGCCGTTTCCCAGCGCATCCGCGCCAAAAAGACCTGACCCTTGGGTCAACGTTTTCAATATGGAAAAGGAGGATCCCCCGATGAAAAAACTCACTTCCCTGCTGCTGTCCCTTTTGCTGCTGCTGCCTTTTGCCGCCTTGAGCGCGCAGGGCGAGGCCGCCCCGGGCGATGAGGAGAAGGTGCTCAACATCCTGACCTGGGCGGAATACATCAACCGCCCGTCTGTCCTTGACCCGTTTGAGAAGGAGACGGGCATCAAGGTCAACTACGACTACTTTGACTCCAACGAGGAAATGCTCATCAAGCTGCAGGCCGTGAACGGCGGCACGTATGATATCGTCCTGGCGAGCGATTACATCATCGACATCGCGCGCAAGGAAGGTTTGATCAAGGAATTGGACAGAAGCCTTCTCCTGAACTGGGACAACATCGATCCGGTGTTCCAAAGCCAGTTCTATGACCCGGACAACCAGTATACCGTGCCCTACGTGGCCGGCACGCCGCTGATCATCTACGATCCGGCGCTGGTGGATGTGGAAATCACCGGCTATGAAAGCCTGTGGAACGAGGCGCTGAAGGACAGCCTGGTCCTGATGGACGACGCGCGCAACACCATCGGCATCACGCTCAAATCCATGGGGGAAAGCTTCAACGTCACCGATCCCGACATTTTGAAGGCGGCTGAGGAAAAGCTGCTGCGGCTCAAGCCCAACATCCGGGCGCTTGACTACAACACGCCGCACCTGGCCATGATCTCGGGCGAGGCGACCGTGGGCTACATGTTCACCCCCGGCGTCGTCTGGGCGCTGGCCGAGCGGCCCGACCTTCAGGTCGTGTACCCAAAGGAGGGCATGGGCTTTGGCATCGACAGCCTGTTCATCCCCGTGAACGCGTCGCATCCCCTGAACGCGCACCTGTTCCTGGATTTCATCCTTCGCCCCGAAATCGGCAAGGAGATCGCCGAGATCCAAGCGTACCCGTGCGTGAACCGCGCGTCGTACCCGCTTCTGTCCGAGGAGTTCAAGGCAAACCCCGCGCTGTACATCCCCTCCGAGATCCTGGGAGAGACCGAGTTCATCCAGGATGTGGGCGACGCGCAGCTGATCTACAACGACATCTGGACGCGCTTTAAGCAGTACTAAGGCGCATTCCCCCGCCATCTGCGGCGGGTGCCCTGCGGGCGCCAAGGAAACGCGGCAAAACCGCCCCGGGGGCCGCCCAAGAAGGGGACCGGGGGCGATGCCCCCGGCAAGATTCCAAAGGCGGCGCCTTTGGCCGCCGGAGGCCCTTTCCCGCGCTTCCAAGCCGCAAAGGAGCGGACCATCCCGGTTTCCCCGCGCCGCACCCTTTCCAGGACCGCAACATCCGTGCGGCGCGGGTTCCTCCCCGATGCTCGCGCGCACGCGAGCGAGGACGCCCG
>CAZUIA010000199.1:0-5697 GCA_964620835.1 uncultured Oscillospiraceae bacterium
TGCAAACAGCCACTCTCCGTTTGCACCGGAAAGTGGCTATTTGTTGATGGTCTGAGCCCCGCCGTCTTTGGCGGGGCTTTGGGGGGCCTGCTTATTTATGCATCTCAAACCAGAAGGTGCTTCCCTTTCCGACGCTGCTGACAGCGCCAAAGCGCGCGCCGTGAAGCTCCAGGATCCCTTTCACGATGGATAGCCCAAGCCCCGTGCCGGTCCTTGGGCGCTTTTGCCCCTTTGATTGGTAGTACCGCTCCCAGACGGAGGCTAGCTCGTCCTCGGGAATGCCGTCGCCGTAATCGGTGATTTCCACCCGCGCACGGCTCCCCAAATCAGCCAGCCGTACGGACACCCGCTTGTCCTCTCCGATATAGTTCATGGCGTTTGCCATCAGGTTGTACAGCACCTGCGTCAGCCTTTGCGCGTCGCCCTGGACATATTGGTCGGGCTCAATGGTTTTCAAAAGCGTATACCCCTCGTGTTCAAAAATCGGCTCAAAGCGGGAGAGGACGTTGTTCACCAAATCGCTGAGGTGGACGTTGTTCATTTGCACCGTCTCATTGCCTGACTGGATGACCGATAAATCCAATAGATCGTTGACCAGCAGGGTCAGCCGGTTGGCCTCGGCCTCGATCACCGCCAAATGCGCCTCCCGCTTTTCCTTGTTGTCGCCGGAGATGTCGCGGATCATCTCCGCATACGCTTTGACCATGGTGAGCGGCGTGCGCAGCTCATGGGAAATGTTGGCGATCAGTTCCCGCCTGAGCTTTTCCACCTTGGAAAGCTCCAGCGCGGCGTGGTCCAGGGTGGAGGCCAGCTCGTCGATCTCCGAACAAAATCCCTTGTCAAAGCCCGTCTCAAACTCCCCCTTGGCGAGCTTTGCCGCCCGGTGGGAAATGGCTGATATGGGCTTTGCAAGCCTTCTGGCGATGAAAAAGGCGATGATCAGGCTCAAAAACAAAGCGGAAACCGTCACGTAGACCAATTGCGTGCTGAGGATGTCCGTGGTGGCGTTCACCGGGTCCAGGGGCGTGCTGATATACAGCAGCGCGTCCTGCATCCTCGCGCCGTAAACCAGGGAATTGCCCTGAAACCGGGTGTTTTCCACCGAATAGTGGATGCGGCCGCTTTCGCTTTGGCGCATGCGCTCAAGAAACTCGTCAAATCCGTAGGGGAGCGGGCGGATAAGCGGCCAGTCATTCGGGGTCGGCCCCGGCTTTCTTTCCCCGCCCGGGCCGCCGCCGTGCTCGTCCGAAGCGTAGATCACGTTTCCCTCCGCATCGGTTACGAACACCAGGACGGAGTTGTGAAACGTGATCCGGTCCACCGCCGACTCAAAATCGTCGCGCCCATACTGTGAAAGGATCTGATCCGCGATGCCGGCGATGGCGCTTGTTTTCATGCTCTCATAAAAGCTCTGCATGAATACGATCTGTAAAAACCACAGCATCGTCAGCAGAACGGAGGCAAAGAGGATGAAATAAAGCCACAGCTTGACGCCGATGGAATGCCTAGTCAGCTTCAAACTTGTATCCCACCCCTCGCAGCGTGACGATATAGTCGCGATACGGCCCGAGATTCCCGCGCAGCAGCTTGATTTGGGCGTCCACCGTGCGATCGTCCCCAAAGAAGTCGTAGCCCCACACGGCGTCAAGCAGCCTGTCGCGCGTCAGCGCGATGCCCTTGTTGGCGGCGAGGTATACCAGCAGATCATATTCCTTAGGCGTCAGCTCCGCCTTGCAGCCGTCCACAAAGACGCTATGCCCCAGCGTGTCGATCTTTAGCCCGCCAAAGACGAGAACGCCGTCGTCTCGGGGCGCTTGAGGCTTTCCCTGCTGGTTACGCCTGACGATCACGTGGATGCGGGCCATGAGCTCCTTTGGGGAAAAGGGCTTGACGACATAGTCCTCAACGCCCATCTCAAACCCAAAGAGCTTGTCATATTCCTCGCCCCGGGCGGACAGCATCAGCATGGGGATGTCCTTGATTTTTTTGATCTCCTTGCAGGCCGAAAACCCGTCCAGCTTGGGCATCATCGCATCCATGACGATGATATCGTACGTCTGCTGGCGGCACAGCTTCACCGCCTCCATGCCGTTTTCAGCCTCGAACGCCTGGTTGCCCTCAAATTCCACGTATTCGCGTATGACGGCGCGGATCTCCGGTTCGTCGTCCACAATCAACACTTTGATCATCGCTTCACTCCGCCGTACCTTCGCATAGCTTTTTGCCTACAGTATACCCCGCCAATGTGAAGACGCAATGATGAAGGGATGAAAAATATCCCCAAAAAGAACGCCATGCACGGCTTACAAGGGATCGGCCGCCGACGCGTCCACGCGGCCTTGCCCGCATGCGCGGCTGCATCGGCAAAAGGAGCCTTGCCGATGAAGGGCAAGCCCGGCGGCGGTCGGCGCCCGGCTCCCTGCGGTGGGAAAGAAAAAACGCAAAGCATACTTGACATAATCTGCAAAGCATGCTATGCTAAAAATGCAAAGCGCGCTATGCAGAAAGGGATGCCATGAAGACCAGAATTCCGCAGCTGCGAAAGCAGCGAAAGCTCTCCCAGGAGGAGCTGGCGCAGGCCGTGGGGGTGACCCGGCAGACCATCACGTCGCTGGAGGTGGGCAAGTACACCGCCTCGCTGGTGCTCGCGTACAAGATCGCGCGGTATTTCGGCCTGTCCATTGAGGAAGTATTCGATTTTTCACAAGTGGAGGATGCCTGATATGACGGAATACAAATCGGTGATCAAAAGGCGCATCGTGCTGCTGGGCGCGTGCTGCGCCCTGTTTTCGGCCGTCACGGCGCTGGCCATGGCGTATGGCGTGGCGCGCATCGGCGACGATCACACGGGCGATTTCATCCGGGGCGTTCAAGCCGGCGTGTTTCTCGGCCTGCTGCTGGTCATGCTCTTTTTCGTGTTTCGTTACAGCCATGCCGTCCGCAATGAGGCGGCGCTCAAAAAGCTGTTTGTGGAGGAGACGGACGAGCGCAACCGCTTCATCCGCGACAAGATCGGCGGCATGGGGATCAACCTGTCCATCGGCCTGATCGCGGCCGCGTCGGTCGTGGCGGGGTATTTTGACCGGACGGTGTTCTTTACCCTGCTGGGGACGCTGGCCGCCGTCGTGGGGGTCAAGGGGACGCTGGAGGTCGTATACCGCAGGAGGTTTTGAAAGGCGCGCGGCCATCCGGCCGTGGACCGTCGCAAAGCCGCGCGTTTTGGATGGGGGAGAGGGGCGAAGGTTCCGGCCCCAAGTCCCACGGGGTTTTCGGTGGGCCTTTTGCAAACGGGAGCGATTCTTCCGTCTGCCGCAACGGAATCCGCGCATTTTAGCCGCACAGGCCGTCCGAAAGGGTGAGGCGGAGGGGGGATGGCGCTTCTTGCGCTTCCCCCGGTCTTTTCACAGGGTCCCGGTTCATGACAAACCGGGGCTTTTGCTTTTGATCCACATACTTTCCACACATTTTTTTGATATGGTTTGCGGGAAAAGTATTTGGCGGATAGGAGGGGGCCTATGGAAGCGGGTCTGGCAACCCGAAAGCTGCGCATTCGCGGCATGACGTGTGTCAATTGTCAAAACAAAATCGCAAAAAAGCTGAAAAACACGGCGGGCGTACGAAAGGCCGAGGTGAGCTACAGCGAAGCGGCCGCGGTCGTCACCTATGACACGGACATCGTGTCGCTCAAGGACATCGCCGCAAGCATTCAAAGGCTTGGCTACGAGGTGCTAGGGGAGAAGGAGCCCGCGTCAAACGCCCTGCGCACCGCCGGCTTGCTCCTTGCCATGGCGGCTCTGTATCTGCTGCTGCGGCAATTGGGCGTGACCGGCCTGTTCAACGCGTTTCCGACGGCGACGGCCGGCACGGGCTATGGGATGCTGTTTGTCATCGGCCTGCTTACGTCGGTGCACTGCGTGGGCATGTGCGGCGGCATCAACCTTTCGCAGAGCATGCCGCGGCCGGAGTGGGACACCCAAAACCGTTGGGCTGCGCTGACGCCGGGCTTTTTGTACAACCTGGGGCGCGTGCTGTCCTATACGGCCGTCGGCGGCGCGGTGGGCGCCCTTGGCTCCGTGGTCAGCTTTTCCGGCGCGTTCAAGGGCATTGTGCAGCTTGTCGCGGGCGTGTTCATGGTGATCATGGGCGTCAACATGCTGGGCATCTTTCCGTGGCTGCGAAAGCTCAACCTGCGCATGCCCCGGATACTGGGGCACAGGATCGATGCGGAAAAGGGCCGCAGCAAGGCGCCGCTGTATGTCGGGCTTTTGAACGGCCTGATGCCATGCGGGCCGCTGCAGGCGATGCAGCTATACGCGCTTTCCACCGGCAGTCCGGTCAAGGGCGCGCTGTCCATGCTGCTGTTCAGCCTGGGCACGGTTCCGCTGATGTTTGGCCTGGGCGCGCTCAGCTCCCTTTTGAGCGCTGCGTTTACCAAGCGGGCCATGACCGTGGGCGCGGTATTGGTGGCGGTGCTGGGTGTTTCCATGTTTTCACAAGGGTGGGCTTTGTCGGGCCTTTCCCTGCCGCGCCTGTTCCCGGCGTCCGGCCCGTCCGGCGCCCCGCGGCAAAGCGCCGGCATTGCCCCCGACGCAAGCGGCATTGCTCCTAAGCCAAGCGACGGCAATGCCGCGCAGGACGGCGTGCAGATCATCAACAGCACGCTTGCCCCGGGGCGCTATCCGGCCATTACCGTCAAGGCAGGCATCCCCGTGAAATGGATCATCGATGCGCCAAAGGGCAGCATCAACGGGTGCAACAACCAGATCTTCATCCCCGAGTACGGCATCGACTATGGCTTTACCTACGGTGAAAACATCATCGAATTCACGCCCACGAAAACCGGCACCTTTCGCTACAGCTGCTGGATGGGGATGATTCGAAGCACCATCACGGTGGAATAGGCCGCCGAAAAACGCAGGGCGGCGCAGGCTGCCGATAAAAAATGACAAGGAGTAACAAAGATGCGGAAAAACAAAGCGCGCGGAAAACACACGGTCCCGAGATCCGGCTTCCTGGTTTCGATGCTGCTCGCTGCGCTTTTGCTGGTTCTGTCGGGGTGCAGCCAAGGCGTGGCCACCCTGGCGGGCCCAATCGGCCAGCCGGCAGGCGCCGATGCGGTGACGGAGAAGACGGCGGACCAGGCGGAGGCCAAGAGCGCGCCGCCGGGCGAGGATCTGGTGATTCCTATCGGCGACATCACGGACCAGGCGGCCTTTTTCCCCGTCCAGGTGGAGGATGTGAACCTGGAGGTGATCGCGGTCAAAGCGCCGGACGGCAGCATCCGCACCGCCTTTAACACCTGCCAGATCTGCTATGATTCGGGGCGCGGCTATTACGAGCAAAGCGGCGATATGCTGGTGTGCCAAAATTGCGGCAACCGCTTCCGCATGGCCCAGGTCGAGGTGGAATCGGGCGGCTGCAACCCTTGGCCCATCTTTGCCAAGGACAAGATGGTGACCGAGGAAAGCATCACGATCCCCTACGGTTTTCTCAAGGAGATGACCGCCGTCTTTGAAAATTGGAAGGTGGAATACTGAAAGAGCCCAGGAGAAGTCAAGAAGGGCGAAAGCCCCTCACAGGCCGCCCGAAAACGGCAGTTTGCAGGCGCTCACAGACTGTTGACAAAGCCCCGGGAGAGCTCAAGAGGGTTCGCGAACCCTCTCGAATTAAATCAAATCCAGCGGCATGTACGGTGGA
>CAZUIA010000200.1:0-5691 GCA_964620835.1 uncultured Oscillospiraceae bacterium
GCGTTGCGCCTGCGCATCAAGGCTTCCAGATCGTCCAGGGAAACCCGGTCGGCCATGCCCATAAGCTCATGGGAAACCGCCACGCAGATCTTTTCGGCGGTCGCCGGGTCGTAAATGTGAAGCTCCGCCAGATCGTCCCGTTCGTATCGGATGTTGACCCTTCGCCCGACGTGGCGGCAAAGCTCGGTCGCGACGTACACCGTGCCGAACTTCGTGATGCCGTCCTTGCGCACCGTCGCCTGCCCGGTCTCCATGCAAAGCACCTGGGCGTAGTCCTTCGGCGGCACGGCCTTTGCGTAATGCGGCGCGTGGTTGAACACCTCAAGCGGCGTTACCCATTCCTCGCGCTGTTCCTTGAGGCCCCGGTGTTCGGCCACAAGGTAAACCGTCTGAAGCCAATCCTCGAACTTCTGCTGGAACGCTTCCAGCGTCGGCAGCTCGCCCCGTGTAAGCATCCTTTCGATGTTCTTCTCGATCTTCGCCGCCGTCCGCGATCCCGTTAGGGTCCCGGTGTAGGAAGCGAACCGCTTTTCAAATTGCGCGATCATCGTGCCGAAGAAGCGTTCCATCTGGCCCTTGATCCAGGCGTGATAGGGCAGCGCCCGCGTGTACTTCTGGATGCCCAACTGCGTTAGGAAGCCGTTCAATTCGGCGTCCAGAACCCGGTTGATTTCCTGCCGCGTCCGGACGCTGCGCGCCTGGCCGGTGAGGGCTTTGGCCGTGAAGTCCTTGCCGTTGTCGATCAGGAGGCCTTTCGGTACGCCCCCCGGCGTCCCGTAGGCCAGCTTGATCAGCGATTGCTTGATGATCCGGCTGTTCGCGTGCTCGCACATCACGTAGCCTAGCGGAACCCGCGACCGCGTGTCGATCCAGCATACCAGCGTAGGGCGGATCGCCCGCTTTTTGCCGTTCTCGTCCGTGACCTCCACCCAAAGGTCGCAGGTATGGCCGTCGCCCTGCACCAGCTCCAGCACGTCCAGCGCCTTGGTGTTCCGGCGCTGCTTCATCACCCTATTGGCCTCGAACTTGCGCGCGCCCTTGGCGGCCAGGTAATGCGCCTGCGCCGTCAGCGGGTCGCGCATCATCGCCTGGATGAACCGCTTGACCGTCGCGTAGCTCCCGGCCTCCGGCAGCCCTTCAGCCTTGGATTCCTCTTTGAAAATCTGATAGGCCAGCTTCATGGAAGGCTCGTTCTCGACGAACCCAGGCCGGAACCAGATGCTGGCGATCTTCTTGCGCTGGATCTCGGTCAGCGTGTAGAATAGCCCTTTCTCCCTGGGCTTCCGGCAGAGCGCCATCGGCATGTAAATCAGGTCGTAGCCGTAGCCGGTTTCTTCTTCCTTCCGGAACGCCCAGGCCTGCGCCTCGCATAACGCTTCGTAACAGTTGTAAATCGTCCGTTCCGTCTCGCCGGTCTCCCTGGCCAACCGTTTGACGGCCTCCGCCCGCTCCGCCTGCGTCATCGATAGAAGCGGCCTGTACGCCTGAAGCTGCTCCAGCGCCGCCATGAATTCGGCGTGGTGCAGGTCCTGGAACGCGATGTAGTCCGCCTCTACGTACCAGGGCGTTCCCTTGCCCTTGGTTGCTTCGTCGGCCATCCGCCGTTGCAGCGACTTCGCCTGTTCCTTCCAATAGAGCTGTTGAGCCCTGGGCGGGAGGGAGGAAACGGATACCAGTACGCAAGGCTTTCCGCCGCCTTCACGCGGTTCCAGCTTCGTGACATAGGCGGAAGGATTGCGATACAAGCGGGTCATAAACCCTTTATAGCTCATGCTAAGAAGCTTCGCCGCTTCTTCTGCTGGGATATAGGCTTCGACTGGGGAATAGGCCTCGGCCATGCGTCCGTTTCCTCCTTCCGGAGTATTGGCTTCCCATGACCGCCCGAAGGCGGTTTCGGCCGGGTGCCGCCCGGCGCTCGTCAGATGGGTCAGGCACAGTCGCCCATCTTCAGCACGTCCTCGACGCGGATGCCCAGCACGTCGCAAATCTTCTTGATCGTGCTGGGGGCCGGAACCTTCACGCCCTTCTCGATGTTCGAGACCGTCAAGTGAGAAACGCCCGCCCGTTTCGCCAGTTGCAACATGCTCAGCCCATTCGCATATCGCGCCTCGATCAACTTTTTCCGGTCAACCTGCACTTCCATGCTTGACCCTCCTCCTTATGGCGTTGTAGAATGTACAAGTAGCACTACGGCCCGTGCGTATCGGGATCCGATATTCAGAGTATAATATCGGTATCCGATAATGTTAAGACCTTTTTTGGGGGAGGGCAATCAACGTGACAATCGGCGAGCGGATGAAGGAAGTCCGTACTGAATTGGGATACACCCAAAAAGAATTTGCAAAAATTCTCGGCGTATCTCAGTCACATCTATCCGGTGTAGAGAATGGAAATGACCAGCCGTCAGAAACCTTCATAAGATTCTTTGCCACAACCTTCAAGATAAGCAGGGAATGGCTTGTTAATGGAACGGGCGAGAAGAGCGATATAATGACTTTTTATGAGTTCATTCGTCGCGGCGGCGGCAATATAAACTCGACAAGTACGATGTACACTGTCTTCTTTTCGAAGCTTGCGCAGATGCTACTTCCGTCTTGTCAATTCGAGTGGGATTTTTATAGATTGATAAATGACGAGCGATTTGTAACACTGATGAATTATGCTGTATCTATTACTCTGAATGACGATGCCGAAAAAAAGCTCTCATCGAATTTGCTTTTTAAAGTTGATGAAGACTTCCCCGGCTTGCGCGCGGCCTGCTTGGAGTGCATGGAGGACTGGACAACACAGGCCCAGGGCGAAAATCGGCGTCAGCGAAAGAGCAAAGGGTATGCCCGTTTTACTCGTACACTGTGGGAGGACGCAAGGGCTTTTGAGGAGTTGCATTCTGATCCAGAAGAGCGCCTGAAAGTCGATGATCCGGCGCTCCGGGAAGCCTTCTGGCGAGCAGAATGCGAGGCGGAAGAGCGGTTACTTTCGCATAGGTTCTATCGCCGAAAAGTCGGCGCGGAGGAGACATGATGCCAGAACATACGTTCTCCAAGTTTATGCATTTATGCATCAAGGGGTGTCCGGAACGGGCACCCCTTTTGATGGAGATTTGCGTTTTTGGAATAACGCTCGTTTTTCAGGTGTAAAATGCCCAGAAACCCTTGTATTCCGGCAATTCTTCAATTCTTCATGCTTTTGGCTATTTGAAGAATTGATAGCTTTGAGTAAAAAGCGTTCCGCTTTTCTGGATTTCGGATAAAAAGCGCCTATAAGTGTAGATCTATGCGTTAATACTTTTTTTATAGCCGTTTTTTGGCGTTAGCGCCGCTGTCCCTCCTTAACATTCCATAAACAATGCGCGCGCCGGTCGCCGCAAAACCACGAAAAAGCGCCGGGTTTTTCTTCCCGGCGCAGGATCACTTTATCTTTCAATTTTGGCCCTTCCGGCCCCTCCCCAGACTGTGCGTGACGCCGGAACAACCTTGATTTATATGGGTTTCTGCTGGGTTCAGGTGGGTTCATCCCACCTCATCCCGCCTTGTCCCTGTATATCCCGTTTTGAAAAATAAAGTGATTACGGACAGCATCGAAAAAACCGTAGGGTTTTTTGATGCCTTGAGGGCGCCCGAACCAACCGGTTCGGGCGCCCTGTTTGCAATCGGAGGGAGCAGCTTTGCGCCCAGGCCTTGGCTTTGCGCGGGCCGGATGGTATAATGGCGCAGGGGCCGGGCGGATCCGGCGCGGGAGAGGGGGAGGCCGATGATTCTCTGCGTGGGCATCGCGGTGTGCGATGTGCTGGTCAAGCCCGTTTCGGAAGATACCCTTGCGCGGGACACCAGCCGGGCGGAGTTTGTGAAGATCATGGGCGGCGGCGATGCCTTCAACGCCGCGGGCAACATGGCGTTGCTGGGGGCGGACGTGCGTCTGGTGGCGGGCGTGGGCCGGGACAGCCTGGGCGAAATGATCCGCGGGAGCCTTGTGCGGATGGGTGTCGAAGCGCGGCTGGCGGAGATGGACGCGCCCACGTCGGCCGCGGCGGTGCTGATTCGGCCGGACGGCGAGCGCAGCTTTGTCTCCTGCCACGGGGCAAGCCACCTTCTGTCCGAAGGGGATGTGGATGACGCGGCGTTTGCCGGCGCGTCCGCGATGTACGTGGGCAGCGCCAACGGCCTGCCGGGGCTGGACGGGGCGGGCATGGCCCGGCTCTTTGCGCGGGCGAAGGCGGCGGGGCTGGCCACCGCGCTGGACGTGACCGGAGAGGTGGACGAGAGCAAGCTGAGCGCGCTGGCCGCGGTGCTCCGGCACGTGGACATCTTTCTGCCCAGCCTTCGGGAGGCGCGCCGCCTGACCGGCCGCCGCGAGCCGCTGGAGGCGGCCCGGGTCTTTGCGGACATGGGGCCGGATACCGTGGTCGTCAAGTGCGGCGCGGAGGGCTGTATGGCGCTTTCGAAGGGCGAAGCGCATGCGGCGCCCGGCTTTTTTGCGCGGGTGGTGGACACCACCGGCGCGGGGGATGCCTTTGTCTCCGGCTTTCTCGTCGCGTGGGAAAAGGGGTATGCTCTTGACGACTGCCTGGCCTTTGCCAACGCGGCCGGTGCGGTGTGCGTCGGGCGCGCGGGGGCGTCGGGCGCGCTGGAGGGGTTTGAGCAGCTGGCGCGGATGGTGTCCGCGAAAAAGGAGGCGCGTCATGGCGGATCGGACGCTTGAACTGGAGGTCAACGGCCTGAGGGTGGCGGCGCGGATTTCGGGCGCGGCGGAGGATGCCCTCCGCCCGCTGGTCGACCGCCTCTTTCAGGAGAAGGCGCGGCGTCGGGGGCCGCTGGTGGCATTTCTCGCGGGGCCTCCGGGCTCCGGCAAGAGCACGCTGTCGCTCATCCTGGAACGCCTTGCCGCCGAGCGCGCGCCGGGACTGGTGCAGGCGCTGCCGATGGACGGCTACCACCATACCGCCGCCTACATTGCGGGCCATACGGTGCTGCGCGGCGGCGAGCTTCTGCCGATGGCCCGCCTCAAGGGCAGCCCCGAATCCTTCGACGCGGAGGGACTGGAGGCCGCCATCCGCGGCCTTGGCGGCGTCGGGGCCCGCTGGAACGGCTACGACCGCAGGACGCACGACGTGGCGCCGGGCGCGATTCCGGTCACGGGGGAGATTCTGCTGGTGGAGGGCAACTGGCTGTTGCTGGACGAGTCCGGCTTTTCCGATCTCGCCGGATTGTGCGACATTTCCATTTCGCTTTCGGCGGAGGAAGAACTGCTCCGGGATCGGCTGATCGACCGAAAGCGCCGGGGCGGCGCCAGCCTTGAAGCGGCAATCGCCCATTATGAAGCCTGCGACCGCCCCAACATCCTGCGCTACCGGGCCCACAGCGCGCCCGGCGACGTACGGTTTCGGGTTCTGGCGGATGGCCGGTACGAACCCGAGATGTGACGCATGCGGACCGGATCGCGTGATCCGCGCAAAAAAGGGGAGGGACCTAACCCAATGTCACTAAGATAAAGCGATAAGAGCAAAGCGAAGGGAAAGATCAGCAATCGTAAGGAAGGTTGCTGATTTTTATTACAAAAATAGAGAAAAGGGGTTGACAAACGGCGGAAAAAATGTGGCGAAGCCCTTCGAAGCAGAAATACACGAAGGGAGCGCAACACCATGGACAAATACCCCTACGAGGTGATCGGCAGGTTGGATTCGATCCTAAAGGA
>CAZUIA010000201.1:0-5684 GCA_964620835.1 uncultured Oscillospiraceae bacterium
GGTGTACCTGCCCTTTCTGCCCGCGTTCATGGAGCAAAGCGACGTGCTGCGCACGTTTTTGCAGGGCCTCGGAGGCCCGGTGCTGCGCGCCATGGGCATTGACATCGACCTGTTCCTCGGCCCGCTTGGGTTTTACAGCTACGCCTTTACGTTCCTTTCGCTGATCGGGGCCATTCAGGCGGCCGGCATCGGCCTTTCGGTCCTTTCCAAGGAAAGCCGTATGCGCGCGGCCGACTTTCTTTTCACCAAGCCGAAAACGCGCGGCGCCGTCTTTTTCGAAAAGCTGGGCGCGTCGGCCCTGAGCCTTTTCATCACGCAGGCGTTCTTTTACGCGCTTTCGTCTGGCGCCCTGTACCTGCTGGCCGGGCAAAAGGTGCCCTTTCGGCCGTTTGCGCTGGTGAGCCTCAGCTTTACGCCGCTTCAGTTCTTCTTTTTTTCGCTGGGCGCTTTGGTGGCGACCGCGGCGCGCAGGATCAAGTCGGTCGTCTCCGTGTCGGTGGGCCTTGCGGTGGGCTGCTTTTTGCTGAGCATGGTTTCAAACCTCACCGGCTCTGCGGCCCTTCGCTATGTTTCGCCGATGCGGTACTTTGACACCAACTACATCCTTTTGCACGGCGCGTACGAGCCGACGTTTTTGTGGCTGTCCCTTTCGCTGACCGTGCTGATGGGCGCTTTGGCGTTCGTCCTGTACGTCAAAAGGGATATAAGGGCCGTGTGAAACAAGGAGGAAAAGGCATGACGCACGTGTTTTGCCGGGAGCTACGGGCCAACCTGAAGGGGCTTCTCCTTTGGCTGGCGGCGCTGACGGCGTTTGCCGCCATCGGCTTTTTCGAGTACGGCGGCATCGCGGCGGCGGACGAGGGGATCAACGCCCTGTTTGACCTGATGCCCAGGATGGTGCGGGTCATGTTCGGCATGGGCGCGCTGCCGATCCACACGCCCGAGGGGTATTACGTGTGCATGTTTTTCTGGCTGTGCCTGATGACGTTCACGCACGCGTCCCTGCTCGGCGCCACGCTCCTTTCCAAGGAGGAGCGCGACAAGACGGCGGAGTTTTTGTTCGTAAGGCCCCTCTCCCGGGCAAGAGTGGTGCAGGGCAAGATGCTGGCCGGGGCCGTGAACGTGCTTTTCATGGCCCTGACCGCCTGGGCCGTAACGCTTTGGATTTTCCTACCTCAGACCGGCGGCCGGACGCTTGCCGCCGGCATCCACCTGAGCATGCTGGGCATGCTCGCCTGCCAGCTCGTGTTCTTCAGCGTGGGCATGCTGGGCGCGGCGGCGCTTCGCACGCATCAGCAGGCGACGCTGTTCGCGGCCGGGTTCGTCGTGGCCACGTACCTGATTTCCGTGCTCCTGGAGATGGCGGGCACGCTCGATTTCCTGAATTTCCTCTCGCCCTTTCGGTATTTTTACGCCGTCGGCGTGCTGGAAAGGGGATTGTCTCTCCCCTACCTGCTTTGGTCGGCCGCGCTGACCGCCGCGGCGGCCGCCCTTTCGGTGCGGCGCTTTTCGGCCCGGGACCTGCGAAACTAGCGGCCGCGCGGGGGAAGGAAAGCCCCCGCTTTTTTTCGCTTGACATTCGCGCGCCGCCATCCTATAATGATTTTCGTTGCTGAAAAGTTAACATTGTCAACTATGTCGCATGAAAACCGTATGCGTGCGCAAACATGATCCGAAAGGGAGGGGTTGAATGGAGCCTTCGCCGCTGCACGTCGCGTTTATCACGGCGCTGCACCGCATGAAAGCCATCAACCTGGCCTCGCTGTTTGACGGCCTGTCCAGGGGCGAATACTTTCTGCTGGAGGTGCTCAAAAAGCACAAGTCCGCGCACCCGGACCTGCCGGGCATCTACGCGCTGCACCTGGCGCAAAGCCTTCGGGTCTCGCCGCCGGCGGTCTCGCGCATGCTCAGATCCCTGGAATCGCGCGCCCTGGTCGAGCGCGACGTGGACCGCAACAACCGCCGCAACACCTTCATCCGCCTGACCGACGAGGGCGAGCGCCTGTGCGAAACCGCGCGCAAGCGGTTTGAGGCCTTCAACTGCCGCGTGTTCGACACGCTCGGCGAAAAGGACGCGCGCGCGCTGATCGCGCTGCTCGGCCGGCTGGTGGACGCCATGGAAGCGGAACTTAACACATGGAACGAAGGGGAAAACGCATGTTCAAAATCCTCAAACACCTGAAGGGTTCGTGGCCGTCGGTGCTGCTGATCCTTCTGCTGCTCGTCGGCCAGGCCGTGTGCGACCTGGCGCTGCCGCAGTACACATCCGACGTGGTGGACGTCGGCATCCAGCAGGGCGGCATCGCGGAGGTCGCGCCCGTCGAGCTTCGGGCCGCCACGATGGACGCCCTCACCCTGTTCATGCAGGGCGAGGACGCGCAAACGGTGCTGGCCGCCTACGCGGTCAACGCCGCGGGCAACTATGTACTTCAGGCCAAGGACCGCGAAACGCTCGACACCCTGAACCGCCTGTTCACACTGCCGATGGTCATCCTTTCGCAGGGGCAGGCGTCGGGCCCTTTGAACGTGGAAATGCTTCTTCAGGCCAAGGCCGCGGGCCTTCTGAAGGAGGAGAGCGCCGCCGCCATGCGCGAGCAGGCGGCCGCCATGGCGCAGGGCATGCCCGAGTCCATGCTTTCGCAGCGGGCGCTTTCGTTTGTGAAGGCCGAATACGAAGCCCTGGGCATGGACATGGGCCGGCTGCAGACGAACTACCTGCTGCTTTCGGGCCTAAAGATGCTGGGCGTGACGCTTCTCATGGTGGTCTTTGCGGTGCTTTCGGGCCTGCTGGCCGCGCGCGTGTCGGCAAAGGTCGGCATGGACCTGCGCGGGCGCGTCTTCCAGAGGGTCGTGTCGTTTTCCAGCGCGGACATGGACAAGTTTTCCACCGCCTCGCTGATCACGCGCAGCACCAACGACGTGCAGCAGGTGCAGATGACGTCGGTCATGCTGCTGCGGATGCTGCTGTACGCGCCGATCATCGGCATCGGCGGCGTGCTGAAGGTGCTGCAAACGAACACCGGCATGGGCTGGCTCATCTTTGTCGCGGTGCTGACGATTCTGACGCTCATCTTCGTGCTCTTTCAGGTGGCCATGCCCAAGTTCAAGCGCATGCAGACGCTGGTTGACCGCATCAACCTGATCGCGCGCGAGATCCTGACGGGCCTTTCGGTCATCCGCGCGTTCGGCCGCGAACGCCATGAAAACGGGCGGTTCTCCGTGGCCAACACGGACCTGATGCGCACGCAGCTGTTCACCAACCGCGCCATGGCGTTCATGATGCCGATGATGATGCTGATCATGAACGGCCTCACGCTGGCGATCGTCTGGTTCGGCGCGAAGAACATCGACCTTGGCAACCTGCAGGTGGGCGACATGATGGCGTTCATGACCTACGCGATGCAGATCGTCATGGCGTTTTTGATGCTGTCCATGATGTCCATCTTCCTGCCGCGCGCCTCAGTGGCCGCCGGCCGCATCGACGAGGTGCTGCACACGGCTTCGTCCATCTCCGACAGGCCGGGCGCGGAAAGCTTTGCCGGCAGGCGGTGGGAGGGCGTGGTCGCCTTTGAGGATGTGTCCTTCCGTTACCCAAACGCCGAGGCGGACGTGCTTTCGCACATCGATTTCACCGCCAGGCCCGGGCAGATTACCGCGATCATCGGCAGCACGGGCAGCGGCAAGTCCACGCTGCTGAACCTGGTTCCCCGCTTTTTCGACGTGACCGGCGGGCGCGTCACGCTGGACGGCGCGGACATCCGCGACATCCCGCAAAAGACGCTGCGCGAGCAGCTCGGCTATGTGCCGCAAAAGGGCGTGCTCTTCTCCGGCACGATCGAGTCAAACCTCAAGTACGGCGGGGACACGGTCACGGACGAGGACATGCGCTGGGCTGCAGACATCGCGCAGGCTTCCTCGTTCATCGAGGAAAAGCAGGAAAACTACCGGGACCCCATCGCCCAGGGCGGGTCGAACGTGTCGGGCGGGCAGCGGCAGCGCCTGGCCATCGCGAGGGCGATCGCGAAAAAGCCGAAGGTGCTGCTCTTTGACGACAGCTTTTCGGCCCTGGACTACAAGACCGACGCGGCCCTTCGCCGCGCGCTGCACGAGCGGGTGCGGGGCGCCACGGTGCTGATCGTGGCGCAGCGCATCTCCACGGTGCTGCATGCCGACCAGATCGTCGTGCTGGACGAGGGGCGCATGGCGGGCCTTGGCACGCACGCGGAATTGATGGAAAGCTGCCGGGCATACCAGGAGATCGCCCGGTCGCAGCTTTCGGAAGAGGAACTGAAGGGGGGAAAAAGCGCGTGAACGAGCAGAGACGGCCAAGGCGCATGCCGCGCGGGCCCATGGGCGGCCCGATGGGCATGGGGCCGGGCGAAAAGGCCAAGGACTTCAAAGGCACCATCCGAAAGCTGTTCGCGCAGATGGGGCGCTACCGCGCCGGCATGCTGTTCGTTTCGCTGTTTGCCATCGGCGGCACGGTGTTCACCGTCGTGGGCCCGAAGATCATGAGCCGCGCCACGACCGAGCTGTTCAACGGCCTGGTGGCGAAGATCGCCGGCACGGGCGGCATCGACTTTGCTTTGATCGGGTCGATCCTGGTAAGGCTTTTGATGCTGTATGGTTTGAGCGCGTGCCTTTCGTTTGTCCAGGGCTTTTTGATGACCGGCATCTCCCAGCGGATCAGCTTTCGCTTTCGCAAGGAGATCACCGAAAAAATCCACCGCATGCCCATGGCGTACTTTGAGTCAAACCCCGTGGGCGAGGTGCTGTCCCGCGTCACCAACGACGTGGATACCCTGGGGCAGAGCCTGAACCAGAGCATCACCACGCTGATCTCCTCCGTGACGACCATCGTGGGCGTGCTGTTCATGATGCTGACCATCAGCCCGCTGATGACGCTGATCGCGCTGGTCATTCTGCCCATCTCCGCGCTGCTGATCAGCTTCATCGTGAAGCGGTCGCAAAAGCACTTCAAGACCCAGCAGGAATACCTCGGGCATATCAACGGCCAGGTGGAGGAGGTCTACGGCGGCCACAGCGTGGTCAAGGCGTTCAACCGCGAGCAAAGCGTGCTGGACACGTTCATGCAGACCAACCGGGTGCTCTACCGCTCGGCCTGGATGTCGCAGTTTCTGTCGGGCATGATGCACCCGATCATGAGCTTCGTTTCAAACCTCGGCTATGTAGGCGTCGCCATCACGGGCAGCCTGCTGGCAATCGCGGGAACGATCCAGGTGGGCGACATCCAGGCGTTCATCCAGTACGTGCGCAACTTCACCCAGCCCATCGGCCAGATGGCGCAGGTGATGAACATGCTGCAGTCCATGGCCGCGGCGGCGGAGCGGGTGTTTGCGTTCCTGGAGGAGAACGAAGAGGTGCAGGCGGCCGAGAGCCCGGTGCCCGCCGGCGGCCTTTCGGGCCGGGTGACGTTTGAGCGCGTGCGCTTTGGCTACAACCCGGACAAGGTCGTCATCAAGGATTTCAGCGCCTCGGTGGAGCCGGGCCAGACGGTGGCCGCCTCGTTCCAGGTGGCCACGCTCTTCACGATCGCCGAGGACCTGCGTGAGATGGAGCTGGAGGTCGCGGTGGACGAGGCCGACGTGGGCAGCGTGAAAGAAGGACAGCAGGCCACCTTCACGGTGGACGCCTACCCGAACCGGAAGTTCAGCGCTCACGTG
>CAZUIA010000202.1:0-3908 GCA_964620835.1 uncultured Oscillospiraceae bacterium
GTCGCCACAAGCCTCAGCCTGCTCCCCCCTTCAGCGTGCGCCCCGGGAAGCGCCGTCGTCAGCAATAGAACCGCCGCCAGAAGGATTCTCAATCCCTTGATCTTCATCTTCTTTCCTCCTTGATTCGATTTCCTCCACAAAAATCCGCTCCGCCGCCTTATGGCTGAGCTGCATGTCTTTCCCCTCCGTCAACAGCGCAACCGGCCCCTCGTACGCGCCCACCGCCGTCACGACGGCTTCCGCGTCCAGGTGAAGTTCCATGGCCTCCAGATAATCCATCAGCGCCCGCTCTTCCCGTACCTTGCGCAGGATGACGCGCCTGCCTGCCGGTACTTCAGACAGCGCGACCAGCTCCGCCCGGGGCGCCTGATCCCCGCCGCGGGGAATGGGTTCCCCGTGGGGGCAGTGGGCGGGGTGGTTCAGGTAGGTGTCCAGCCGTTCCACCAGCCGCGCCGGGGTTACGTGCTCCAGAAGCTCCGCATCCTCGTGGGCCTCGCTCCAGGAATAGCCCAGGTGCTCCCGCAGAAAGACCTCCCACAGCCGATGGCCGCGAAGTAGATCGACGGCCCTGCGCCGACCCTCCTCGGTAAGGCGGGTGCCCTGGTAGGCCTCGTACTGGACGAGTCCCTCTTTTCCCAGCTTCACAAGCATCTCGCTCACCGAAGCCGGGGCGATGCCCAAAGCCTCCGAAAGCCGCTTGTTGCTCACGCTTCCTTCCGCTTCCTCCAGCCGGTACAGCTGTTTCAGGTAGTCCTCGCGGTTGGTCGTCATCTGCAGCGCCCCTTTATTAGGTACTCCTAATTTAATATTACTATACACCTCATTCGAGGCCTGTAAAACAGTTTCTTTAATTCTTTACATGCAAAAGCGCCGTGTGATATGAATCAAACGCGACGGCCTACGGTTGCGGACGCGACGTTCCAAGGCGCTTTAGGCCAGCGGCAGGTGGCGCCGTTGCCTTGTTTCCCAATGGAAAAAGACTGCCGCGCCGGACGTCTCCAGCGCGGCAACCCCCTGAACTTGAATTAGAGTGTGATGGGAACTGTGGAATGCATGCCCGTTTGCGCATGATTCTCCGGATGCCTGGCCCAGGGCGAATACGCCCCAGGCGGCATCCCTCGCAAAAATCCTTCGGGCAAAGCGCATCGAAGGGTCTGCGGTTTCACGCCGATTTCTCCGTTCGGCTCCATCCGCGGCTGTTTTCGCGGGCCGCCACAAATTGCCGATAGATGCCGTCCTTTTGCAGGAGATCCTCATGGGTTCCACGCTGCGCGATGCCGCCGTCCGCGACGACCAGAATCTGATCGGCGTTTTGAATGGTGTTGAGCCGATGGGCAATGACCAGCAGCGTCTTGCCTTTGCAAAGCTCGCCGATCGCCTGCTGGATGTAGCTCTCGTTGTCCGCGTCCACGCTGGCGGTGGCCTCGTCCAGAATGACGATGGGCGCGTTCTTCAGGATGCAGCGGGCGATGGAGATGCGCTGCTGTTCGCCGCCGGAAAGGCTGGCGCCGCCCTCGCCCACCACGGTGTCAAAGCCCTCGGGAAGCGCCATAACAAAATCGTAGCACCGCGCTTTTTTTGCCGCCTCCATCACTTCCTCCCGGCTGGCGGAAGGCCTGCCCATCGCGATGTTGTTGTAGACGGTATCCTGAAACAGATACACCCGCTGGAACACCATGCTGATGTGGTCCATCAGGTCGCTGAGCGGCACGGAGCGGATGTCCTGCCCGCGCACCAGAATCCGCCCGGATTTCACATCCCAGAAGCGGGCCAAAAGGCTTGCGATGGTGGATTTGCCGCCGCCGGAGGGGCCGACCAGTGCCAGCATTTGGTTTTTGTTCAGATCAAAGGAAATGTTTTCCAGCACATCCTTTTCCCCATAGGCAAAGCCGACGTTCTCAAAGCGCACCTCGGGGGCGTCCGTGCGCGCGGGGATTTTCTTCGTCCCGTCGTCCGGCAGCTCCTTTTGCGCGAACACTCCCTCGATGCGGTCCATGCAGCTGTTCATCACTGTCAGCCGCGCGCTCTGGCCGTAGAGCGCCTTGAGGGGGCCGAAGAGATCGAACACAAACAGCATAATGCCCACCAGATAGGGCGCATTCAGCGACCCCCGAAAGTACAAAAGTACGGAGATCGCGATCACAAGAACCGTTCCAAGGCCGTAGACCAGGTTCAGTCCGCGCTGCCAGGGCGTATGATTTTCCTCAAACGCAAGGCTTTCGCGGCAGGTTTTCCGGAAGCTGTCGGAAAGCGCCTTCGATTTTTCGCCCAGCAGGTTGTAGGTCTTGATGATGCCGATGCCCTCGGTAAAATCAAGCACCGACTCGGTCAAATCCTCAAGCTGCGCCTGCCGGACATCGGAATCCGCCATCGCTTCCTTTTTGAGGCCCCGCCCCACCAGGAGGATCAGCAAGGTCACAATCCCTCCCGCGATCCCCAGCCAGGGGTTAAAGAAGAACAAAAACACCAGCAGGATGCCCTGGGAAAAGACATAGCTCATCATATCGGCCAGCACGGTCATGCAGTTTTCCTCGATGAACACCATGTCGGTGGAGAGCACCGAGCTGATCTTGCCGATATTGCCCTCGGTAAAATACCCCATGGGCATCTTGCGCAGGTGCGCGCCAAGCTCCATGCGCTTGTCGGCGAACATCAAAAAGCCCGTCGCCGACTGCAGCCGGTCGGAGATGTTGTGAAACAGCATCTCGAAAAGGAGAATGGCGATCAGCGAAAGGCCGATCTCCAGGCAAAACGCCGCCGTCACCGTGCCGGAATAGAACGCGGAAAGAACAAAAAAGCCGAGACCGATGGGCGCGTTTTTCAGAACCCCCTTAAGAAATGAAAACACAAAGGCCCACGCGATCCTGCCCCTGTATTTCCCCGAAGCGGTGAAAATCCGCCGCATAAGCGCCGTCATGCCGTTTCTCCCTCCTTCTGCGTGCTGACCTTCCACCGGGCGCTGCCCTCCGCGGCGCGCCAGAGCCTTTGATAGGTCGGGCTCTTTGCGAGCAGCTCCGCGTGTGTACCCGTAGCGGCCAGATTTCCCGCGTCCAGCACGCAAATCTGATCCGCGTGGATGATGGACTTCAGCCGGTGGGCGATGACGATGACCGTCTTGCCCCGGATGATCTCCGTGATGGCGGCGTTCATCTTTTCCTCATTTTCCGGGTCCATAAAGGCCGTGGCCTCGTCGAGCACGACGATGGGCGCGTCTTTGAGAATCGCGCGCGCCAGAGAGATGCGCTGCCGCTCGCCGCCGGAGAGCTGCTTGCCGCCGTCGCCCGCCAGGGAGTGAATGCCCTTTTCAAGCCGGATGAGGAATTCGCCGCACTGCGCCTTTTCAGCGGCGGCCATCACCTCCGCGTCCGTCGCGCCGGGCCTTCCCAGACGGATGTTTTCGAGCAGGCTGATGTTGAACAGAAACTGCTCCTGCGCGACGTAGGAAATTTGATCGTTGAGCGCCTCCAGGCTCATTTCCCGGATGTCCTGTCCGCCGATTTTGACCGCGCCCCCGGTCACGTCGTAAAAATGCACCAACAGCTTCGCGAGGGTGGATTTTCCGCTGCCCGATTCACCCACCAGCGCGGTCAGACTGCCCTCCGGGATATCGAGCGTCACGCCATGCAGCACTTCGGCCTCCTTGTAGGCAAAGCGCACGTCCTCAAACCGCACGCCGCGGCCCTTCCCCAAGAAGGGGGCGTCGGTCTGCTGCAAGGGCGCTTCGCTCATCATTTTTTCGAGGTTGGAAACGGTATAGTTGATTCGCGCCATGGTGGGCGCAAAGCCCATAACCCGAAGAAGCGGCGCGCTGATGCCAAAGGACATGCACAGCGCGAGCGCCAGATTCGGCAGCGCAGAATACCCCTGCATCACAAAATACGCGCCCACCGGCAGCACGAAAAGGGCGA
>CAZUIA010000202.1:3929-5213 GCA_964620835.1 uncultured Oscillospiraceae bacterium
CTTGACAACCTCCATGCCGTTGATGTACTCCACGATGGTCTTGTTCATCTTCTGCGCGGAAGCGTAATAGTTGCCCATTTTGCCTGTGCCGCTTTTGTACATGATCGCCATGGCGAGGGCTCCAAGGGGCAGCGAGGCGAGCGCGAGGAGCGCCATCTTCCAGTCGATGAGAAACATGCCGAGAAAGACGAGGACGGGAACGGCCGTGTTGGCAATCCCCTCCGGTATGGCGTGCGCCAGCGGCAGTTCGATGGTCTCGATGTCGTCAATAAACATCTTTTTTATGGCGCCCACGCCCTTTTCCTGGATCACGCCCAGCGGCAGAGCCTCCAGCTTGCGCTGCAGCGAGATGCGCAGATTTTTCAGCGTATTGTACGCCGCGTTGTGGGAAAGCGCCAGACCCCAGATATAGAGTACGGCATATAGTACCGTACAGGCCGCGATGGCGGCGACGCGCAGGGCGACGTAGCCCGCGGTCATTTCCTCACGCATCAGAACCGGCCGGATGATCTGGTAAATGAACCAAAATGGCAGCACCTGCATGACCATGCCGGCCAGCATGGCCGCAACGGCCGCATAGGTGGTTTTCCGATATTCGCCGGCATACGCCAGTACCCTTTTAAACAAATCAGCTTCCTCCTTCGCGGATTTACGTTAGTCATAACTAACCACGGGCCAAAAAAACCTTGTCCAAGAGGGGATTTACATGATCGGCGTAAAGCCCAGCACCCGATTCCAGTTGAACAGGCTGCAGATCAGTTTGCTGTGCGCTTCGATCTGATCCCAGGTATATCCGTGAATAAACGGTTCATAGACAGTCGCCCAGAATGCGGAGAGCAGAATATGCATTTCTTCCATGGAGATGTCCGCGTGCGCCAGGCCGCGCCGTTTCGCCTCCATAAAATATTCGTAGGTTCTGACGGTCATGCTCGTGGCAAAGTCGTGCTGAAAATTGGCGTACCGGGTGCCCGCCGCACCGGTAAGCAAAAGCACAAAACCATCATAGTACGGATAGAGATAACGAAACCACGCCAGCATGCTTTCGCCCATCTCCCACGCGGAAATCAACGCGTCGTCCGGCAGACGCTCCACCGGGACGGCGCTGCGCTTCTCCACAAAACCATACAGCGCCGAAACCGTATCCTGCACCACGGCGCAAAACAGTTCCTCCTTTCCCTTGTATCTTTTGTACAGTGCGCCCGTGGTCACTTCCGCATCCTCACAGATTCTCTTGAGCGACGCCCGCTCAAACCCATGAGCGAGAAACTCCCTTTTGGCGCTTTC
>CAZUIA010000202.1:5223-5657 GCA_964620835.1 uncultured Oscillospiraceae bacterium
GAGAATGCGCGGGTCGATGGAGCGATCCGGTTTGGACACGTGGCGGTTCCTCCCTGTACATCTGATAATCAAAATACCGATAATCCGGTTATCAGTCTAGCGGTTTGCGCGCGCCCTGTCAAGCCATTTTGCGGATTTTTTACCGGCAAATCAAGTCTACCAGCTAGATGGTGGCGACAATAGGATAGGAATGCAAGGATGCTGATCCAGATTTCGGCGCAGCGGATTTGAAGCGCGGCGAGGAAAGGAACGGAATGCTTGGCGCATCTGGTAGCAATACCCCGCCAACGGTTGAGGCGCAGGAAGGCATTTTCAACCGGATGGCAAAGCTTGTACGGGTCGCGGACCTATTTGCGCTCGGCTACTGCTGTACGACTAATAGTCCGCGAAGTATAAGCATTAGGGTATAAGCGTTTCAGGCGAATCCGTGCATC
>CAZUIA010000203.1:0-5592 GCA_964620835.1 uncultured Oscillospiraceae bacterium
CGGACCCCGAGGCCATGCGGCGCGCCAAGGCGCGCGTGGGCGTGGTGCTGGACGAGGGGTTCTTCCCGGATCTTTTTCGGCTCAAGGAAATTGAACGCGTGTGCGCGGACATCTACCCCAATTGGGATAAACAAGCGTTTCGCGCGTGGATCACCCGCCTGCGCCTGCCCGAGGGAAAGAGCATCAAGGAATATTCGAAGGGCATGAAGATGAAGCTGTCCATCGCCGTGGCGCTGTCGCACAACCCGGAGCTGTTGATCCTGGACGAGGCGACGAGCGGGCTGGACCCGGTAGTGCGCAGCGAGGTGCTGGATGTGTTCCTCGATTTCATGCAGGACGAGCGCCGCGCGATCCTCTTTTCCACACACATCACGACGGACCTGGAGCGCGTGGCCGACGAGATCACGTTCCTGCATGACGGCCGCGTCGTCCTGCAGCAGAGCAAGGACGACATTCTCTCCACGTACGGGGTGCTGAAGTGCGGGCAGGCGACGTTTGACGCGCTGGACAAGGCGGAGCGGGGCGGGTACCGAAAGAGCGCGTACGGTCTGGAGGTGCTTTTAAAGGACCGCGCCGCGTACAAGCGGCGGCATCCGGACGCCATCGTGGACCCGGCGACGCTGGACGATGTGATGCTGTATACGATCAAGGGGGCGAAACAATGAAAGGGCTGCTGCGAAAGGATCTGTACGGACTGAAGAGCTACGGGCGGACCGTCTGGCTTTTTTTGGTGGCCTATACGGGCATTTCTTTGGCAACGGGCAGCACGGGGCTTGTCACGTCGCTGGCGGTTGTGCTATGCTCCATGCTGCCGATGAACTCCATCGCCGTGGACGAGCAGGCGAAGTGGGGGGCGTACGCGCAGTGCCTGCCCGTGTCCCGCAGGCAGGTGGTCGCCTCCAAATACCTGATGGTGACGATCATCTCACTCTTAAGCGCCCTGTTTGTGCTGGCCATTTCCCTGCTGTCGCAGCTTAACGAGGCCGGCCCCGTTCAGGAATCGCTGTCGTCCGTCGCTTTTTCCTTCCTGCTGGCCCTGGTGGTCAACGCGCTGACACTTCCGCCTATTTTTCACTTTGGGGTGGAAAAGGCGCGCCTGATCGTCATGCTGGCGTATCTGGTGTTCGTGATGCCCGTTTTCCTGCTGTCGTCGCCGTCGGGTTTTCTGGCGCGCTTGCTGGAAATCGCGAAGGTTGCGCTGGCGCCTTTGACGGCGGCGCTGCTGGTCGGATCGTATTTTTTGTCCGTCAAGGTGTACGAGGCGAGGGAGCTGTAAAAAACAAAGGGAGAATCCGCTATGCTGACGCTGCTTTTCCATGCCCAGATCCGCACCATGAACCCCGCCCTGCCCCGCGCCGACGCCGCGGTGGTGGAAAACGGCCGCTTTGCGTTCGTCGGCGCGGAAAGCGCCGCAAGGCTGTGGCTTGCGGGCCGCGCTTTCACCGAAGTGGACGCCGACGGCGCGACCGTCACGCCCGGGCTGAACGACGCGCACCTGCACCTTTCCCATTGCGCCATGCGCGGGCGAAACGTGCTGCTTTCGGGCGCGGCCTCGCGCGAGGAGACGGTCGCCCGCCTGCGGGCAGGGCTTGAAAACCATTCAGGCGGCTGGCTGGTTGGGGAGGGGTGGAACCAGGAAGCGTTTTGGGACCGGCGGCTTTTGACGCGCGAGGACCTGGACGCCGTGTCCGGCGAGGTGCCCGTCATCGCCTCGCGTGTATGCGGGCACATCCTCGCCGCCAACAGCCGCGCGATGGAGATCGCCGGCGTATCAAAGCCCGACGGCATTTTCCGCGAGGACGAGCAAGGGGCGCTGCATCGATGCATGCCCGCCGCCAAGTCGGAGGACATCCTCAACAGCATGCTGGTGCTGCAGGAAAAGCTGTTTGCGCAGGGCATCACCTCGGTGCAGTCGGACGATCTGGGCCCCGTGCCGGACGGCGAGACGGCGCGCTTTTTGCGCGCGCTGCGCGATGCGTGCGCCTGTGGCCGCATGAAGCTTCGCTACGCGGAGCAGGCGCTGCGCGAAAGCCTCGAAGAGCTGCGGGCGTTTCTTCAGGAGGACCTGCACCGGCTTTTTGCGCCAACGTTTCGCGTCTCCTGCCTGAAGGTGCTCGCGGACGGCTCGCTCGGGGCGAGAACCGCCTATCTGTCGGGGGATTACGCGGACGCGCCCGGGGAAAAGGGCGTGGCGATCTACACGGACGAGGCCCTTTGCGCGCTCGTCCGGGAGGCCGCGTCGCACGGCCTGCCGACGGCCATCCACGCCATCGGGGACGCGGCGATGGAGCAGGCGCTGCGCGCGTTTGCGCAGGAGGGGAAAAACCTCCGAAACGCCGTCGTGCACGCGCAGCTCACCACGGCGGCGCAGGCCGCCCGCTGCGGCCGCCTGGGCGTTCATGTTCTCGCGCAGCCCATCTTTCTGGACGCGGACGCGCCGATCGTCCGCGCGCGCGTGGGCGGCGCGCTGGCGGGCACGTCCTACTGCTGGCGGTCCATGCTTTCCACGGGCGCGAACGTGGCGTTCAGCACCGATAGCCCGGTCGAGCCGTTTGATACCATGCCGAACCTCTATTGCGCCGTGACGCGCCGGGGGCGAAAGGGCGCGGAGCCCTACCTGCCGGATGAGGCGTTCACCCTGGACGAGGCGCTGTTTGCGTACACGGCGGCGGGGGCGCGCGTGACCAAAGAGGAAGCGGAGAAGGGCCGCATCCAGCCGGGCCACTATGCCGATTTTGTGGTATGGGACCGGCGGATGGACGAAAGGGAACCGGAATCACTGCTTGAAACAAGGGCGCGGGAGACGTACGTCGGCGGGGAGCGGGTGTACGCCCGGTAGGGGGAGAGCCTTTCCCGAGGATATCGGGCGATATCGAAGAAAATTCCGGAAACGGAACGAAAAGAGACCTGGACGCTTGCGGACTGCGCCCAGGCCCCTTTCCTTTGCCCGTTACACCCGCCGGTAGATCCGGCTTCCGCACCGGACGGCCCACGCGTGCCCGTTTCGGATCAGCGCCTCCATCCTCAGCAGCAGCTTGCCGTCCTCGTCAAACGCCGCGAACAGCGTGCCGCCGCAATACGTCAGGCCCATACGCTTTTCCTCCTTGACCGCAAACAGCTTGCCGTCCTGCTGGTACACGGTCACGTCCGCGGGGATACCCTCGTGCGCGCGGTAGGTGCCCTCGGCCATTTCGGGGTTTGAAAACTCGCGGCCCACCGAGCCGAACCAGCGGTGCGACGTTTCCAGCGGCAGGCCGATGGCCCAGTTGTACATCGTCCAGACGAAGCAATCGACATCCTCGTCGCCCAGGTTGCACAGCGCCGCAAAGCCCCAATCCTCCCCAAGCAGCAGTCCGCCGTGGCTGGACGCCCCGTGCAGCGCGCCGGAATGCTCACAGATGATATGGCCGGAATGCTCGCGCTTGTACAGGCCGTAGCAGTACGTCGGGGCCTTTTGCGCCGGGAATCCCTTGCCGATGAGCAGCTCCACCGCCTCGCGCGGGATGACCTGCCTGCCTTCGTGCAGGCCATGGTTGGACAGGCAGCGGTAATAGACGGCCATGTCGCGCGCGGTGGACTTCACCAGGCCGCAGCCCCGAAACGGGGGCAGCACCGACCATTCGTCATCGCAGGTGATTTCGCCTTCTTCGTTTTTTTCAAACAGCGAGGTGAGGTTGCCGCCCGAGAGGGCGCGGGCCTCGCTCGCGTCCATGTCGAGCACCGTGCGCGTCATGCCGAGCGGCCCGTAGACGCGCTTTTGCAGGAATTCCTCAAGCGGCATGCCGGCGGCCTGGTCCACCACATAGGAAAGCAGCGCGTAGCCCTCGTTGCAGTAGCTCATGTGCTCGCCCGGCGCGCCCAGGGTTTCATAGGGCAGCGCGGCGATGTAGTCGATGATCTGGTCGATGGTATCGAACGGATTGGGCGCGGTGGCCTTGAGCTTGTGGATCCAGTCCGCGTCCCGGCCCTGCGCGTGCATGGCGATGGACCATTCCAGCGTCTCGATCGGGGGAATGCCCGCGGTGTGCATCGCCAGGTGGCGAAGCGTCACGGCGTCCCTCGGCGTGCCGGGGATGGAGAACGCCGGAAAATACCAGTACACCGGGTCGTCAAACGAAAGCCTGCCTTCCACGGCAAGCATCGCGCACGCGAGCGTCACCTGCGATTTGCTCATGGATGCGATGCCGTACATCGTATCCGGATCGCACGGAAGGGATTTGTCCGCGCTTCGGTAGCCATATCCCTTCGAAAAAACCTCGCCGTCCGGCCCGATCGCCGCGACGGAAATGCCCGTCAATTCCTTGCGCTCAAACAGCGTCTGAAGGTACTCGTCCAGCGCGCGCGTATCCCGGTGCATAATATGCCTCCTTTTGTCGAATCCTCACGCTGCCTATCGTACCATAAGAATCGCGCGCAGGCAACGACATTTGGAGATTCCCCGCGTATGATTGGATACGATTCCCTTGTGCTGGGGCCCGCTTTCCAGTATGATTACGCTGTCAAAGAAAGGGGTGTGTCCATGATCTATCCGGAGAAAAAGCCTGTAAACCCCAAGAAGCTCGGGGGCGCCATCGGTATCGCCGTGGCCGTGCTGCTCGTGGTGGTGCTGTTTGTCAGCTTCGCGCCATACGTCGTGGTGCCGCCGGGGCACACCGGCGTCGTCGTGACGATGGGCCGGGTGTCCGATAAGGTATTGAGCGACGGCATGCACTTCAAGCTGCCCTGGCAGAACGTCATTTTGATGGACAACCGTACGCAAAAGGCCGCGCTGACCACACAGGCGTTCTCCGCGGACATCCAGCAGGTGGACGTGAACTGCTCCGTCAACTTCAGCGTGGACCGGGAAACGTCGCAGAACCTGTATAAGAATGTCGGCGTGCAGTATTATAACACGGTGATGCTGCCGCGCATCATGGAAAACGTGAAGGCGGTGTTCTCCAAGTACTCGGCGGAGAACCTGGTGGCCGAGCGCGAAACGCTGTCCAAGCAGGTGAAGGGCCTTCTGGAGATGGAGATGAAGCCCTACGGCATTCAGATTCTGAGCGTCGCCATTGAGGATGTCGACTTCACCAACGCTTTCACCGACGCGGTGGAGTCCAAGCAGGTGGCCGAGCAGACGAAGCTGAAGACCCAGATCGAGCAGTCCGAAAAGCTGATGGTCGAAAAAACGACGGCCGAGCGGGCCGTGATCACCGCCAACGCGGACGCCGAGGTCGCCAAGATCAACGCGGACGCCAAGGCGTACGCCCAGCGCGTCCAGGCAGAGGCCGAGGCCGCCGCCAACAAGCTGGTCGCCGAGTCGGTGACAAGCGAGCTGATCGAGTACGTGCAGGCTAACAACTGGAACGGCGCGCTGCCCCAGGTGTTCTCCGGCGGTTCGGACGGCGTTCTGCCGATCTTGGATGTGGGCGCGATCACGGAATAAACAGGGGAAGGCACGGCAAGAAAAGGGCGCCGCGCGATGGAAAATCGCGGCGCCCCAGGCCGTTGACAAACTGCGGTTTGTCAACGGGAGGAAAGGATTCGGCCTGAAATCCTGCGGGATTTCCGGGCGGCCGAAGGCAGAAAGGACAGATTCCTCCGGCTTCGCCT
>CAZUIA010000204.1:0-5570 GCA_964620835.1 uncultured Oscillospiraceae bacterium
TGGCGCAAAAGCACGGCATCGCCGCCATCCATCAGCATGCCGCCTCCTACCCCGATCTGAGCGTGGCGGAAAACATTTTCATCGGCCATGCCTTCCTGAAATACGGGTTCATCAACTGGCGCAAGACGAACGAGGAGGCTCGGAGGCTCCTGGACTCCATCGGCGCGGCCATCAGCCCGACGGACACGGTGGGCTCCCTGTCCGTGGCGCAGCAGCAGTTGGTGGAGATCGCCAAGGCGCTGAGCATGGACGCCAAGATACTCATCATGGACGAGCCGACGGCCGCGCTTTCCAAGCGGGAAAGCGAGGAGCTGTACGCCATCTCCCGCAAGCTGCGAAACCGGGGCACGGCCATCATTCTCATTTCCCACCGCTTTGAGGACATCTTCGGCCTGGCCGACCGGGCGACGGTGCTGCGCGACGGCAAATACATCGGCACCTGGGACATCGACGAGCTGGACGACGCAAAGCTGGTCAACCACATGGTCGGCCGGGACATCGAGCAGTTCTACCCCAAGAAAAAGGCGCAGGCGGGCCGGGAGCTTCTGCGCGTGGAAAACCTGTCCAAAACAGGGTTCTTCCGCGACATCAGCTTTCGGGTGCATGCCGGCGAAATCGTGGGGCTGACCGGCCTGGTGGGCGCGGGGCGCACGGAGGTGGTGGAGGCGCTGTTCGGCGCGACCTCCCTGGACGCGGGCCAAATCTACGTGGAGGGCAAAAAAACGCGCATCACCTGCCCGCACGACGCCATGGCAAAGGGCCTGGGCCTGCTCCCCGAGGACCGGCAGCGCGAGGGCCTGCTCATGGCCTGGTCCATCAACCGAAACATTACCCTGCCCACCCTCGGCAAGTGCAAAAGAGCGCTTTTCCTTTCCGGCAAAAAGGAGCGCGCGATCTCGGACGCGCTCAAAAGGCTTCTGAACATCAAGGCCAACGACATCGAGGCCACGGCGGATTCGCTTTCGGGCGGCAACCAGCAAAAGGTGGTCGTCGCCAAGCAGCTGGCCATCAACCCCAAGATCATCATCCTGGACGAGCCGACCAAGGGCGTAGATGTGGGCAGCAAGGCCGCCATGTACGAGATCATGTCCGATCTTGTCTCAAAGGGCATCGGCATCCTGATGATCTCCTCGGAAATGCCGGAGGTGATCCACATGTCCGACCGCGTATACGTCATGCGCGAGGGCCGCATCTCGGCGGAGTTTGAGGCGGAGGGCCTGACGCAGGCGCGGATTCTGGAAGCGGCCATGCCCTTGGCCAAGGAGGCGTAACCGTGCAAAAGCCACAGGTGCGGGCAACAAAACCAAAAAACAGCGGAACCCCCCTATACGTGCTGCTCATTGAGCACCGGGAAATTCCGCTGCTGGCCGTGCTGGTGCTGCTGCTCATCGGCGTCAGCCTGCGCGTGCCGAACTATGCGGCCAATAACTACATGAACGTGCTCAAGGGCGGGGCGATCAACACGGTCATGGCGGCCGGCATGCTGCTGGTGCTGCTGGTCGGCTCCATCGATATTTCCGTGGCCTCCACGCTGGCGTTTTCCGGCGCGGTGGCCGGCATGCTGATGCGGGACGGGCACATCCAAAGCGTGGCGGGCATGTTCGCGATCGCCGTCGGCATCGGGGCCGGGGTGGGCCTGCTCAACGGGGCGCTCATGGCGTACGGCCGGGTGCTGCCCATCATCGTCACGCTGGGCATGAGCTATGTCACGCGCGCCATGATCCCCATGGATTGGCTGCTGGGCCTGAATAAAATCGCGCGCATCGACCTGACCGACAGCTTCAAGGTGTTCATGCTGGACAACACCTTCCTGGGGCTTCCCTTCCTGGTGTGGATCGCCGTCCTCGTCGTGGTCCTTGTCGGCCTGTTCCTGCGCTATACGCGCACGGGCCGAAACCTCTACGCCGTGGGCTCCAACGAATCGGCCGCCCAGGTGCGCGGGGTGCACACCCAATGGGTCAAGGTGCTGGCGCACACGGTCTGCGGCGCCATGGCCGGGCTTGGCGGCATCATGTGGCTCGGGTACTACAACGCGGTGGAAAAAACGACGGCCACGGGCAGTGAAATGTACGTCATCGCGGCGTGCGTGCTGGGCGGCGTGGCCGTCACGGGCGGATACGGCAAGATCACCGGGGTGGTGATCGGCGCGGTCATGATCGCCGTGATCAACAACGCCATCCCGCAGCTGAACGTCGGCAACGCCATGATCACGGAGTTCGTCAAGGGCCTGCTGCTCCTGTCGGCCATCCTGCTCAACGTGGTGCTGCGCCGTATCGCGGGCCGCAAGAAGCTCGCGGGGAGGAATCTCTGATGCGAAGCGAACGAACAAGAAAGATCCTGTCCTCCGTTTTCAGGTGGGAGACCATGCTGGTCGCGGTGCTGGTAATCATGTGCGTCGTGTTCAACCGGCAGGACGCGGTGCGGCAGGCGGCCGGGCTTTCCAAGCGCGACGTGTTCAACCTGTCCTCGGTGATCAAGGGCCTGAGGCCCTATATGCTCTACAGCTTCATGACCCTTGGCATGATGCTGATCCTCGCCATGGGCGACATCGACATCTCCACGGGCGCGACGGCGGCGCTGTCCGCGGCCGTGCTGGGCGTTGCATACCAGGCGCTGACGCGCGGTGGCGTTGAGGCGGGCCTTTCGCTCCTGCTTTCCGTCGGCGCGTGCCTTCTTACGGGCGGGCTGTGCGGCGCGATGAACGGCCTGCTCGTCACCCGGTTTCAGGAGCTGTTCCCCATGATCATCACGCTGGCGACGCAGCTGTTTTACAGGGGCGTGGCCTACCTCCTGCTGGGCGGCGGCACGCTGACGTTCAAAAACGACGCGACGTTTGACTTGCTGAAAACCCTGTACAACACCGTCCAGATCGGCGATATCAGCTTTCCCGTCATGCTCATCTGGTTCCTTTCCATGGCCGCCGTGTTTTTTATCTGGCTGCACCTGACGAGCGGCGGCCGCAGGATCTTCGCCCTGGGCACGAACAAGACCGCCACCTTTTTCAGCGGCGTGCGCACGGGCCGCATCAAGTTCTGGCTCTTTGCCCTGTGCGGCCTGATGAGCGCGGTCACCGCCGTCTTCTTCATCGGGGCCACGTCCAGCTCCATCCGCGCCGACTCCATGACGGGCTATGAGATGTACGCCATCGCGGCGGCCGTGCTGGGCGGGTTTTCCACCTCGGGCGGCAAGGGCAACGTCATCGGCGCGGTGCTCTCGCTGATCATCTTCGGCGTGATGAAGATCGGCCTGGGAACGCTCTACGGGTTTGCCGACAGCATGGTCAACCTGTCCGTGGGCGTGATCCTCATCATCAGCACGCTGCTGCCCAACGTCCTGGACAGCGCGGGCAAAGCGCTGCGCGTTCGACGCCAGCGCAGCCGGCATGTCCTTGAATCAAAGCGGGCCTGAGCCCCGCCGAGATACATTTGCCCGCGGGCAAAATTCAAAGGAGGTTCCCATGAAAAAAATCGTCGCTTTGTTCCTGTCCATCCTGATGGTGCTGGGGCTGTCGACCGCCCTGGCCGAGACCGACGCCCTGCTCATCGGCGTCGTGTACAAGCAGTCCGGCAACGCGTACTTCCAGGCGGCCGTCGAAGGCTTCCAGAAGGCGGCGGACGAGCTGGGCTTCACCTTCCTGCACGACGGCCCGGACGACGGCTCGTCCGACGGCCAGATCCGCATCATCGAAAACTACATCAGCATGGGCGTGGACGCCATCTGCGTGTCCGCCAACGACCCGGACGCCCTGGTGAGCATCCTGCAGGAGGCCATGGCGGAGGGCATCAAGGTCATCTCCTGGGACGCCGAGGTGGCCGCGGAGGGCCGCAACCTGGACGTCCAGCCGGCAAGCGCCAAGTCCATCGCGCTGACGCAGGTCGAGTCCATCGCCAAGTCCATCGGCTATGAAGGCCAGGTGGCCATCGTCTCCGCGACGGCGACCGCGCCGAACCAGAACCTATGGATCGGCTTCATGGAGGAAGCCTTCGCCACCGATCCGGCGTACGCGAAGATCGAGTACGTAGGCACCGTGTACGGCGACGACGAGTACACCAAGTCCTACGACGAGACCCTGGGCCTCATTAACCTGTACCCGGACCTGAAGGGCATCATCACCCCCACGACGGCGGGCGGCCCGGCGGTTGCCAAGTGCGTCATGGATGAAGGCAAGGCCATCAAGGTCACCGGCCTGACGCTCGCTTCCGACATGGCCGAATACATCGAGGCGGGCATCTGCGATGCCACGTTCCTGTGGAACCCGATCGAACTGGGCTATGCGGCCTCGTATGCGGCGGTTGCGCTCGTGAACGGCCAGATCACCGGCGCCGTGGGCGACACCTACGACGTGCCCGGCATCGGCGCCCTGACTGTGGAGGAATCCACCGCCATCGACGAAACCGGCGAGCTGAAGCCGACCGGCGGCACGATCTCCTACCTCAACAAGCTCAACGAGTTCAACAAGGACACGGTCTACGACTGGGTGGATATCCTGTAATTACACCGGCAAACGCTTTTGCGGATGGGTTTCGCCTCGGCGGGACCCATCCGTCGCGTATCCGGCCCATCCCGCAGGCAGCGCGGCAACATGATGGGATTCTTGCGGGCAAAGCCCTTGCGCCGGATCCAAGGCAGCGTCCCGGTCCGCCGGGAGGCGCCCAAGGCGCGTGAAGCCATGCAGTATTTGTCATTTATTCTTTCACCCCTTTCGTTTATAATGGTTCCTGACCCGAAAAACGCCCTTGTTTTGCTTTCTTACAGAACATGAAGGAGCCCTCCCCCCGCATGAGCATGAAGACCTTCGCCTTTAAAAACAGGCTGTTCGTCACGTACGCGGTGGTGATCATCGCCGTCGTCGTGTTGTTTTCCGCCGTGCTGATCTTGACCACCACGGACACCAGCCGCAAAACGGAATTGTACCACCAGCAGGAGCTGTACAAGAAAAACCTCGGCGAGATCGAAAACATCCTCTGGCAGATGGACCGCCTGGCCTCGCAGGTGGTCTCCAACAACGAAATCCTCGGCTGCTTCATCCCGCTTGCCGCGGATGGGGATCCGGGCAACTATTTTGAAAAAAACCTCATCGACAGCATCCGCATCAGCAGCCTGCTGTCAAGCATCAACGGCACCGACAACTACGCAGCCCGCATCAGCGTCTTTAACGGAAACGGCGATTACGTCAGCACCGGCGCGCTGTATGAAACGCCGGAGGCCATCGCCAATGTGCTGGCGGGCGACTATTATGATGCCATGAAGGCGCGGGTGGCGCAGGGCGGCGATACCCTGATCGTCGATTTCCGCCAGGACACCTGGTCCAATAACCCCAAACTGCGCCTGATGTCGCTGTACCGCTCGCTTTCCTCCTACACCGCCACGGTGTACGGCCTGGTGGACATCCAGATCGGCGCGGATGCGTTCGCCGGATACCCCTTCTGGGCCAACGGGAACAGGGAATACTACCTGATCAACCGCGCGGGCGAGATCGTCTACCCGTTTTTAGAAATTCCAAAGGCACAGCCGCTGTTTGCCCCGCTTGCGGCCGCGGTGGACGCGGCGGAGGAAACGCCGGTCACGCT
>CAZUIA010000205.1:0-5543 GCA_964620835.1 uncultured Oscillospiraceae bacterium
CGGCTGCGCGCGCACGCGGCCGCTTCCCCGCCGCACAGCAGGCAGCGGCGCGGCGCAAGACCGATGTCCTCCCGGGATATTTTATCCCCGTCCGTCCCGATCACGTCAAGGTCCAGCAGGCGGCCAAACCGGCCGTGCGCCTCGATCCGGCAGAGCATGCGCTTCAGCGCCGGCGCGTCCGAATCTGCGGCCCACATCGCCTCAAGGCCGGTGAACGCCTCCGTGCGCTCAAACGCGCGCACGGGCACAGCGTGCCGATGAAGCTGCGCCTGCGTCAGGCGCACCGCTTCCTCAAACCCCTTGTGGATCCATTCCGTCACCTTGATCGGCCCGGCCACGTTCAGCGTCAGGCACAAAAGGGGCACCCGGTGCCTGTCAAGCCATACCTTCTGCCGCGCCGCGCGCGCGTCCCGCGCGGCCAGCATGTCCTCCAGCGGGACGGCGCGCCCATACAGCTCTTTCATGGCTTCACTGTAGCAGAATCCTCTCCCGTTTTCAACCGGATTGTGCTATACTGGGCGCATGAGCACACACACGATTTCCGTCATCTCGCCAAGCGACCTGCGCGCGCAGCGTCAGGTGGACGCGCTGCTTGCCCAGGCGGGCCTTGCGCGCGACCAGCGGCTGGAGGAAACCCTCGGTCTGTTCGACGAGGCGTACGAGCTGCTCGCCACCGGCTCCCTGCTTGCCAATACGCTTCGCTGCGTGGCGGTCGACCCCGCGCGAAAGGGCGAGGGCCTTTTGGCCGAGCTGCTCACCGCCCTGATGGAGCGGCAGTACGCGCGCGGCCATACAACGGTCTTTCTCTATACCAAGCCCGATTCGGCCGGTTTTTTTGAGGACCTGGGCTTTTCCCGCATCGCCGAGGTCCCGGGCCTGGTCGTGTTCATGGAAAACAAGCCCGACGCCTTCGCCCGCTACCTGAAGGATCTGTCGCGCTTTTTGGTGCCCGGCCAAAGAACGGCCGCGGTCGTCATGAACGCCAACCCGTTCACGCTGGGCCACCGGCATCTTCTTGCGCGCGCCTCGGAAGAAAACGACGCCGTGCGCTGCTTCGTCGTGTCCGAGGATATTTCGCTGGTGCCGTTTTCAGCGCGCCTTTCGCTGGTCAAGGCGGGCAGCGCCCACCTTCCGAACGTCACGGTGCACCCCTCGGGCAGCTACATCATCTCCAGCGCCACGTTTCCCTCGTACTTTTTAAAAGAGGAGCGCCTGATCACCGAGGCGCAGGCCCGGCTTGACATCGAGGTGTTTGCCCGCATTGCCGGGGCCATGGGCATTGCCCGGCGCTATATCGGCGAGGAGCCCTTCTCCGAAATCACCCGGATTTACAACGGCGTGATGCAGCAATATCTGCCCGCGCACGGCATCGAGTGCGTCCTGATCCCCCGCAAGGCCGAGGGCGGCGCGGCCATCAGCGCCTCGGAGGTGCGCCAGCGCCTGCACGACGGGGACGTGGAAAGCATCCGCCCGCTCGTGCCCGAGACCACGTACGCCTATTTCCTCACCGAGGAAGGGCGGGAAACGATCCGCCGCATCCGGGAGGCTGAGAGGGTGCGCCATGACTGACGCCTACGCGCCGTTGATGCCAAAGCTTTTGTCCATCGTGCGCGAGGCGGGCGATACGATGCGCGCGTTTCACGCGCCCCGCGCGCAGGCAAAGGGGGGCCATTACAACTTTGTTACCGAGGCCGATGTCGCCGTGCAAAGCCTGCTTGAAAAGCGCCTGACCGCGCTGCTGCCCACCTCCCGTTTCTACGCCGAGGAGCAGGAAAACAGCCCGCTCACCGGGGAGCCTACCTGGGTGGTCGACCCGATCGACGGCACGGTCAACTTCATGCGCCGGCGCGCGCTGTCCGCTGTGTCCGTCGCCCTGCTTGCAGACGGTGAGCCGGTGCTGGGCGTTGTCTGCAACCCGTACGCGGACGAAATGTTTACCGCCGTACGGGGCCAAGGCGCGTTTTTGAACGGACAAAGCATCCACGTGTCGGACGTCCCGTTTGAGCGCGCGCTCGTGGGCTTTGGCACCTCGCCCTACAACAGCGGCCTGGCTGAACGAAGCCTTCGCGCAGCCTGCCAATTTTTGCTGGAGGCGGGCGACCTGCGCCGCTCCGGCTCCGCCGCGATCGACCTGGCGGACGTGGCGTGCGGGCGGCTGGATATCATGTTTGAGCTGGAGCTTTCGCCCTGGGACGTGGCCGCGGGCGCGCTGCTGGTGACCGAGGCGGGCGGCGTGTTCGGCATGCCCTGGCAGGATGCGGCGCGCTTTGGCGCGCCCGCCTGCGTCCTGGCCGCCAACCCGCTGTGCTATGGGCGGGCCGCCGAGATTGTTAAGTTTGTGAAAAATTAGTCGATGATGGTTTCGCCGTTTCTTGCGGTGGTACACTACCGTCATAAGGAGGCATAGACAATGAAAAAACGCATCCGCACGACCGCCTTTTTGGTCCTGCTCTCCCTGCTCCTCGTTTCGTGCGCCGCGGTGGCGGAAAAGCCCGAGGTTCATGTGGCCGCGCTCAAGGGGCCGACCGGCATGGGACTTGCCCGCCTGATGGAGGAGAGCGAACAGGGCGGCACGGCAAACGCATACACGTTTACGCTTGCCGGCGCGCCCGACGCCATCGTCTCCCAGCTCGTCACGGGCGAGGTGGACATGGCCGCGCTGCCGACCAACAGCATCGCGCTGCTCTACCAAAAAACGAACGGCCAGGTGCAGTCGCTGGCAATCAACACGCTGGGCGTGCTGTACCTGCTGGAAAAGGGGGACAGCGTCCGGTCCCTTTCGGACGTTTCGGGAAAGACCGTCGTCAGCGCCGGGCGCGGCAGCACGGCCGAGGCCGTGGCGGGCCGCCTGTTCGGCAAGGATGCTTCCATCGACTACGTATCCGAGCACGCCGAGGTGGTCGCGCAGGCCGCCGCCGGGAAATACGACCTGGCGCTGCTGCCCGAGCCGTTCGTTACCCTGATGCTTTCGCAAGACAAGGCGTTTCGCGTCGCCCTGGACCTGACCGCCGAGTGGGAGGCTTCGGGCGCGGGCCTGCTGCCGATGGGCGGCATCGCCGTGCGCAGGGAATTTGCCGAAAAGAACCCAAAGGCTGTGGAGGCGTTCCTGGAGGAATACGAGCAGAGCGTTTCTTATGTTAACGAAAACCCGAAGGAAGCTGCCGCGCTCATTGAAAAGCATGACATCCTAAAAGCTGCGGTGGCCGAGAGCGCCATCCCGCGCGCGAACATGGTCCTGCTTGTGGGCGGGGAGATGAGGGCTGCGCTGGAGGCCTTCTACGCCGTGCTGCTTTCGGACAACCCCGCGCTGCTTGGCGGCGCGCTGCCGGGGGACGACTTTTACTATGCTCCGTAAGCTGCTGAAAAACAGCTTTCTTATTCTGGTATGGCTTGGCTTGTGGGCGGCCGCGGCGGCGCTCGTGAACCAGACGCTGCTGCTGCCGTCCCCGCTGGAGACGGCCAGGGCGTTCGCTTCCCTGGCGGAAAGCGGCGCGTTTTGGCTCGCCGCCGCGCTGTCCATGTCGCGCATCCTGTCCGGCTTTGCGCTGGGCGTTGCCGCCGGCAGCGCGCTGGCCGTGCTGTCCGCCCGGTCTCCGTGGGGCCAGGCGTTTTTTTCGCCGCTTTTGTCCGTCGTCAAATCAACGCCCGTCGCGTCGTTCATCCTGCTCGCGCTCGTGTGGATTCGCACGAGCGGCGTGCCCGTCTTTGCCACGTTCCTGATCGTGCTGCCCATCGCCTATGCGAACGTGCTGACCGGTATCGCCTCGACCGACCCGCTGCTGCTGGAAATGGGCCGTGCGTTCGGCATGAAAAGGCGCGCTTTGCTTTCAAAGATCTACTGGCCGTCCGTCAGGCCGTCGTTTCTCGCGGCCGTGACCACGGGCATGGGCATGGCCTGGAAGGCGGGCGTGGCGGCGGAGGTCATCTGCACGCCGAAAAACGCGCTCGGAAGCCTGCTGTATGACGCGAAGATTTACCTCGATACCCCCGGCCTGTTCGCAGCCACGGCCGCGGTCATCCTGCTGTCGGTGCTGCTGGAAAAGCTCGTCCTCCTCCTGGCGTATGGCCGTGAAGGGAGGAAAGCGCATGCTTAGGCTGACGAACGTCACCAAGCGGTTTGGGGAAAAGCTGATCCTGGATCGCTTCACGCACGTGTTCATGGGCGGCCGGGTGACCTGCCTGATGGGCCCGTCCGGCTGCGGCAAGACCACGCTGCTTCGGGTGGCCTCCGGGCTTCTTTTGCCGGACGGGGGCAAGGCCGAAGCGCCGGGCGACGCGCGCGCGTCGTTCCTTTTTCAGGAGGACCGCCTGCTGCCCTGGCTCAGCGCGCGAAAAAACGTGACCGCCGTCGGTGTTTCGCCAATCAAGGCGGAGATGTACCTGCAGCGGGTGGGGCTTCAGGCCGAGCTTGACACGCTGCCCGCATCTTTCAGCGGGGGCATGCGGCGGCGGCTCGCGATTGCGCGCGCGCTGGCCTTTGGCGGCGACGTCTTTTTCCTGGATGAGCCGCTGCAGGGGCTGGACGCTTCCACGGCGCAGCCGGTGCTGGAGGTCCTGCGCGAAACCATCGGCGGACACACGGCCCTGGTCGTCACCCACAGCCCGCTGGAGGCGCTCGCCCTGGGCGACACCATCCTGATGCTGGATGGACCGCCGGTTCGGATCGCCAAATCGGCCGCGGCGGCGGACTTTGCGGATGAGGAGGCGCTGGCAAAATGGCTGTCCTGAAGGTTCCCCCGCTTAGCAGCGCGGACGATTTGCTGTCGCTGGTCGAAGCCGCCGGCTTTTTGCCCTTCATGCGCTCGGGCATCGAGGGCTTTTCCGTGCAGGAATATACCCCGGAAGAGAGATGGTTTGTCAAGGACGTCGAAGGCCCCTGGGAGTGGCGCGAAACGCTTGCCGAGCGGGGCGTGATCGCCTATGGGAAGGTGTTTGACAAAAAGGCGGGCTTCATCAGCCCGGCGTATTATCCCGATTTTGTGAACTGGCGACGCAGCGGCCTGGATTTTGCGGACCGCTACGACGCCGGGCTTGCCTCGCGCGCGGAAAAGCGGATCATGGACCTGCTGGTGGAGCGCGGTCCCCTGCTGTCCACGGACCTGCGCGCCCTCGCCGGACACAAGGGGTTTGAGACGGCGATCACCTCGCTGCAGATGCGCTGCTATGTCGTCGCCCTGCGATTTGAGCACAGGCGCGATGCGTTCGGCAGGCCCTACGGCATCGGCGTCACCCGCTTTGCGCAAAGCGAAGCGGCGTTTGGCGAGGCGTTCGTTTGCGCCCGCTGCGGCGAAGCGCCGGAGATATCGAAAAGGCGGCTTTCGGACCGGATCTATGCGCTGTTCCCGTCGGCGGACGGGCGGCAAGTGGAGAGGTTGCTCCGGTAGGGCGGTTGAGGCCGTCCTTTAACCGGGCACGGAAAAGGGACGATCTATAGGACAATCATGCTGCGGACGAAGCGATAGGCGAAGCGGTACAGGAACGTACGGTTCTCCGTGCGGGCGTCCTCGCTCGCGTGCGCGCGAGCATCGGGGAGGAACCCGCGC
>CAZUIA010000206.1:0-5533 GCA_964620835.1 uncultured Oscillospiraceae bacterium
ATGTACCCTTTAAAATCCGGAAGCGCGGCGACCTGTTCGGCTTCCCGCACGCTGGAATCGGGGCTTCGGGAGCAGACCACGCGGCCCTGGTGGAACGTCAGCGCGCAAAAACTGCACGCGCCAAAGCACCCGCGCGTGGCGGCGATGGAGAACTTTACCTCCTCAAGCGCCGGCACGCCGCCCTCGGCATCGTACATCGGATGCCACTGGCGGGTGAACGGCAGAGCATACACGCGGTCGAGGGCCTGGCGCGACAGCGGCGGCGCGGGCGGGTTTTGGCACACAAAGCGGCCCGCGTGCGCCTGCGAAAGCGGCCTGCCGCGCACGGCGTCCTGTTCCGCGTATTGCAGGTAAAACGCGCGGGCATACGCCTCCTTGCTCTGGGACACCTCCTCAAACGAAGGCACCTCCGCGTAGCCCTCCGGCTTTTCGTCGCTGATCCAGCACGCGCCGCGCAGGGAGGGCAGCGTGTGAAGCAGGGTCCCCGAGGCGATGCGCCCCGCGGCTTCGACGAGGGATTCCTCGCCCATGCCGTAGAGCAGCAGGTCCGCGCCGCTGTCGACGAGCAGGGAGCGGCGGACCTTATCGTCCCAGTAGTCGTAGTGCGCAAACCGGCGAAGCGACGCTTCCACGCCGCCGATGACGATGAGCGCGTCGCCGTACGCCTCGCGGATGCGGTTGCAGTAGGCGATCGTCGCCCGGTCGGGCCGCCGCCCCCGCTTGCCGCCAGGGGAATACACATCTTCGCCGCGCGGCTTTTTGGCAACGGTATAGTGGTTGACCATGCTGTCGATCACGCCCGCGCTGACGAGGAACGCGTACCGCGGCCTGCCAAAGCGGGTGAAATCCTTCGCGCTGTGCCAGTCGGGCTGCGAAAGCACGGCGACGCGGTACCCTTCGGCCTCCAGCACGCGCGTCAAAATCGCGCAGCCGAAAGACGGGTGGTCCACGTACGCGTCGCCGGTCACGAACACAAAATCGGGCTGCTCCCAGTGGAGGGCTTCCATCTCGGCACGGGTTGCCGGCAAGAATGCTTGTTTCATGCCCTGCATCATAGCACGAGCCGGCTAGCTTTTCAATGCATAGATCGCTTCGTGCGTGCCGCCGTCGTCTTTCAGGTCGATCCACCCGTCGTCGCGCGCGCCGCGCACGGCCTTGAGCAGGTAGATCGTTTGTCCATGGCGGTAGGAGAGGGTAAAGCCCTCCCAGTGCGAAGGCGCGGTGGGGGAGAGGCGAACGCGGTTGCCGCGCTTTTCAAAGCCCAGCAGCGTTTCCACGCCCAGCGACCACAAAAGCGAAGCGGAGCCCGAGTACCAGGTCCACCCGCCGCGGCCCGCATGCTCGCCGCCCGCGACGTCCGCCGCGACGACGTACGGCTCGACGCGGTAGTGGCGCGCCAACCTTTCATCCCGGCTGTGCGTGGTGGGAAGCAGCATAAAGAACAGCTTCCATGCCAGTTCCGTCCTTCCCGCCTTGAAAAGCGCCATCACGAACCAAAGGGCCGCGTGCGTGTACTGGCCGCCGTTTTCACGGATGCCCGGCGGGTACGCGCGGATGTAGCCGGGGTCCGTCTTGCCGTCAAACGGCGGGTCCAAGAGCTTCAGGATGCCCGCTCTTTCATCGAGCAGGTGCGAAAGCGCGGAGTCCAGCGCCTGGTCGGCGCGCTTTGCGCCCGAAAGCGCGGCCCAGGCCTGCACGACCAGGTCGATGCGGCACTCGGGGCTCTCGCGGCTTCCCAGCGGCACGCCGCCGTCAAACCACGCGCGCAGGTACCACGCGCCGTCCCAGGCGTGCGTTTCCAGGTTGTCCATCAGCTCCTCGCGCTTTTTCAGCAGGCGCTTCGCCTCCTCCGGCGCGCAGTAGGGGGCGTAGTCCCGTATCACCGCGCTGAGGAAGAAGCCGAGCCACACGCTTTCTCCGCGGTTTTCCATGCCCAGGCCGTTCATGCCGTCGTTCCAGTCGCCCCCGCCGATGAGCGGAAGCCCGTGCTCGCCGTAGCGGAGGCTATCAATGGCGCGCAGGTTGTGCAGGTGCAGCGGCTCCAGCACGGAGGACGGCTTTGCCTGGCCATACCAGTCCTCGTGCCCCTCGGGGATGTCCACGTTTTCAAGGTAGGGCACCTGCGCGGAGAGCACGGAGAGGTCCTCGGTGGCGCGCAGGTAGGCCGCCGTCACGTAGGGCAAAAACAGCCGGTCGTCGGTGATGCGCGTGCGCACACCCAGCGCGGGCGGATGCCACCAGTGCTGCACGTCGCCGTCCTCAAACTGGTGCGCCGCCGCGTCAAGAAGGTGCGCGCGCACCCGCTCGGGCTCGGTGAACCGAAAGGCGAGCATGTCCTGCAGCTGGTCGCGAAACCCGATGGCTCCGCCCGCCTGGTAGAACCCGGCGTGCGCGAAGATGCGCGAGGACAGCGCCTGGTAGGTCAGCCACCCGGACAGCAGCAGCGAGACCGCGGGGTCCGGAACACGGGGTAGCAGGGCTTCCTGCCGCCGCTGCCACATTTCGCGCACGCGCGAAAGCCTCAGCTGCGCGCCGCCGGCGCTGAACGCCTTGCAGGAAGCCTCAGGATCGCCGATACCGAGCAGCGCGCAGACGGTTTCGCTCTCCCCGCCGCCAAGCGTCAGGTGCGTGCGCACGATGCCCGCGGGGATGTCCCGGTGCGAGCCGGCGAACTCCTTTTGCCGCATGCCGGACGGGTCCTGCATCAGGCCGAGGCCGAAAAACGCCGCGCCGTCCAGGGATACCTCGGCCTTTCTGCCGGGGAACGCGAGGAACGCGCCCTCCGAGAACATAGGGCTTCGCGCGAGCGCGATGCCGCCCAAGACTTCGCAGCGGACCTGGGCCGCGTCATGCAGGTGCGAGCCGAGCAGCCAGCGGACGCACGCCGTGACGGAAAGGCTTCGCGGGGCGGGGGCAAGGTTTTCAAGGGTGAGCAAAAAGCACTTGACGGGCAGGTGCTCGTCCACGAACACATCCAGCGTGAGGCGAAGGCCCAGCGCTTCGGATTCAAACCGGCTCACCCCAAAGCCGTGGGTGACCAGCGCGCGGTCAAAGGCCGAGACGTACTGGCCGTCCGTCTCATCGCGCAGCCATAGGTTTTCCTGCCGCTGGTCGCGCACCGGGTCGGAGGCAAACGCGGTGACGCGCCTTAGGCGGCTGTTGTCGGCAAAGGTGAAGCCGGCGCCCCGCTCGGTCAGCACCGTGCCGAAGCGCTCATTTGCCAGCACGTTGCACCAGGGCGCGGGCGGGAGCGCCTTGACGACATAGCTGCCGTCGGCGCGAAAACCGCCGTAGCGGTTGTCAAGGCCCAGGCTGCCGGCCTTCGCGGGGCGCGGCGCGGGGTATGCGCGCGCGCGCTTCCATTCGCCAAGGCCAAGGGGCAGCGTCCTTCGTGCGGCCGCGAGCTGCGCCGGCAGGCTGCCCTCCCCGCCGCGCAGCACGAGGGCCGCGTGGGAGAGCAGCGACTGGATCGCCTCTTTGGGATGCGCCTCGCGGTCGATCAGGTGCGGTCCGGCGCTTTGGCCCACCACATCGCGCGAGGGGCCGCTCAAAAGCAGCGCGGTCAACCCGTCCCGCACGGGCTGGTGGTAGCCGGACGGCTGCTCGTTGAGCAGGGCCAGGTCGCTCCATAGCCCCAGCGCGCGCAGGTACGCGTGCGCCTTGATGGCCGCGCGCGCCAAAGGCAGATGGGCCTCGCGGGAGATTCGCACCACGACGACCGGCAGATCGCCCGAGATGGAAAAGCGCCACAGCGCGCTTCGGTCCTCGCGCGGCGGGTCCGGCTGCGCCAGGGGCATCAAAAGCCACGACGCCATGCGCTGCGCGGCAAGCTGCGCCGCGGCGCTTAGCCCCAGGTACTTGGCGGTCACCTCGTCCTGGGTGGCGGAAAGCTCCAGCGCGCGCAGGACATGCTCGTGCGAGGCGTACTGCGAGACGAGCATCCGCGCCTTTTCCTCGTCTGCCACGGCGGCGGTGACGAACCAGACGGACACGGACGTGCCCTCCTCGATATGGACGCTGGACCGCAGGCTCATGCAGGGGTCGAGCACCGCGCCGGTCTCGCCCGCGGAAACGTCAAGCGGCTCCGCCAGCGCGCGCGGGGCATCGAGCCTCTCGCCCCGACCTAGGAACGCCCGGCGCGAGGTTTCAAGGCATGCGATCGGCTCCTTGTCCGCGCAAAGGGCGTGCAGCAGCAGCGGATAGCGCTCGCCGGCGTGTTTGGGCCTTCTGCGCGCGACGGCCGAAGCGCCGCCAAGCCGCGCCGTTTCGACCGACAGGTTTCGAAACGCCGGGTGCGACTCGTCCGCCACTTGCGACGACAGGCACACCTCAAAGAAGCTCGCTACCTCCACGTCCGCCGGCCTGTCCGGCGCGGCGCGCAGCTTCAGCAGGTGGACCGCCGCGCCGTCCAGCGGGGATACGAAGCACACCAGCTCCGCCTCCACCCCGTCTGATTCCAGGCGGTAGGTGGCGCGGCTGCGGTCAAACCAGCAGTCGCCCGCGCGGTTCAGGCGGACGGTTTCGCCACCGAAAAAGCGCACGTAGCACTGAAAGCCGCCTTCATATAAGGGATCCAGGCGCCTTCTGGTGAGCAGGACGCCGTTGTGGGACAGATAGCCGCCGCCGCGCGCGTCCAGGACCATGGTGGTGCCGCCGCCGTAAAGCACCTGCGCCTCGGGCGGAAAGTCAAGCGCGCTGACGTGGCGCAGCAGCGTGCCGTCGCGCTGGCGGGACAGGTCGAGCTTGCGGGTCTTGGCGGCGCCGCGCAGCATGGCGCGCGTGGGCTTTCGCTCCTCCAGCAGCAGCTGGTAGGCTTCCGCCTGGGGCAGGCTGTGGAAGTGGCGCGTCAGCTGGCCCTTCGTGAGCAGGTTGCAGATGGAGGCCAGGATCATGCCCTGGTGGTGCGCCATGTGGCTTTGCACCAGGCGGTATTCGCACCCTTCGGGCAGGCGCTCGCGCTCGTAGTCCGCGGCCTCGAAAAAGCCGAAGTCGGAAAGCCACCCGAGCTTTGCCATGGCTTCCAGGTTGTCGCACGCCTCCCGGGGCCGAAGCGCGAGCGCGAGCGCGGACGCGTACGGCGCGATCACCCGCTCGGCCCGCGCCGTGCGAAGCGCCAGGCGGGGAAGGCCGAACGCCCGATACTGGTAGGAGAGCGACAGGTCAAACGCGTAATAGCCGGACTCCGAAACGCCCCACGGCCCGTCGCCAAACGCGCCGATCTGGTCGAGCACGGCGCTTTGGCAGGTATCCCCCAGGAGCGTCTTATCCGGGCTTTTGAGGAACAGGGCGGGCAGGAGGTATTCAAACATCGTGCCGCTCCAGGAAAGGAGCGCCGCGCCGCGCCGCGTTTTGGTCATGGCGCGGCCCAGCCTGCGCCAGTGGCGGATGGGCACTTCGCGGCGCATCAGGGCGATATAGCTTAAAAGGCGCGCCTCGCTGGCCAGTAGGTCGTAATGCGATTGGCCGTGCTCGCCCGTATCCGCCTGCACGCCGATGAAGAACAGATCGCACGTGGGGTCGTACAGGCGCGAAA
>CAZUIA010000207.1:0-5530 GCA_964620835.1 uncultured Oscillospiraceae bacterium
TTCCCGCGTTCCTTTCGCTGGCGGCGGGCGAAAACCTGGAGGCGACCGTGGTCGCGGAGGTGACGGAGGCAAAGCGCCTGGTCATGGTGTGGAACGGACAGACGGTCGTTAATATCGCGCGGGCGTTTTTGAATTCCAACGGCGCGAAAAAGCGGGCCGCCGCGCATGTGCCAAAGACGTCGGTCCGCCCGCCCGCGCGGCCCGCGTCGCTGCGCGAGGGCCTTTTCGCGCTGGTCAAGGACCTGAACGTCTGCGCTAAGCGCGGCCTTTGCGAACGGTTTGATTCCACCATCGGCGCGGGCACGGTGCTCATGCCCTTTGGCGGCGCGCGCCAGCTGACGCCCACGCAGGCCATGGCGGCGAAAATCCCTACACTCAAGGAAACCAAGACCTGCTCGGCCATGGCCTACGGCTTCAACCCCTACCTCATGGAGCAAAGCCCGTACCGGGGCGCGTACCTTTCGGTGGTGGAGTCCGTCGCCAAGCTGGTCGCCGTTGGCGCGGGCTATGAAAGCGCGCACCTGACGTTTCAGGAATATTTCGAGCGCATGACCCAGGACACGTGGGGCAAGCCGCTTTCCGCGCTCCTCGGTGCGCTGCAGGCGCAGATGGACCTGGGCATCGCGGCGGTCGGCGGCAAGGATTCCATGAGCGGCACGTTCGAACACCTGCGCGTGCCGCCGACGTTGGTGTCCTTCGCGGTGACCGTGGCGTCCACGGACGATATCCTCTCGCCCGAATTCAAGCGCCCAGGCGCGCGCGTCGCGCTGGTAACTCCGGGCGACACGCCCCGGGAACTGCTCGATACGTTCGCGCTCGTCACGCGGCTGATCCGCGAAAAGAAGGTCGCCGCCGCGTACACGCCGGGCTTTGGCGGTGTGGCCGAGGGCCTCTTCAAGATGTGCCTTGGCAACCGGCTCGGCTTTGCGTTTGACGACGGGTTTGACCCGCTTGGAGCCTTCGGGTGGCGGTACGGCGCGTTTCTCCTTCAGACGGAGGAGCCGGTGGGCGTGACGGTCGGCCACACGCGCGAGGAGTACGCGATATTCGCGGGGCAGGAGCGGATCGACCTTCAGGAGCTGGAAGCCCTCTGGTCCAAAACGCTTGAGCCTGTTTTTCCCACCGAGGCAGGGGACGCGGACCGAAAGGTCGAAACCTACGCCCATACGGCAAAGGCGCGCGTGCGCCCCCCGGCAAGGGCTGCCGCGCCGCGCGCGCTGATCCCCGTGTTCCCCGGCACCAACTGCGAATATGACACGGCCCGCGCGCTTCAAAAGGCCGGGGCCGTGCCCGAGATCTTCGTGGTCAATAACCTGACGGCCCAGGGCGTGGCCGAATCGGCCGAGCGGTTTGCGAAAAGGCTGGCCGCGTCCGAGATCTTGTTTTTGCCGGGCGGCTTCTCCGGCGGTGACGAGCCGGACGGGTCGGGCAAGTTCATCACGGCGTTTTTGCGCGAGGAGCGCATCGCGGACGCGCTGCGCTCGCTGCTTCAGGTGCGCGGCGGGCTGGTCGGCGGCATCTGCAACGGGTTTCAGGCGCTGATCAAGCTGGGTCTTCTGCCCTTTGGCGAGATCCGCGCGCAGGACGAAAGCGCGCCCACGCTGACGTACAACTTGATCGGCCGCCATCAATCCCGCCTGGTGCGCACGCGCGTTGCGTCGAACCTGTCGCCCTGGCTGATGCACGCGCGCGTAGGGGATATCCACCTCGCGCCCGTCTCGCACGGCGAGGGGCGGTTTGTCTGCGGCGAAGCGCTCCTGGCAGAGCTTTCCCAAAGCGGCCAGATCGCCACGCAGTACGTGGACGATCAAGGCCTTGCGACGATGGACATCCTGTTCAACCCAAGCGGCTCGGCCGGGGCGGTCGAGGGCCTGACCTCGCCCGACGGCCGCGTATTCGGCCGCATGGCGCATGCCGAGCGCAGCGGCGACAACCTCTACAAGAACGTGCCCGGCGACACGGACAGCCCGATGTTCCGCGGCGCGGTCGATTACTTCCGGTAAAAGGAGCGCCCCATGAGCGATACGACGCGGTACGTTTCCCCATTTTCCACGCGCTACGCCAGCGATGAGATGCAGGCCCTGTTTTCCGCGCAGCACAAGTTTTCCACCTGGCGAAGGCTCTGGTGCATCCTGGCCGAGTGCGAGCGCGAGCTGGGGCTTTCCATTACCCAGGCACAGATCGACGAGATGCGCGCGCACATCGACGATATCGACTTTGACGCCGCCGCGCGCTACGAGGCAAAGCTTCGCCACGACGTGATGGCGCACGTGCACGCCTATGGCGACCAGTGCCCCCTGGCAAAACCCATCATCCACCTGGGCGCGACAAGCTGCTATGTCGGCGACAACACGGACATGCTGATCCTGCGCGACGCGCTTTTATTGGTGCAGGGCAAGCTGGTCACGGTCCTGCGCGCGCTCAGCGCGTTTGCCAAGGCGCACAAGGCCCTGCCCACGCTGGCCTTCACGCACTTTCAGCCCGCGCAGCCGACCACCGTGGGCAAGCGGTGCACGCTGTGGATGCAGGAATTGATGATGGACATCTCCGAGATAGAGTCCGTGCTCAGCGCGCTTGAGCCGCTCGGCTGCAAGGGTACCACGGGCACGCAGGCCAGCTTTCTTTCGCTCTTTGACGGCGATTATGAAAAGGTCAAGAAGCTGGACGGGATGATCGCCGAGAGGATGGGCTTTGCCCGCCCGGTCGCGGTCAGCGGCCAGACGTATTCCCGAAAGATCGACAGCCGGGCGCTTGCCGCGCTGTCCGCCGTGGCGCAAAGCGCGCACAAGTTTTCAAACGATCTTCGCTTGCTCGCCCATCTCAAGGAGGTGGAGGAACCGTTTGAAACCTCGCAGATCGGCTCGTCCGCCATGGCCTACAAGCGAAACCCGATGCGCGCCGAGCGCATGGCCGCGCTTTCGCGCTTTGTCATCGTCAACGCGCAAAACGCCGCCCAAACGGCCGCCGAGCAGTGGTTTGAGCGCACGCTCGACGACAGCGCCAACCGGCGCATCGCCGTGGCCGAAGGGTTTCTGGCTGTGGATGCAATTTTGAACCTGTACGCGAACGTCGCCTCGGGCCTTACGGTATACCCGAAGGTGATTGAAAAGCGCCTGCGGGCGGAGCTGCCCTTCATGGCGACGGAGAACATCCTGATGGACGCGGTGAAGCGCGGCGGCGACCGCCAGGCGCTGCACGAGCGCATCCGGGTGCATGCGATGGACGCCGGCTATGCCGTCAAGGCTGAGGGGAAAGAGGCGGACCTGCTCAAGCGCATCGCGGCGGACCCGGCGTTTGACATATCGCTGGACGAGTTGGAGCAATCCCTGGATCCTCAAGCGTTCATCGGGTGCGCGGCGATGCAGACTGAGGCGTTCCTCGAAAACGAGGTCTTAGCCTGCCTGGACCGATACGCCGCCCGCGAGGCAAAGACGGCGGACATTCTTTTGTGACAGGGCGGCTGTGACAGGGCGGCTTCCTTTGCGCGCTCACATAGCCCGACGGGCAGCTTGCCCGCCCGCAGCAATGCGGGCGGGCAAGAGCGCGCTCAGCGATCGTCGGCTTCGCAGGCGGCGCTTTGGCACAGGTAGATTTCCTCCACCTCTTTTTGGATATCCACCAGCCGCTTGATCACATCCGTGATTTCGTTGAAAAGCTTCAGGTACATCTCCTTGTAGGGATCCATTGTGCTTCACCTCTGAATTATTCTAGAACGAAACGGGCTGTCTGTCAACAGAACAAATTGTTCTAGAATATACTTCTTTTGGTGATGAACAAATGAAGGTTTACCGGCGGGTGCGCGATTTGAGAGAGGATCGCGACCTGAAGCAATGGCAATTGGCCGAGATTCTGAACGTTTCGCAGCGCGCCTATTCCTATTATGAAAACGGAGTGCATTCACTTACCCCGGAGGCATTGGCCAAGCTGGCCCTGTTTTACCACGTCAGCGTCGATTACCTCCTGGAGCTCACCGACGACCCCACGCCCCCAAAACGCAAGCGGCCGCCCAAAGCGCCGTAAGCTTAGGGCGCCTGCTTCGGGCGGCCACCCTCGACGCCCTCCCAGAGCATGCCGGCGAACGCCTGCGCGACGATAGAAAACTCCTCCTCCGTGTAGCTTTCCTCCCGCAGCAGGGCTTCCTTGCCGTCCTGGTAGCCGTACAGCGCCATGGTGTGCGGCATTTCGCCGCCTTCGGCCAGATACCCGACGACCAGCCTGCGGACCAGCGAAAGCCGCCCTTCCTTCCACGCATACAGCGCGTATTCCCCGGCCGCGGCTGAATCGTGCCGGTAGCTTTCGATCATCTTCCGCTCGGGAAACAGCAGATAGCTGGAGGCCTCCAGGCCAGTCAATTCGGTTTCCACGTATCGGCCGTTTTGCGCGTTCCAAAGGAAGAATGTATGGACCTGGTTCGACGCGGCCTGGTAGGAGAGGATGTCCAGATCCAGGAAGCCGTCAAAGTTCAGGTCAGAAAGCGCGACAAAGGGCAGGATATCAAGCTTTTCATAGGATGTGCAGGCAAATGCCTGTACGAGGCGCTCGAGCCGCTTTTTTTCATAGATCTTCACGTCATAGGCGTACAGCGGCTCGTACGAAGGCCCCGATTCCCCCTGCTTGACAAATTCAAACGTCATTTCGGGCAGCGTGTCGGAAATAAAGGCGTCAAAGCGCAGGTATTCACCCTCGGGGTACTCGGACGCCAGCGCCGGCACGGTCTCGGCGGGAGGCGTATCCGGGCCGGACGATCCGGCCAGCGAACGCACAAACCCGATGGCAAGCAGCAACAGAGAAGATAGCAGCACAAGCACCGACGCCTTTTTCCGCAAGGTGATCACCTCTTTTTCCCTTTTGTTCGTGCCCTTTGGGCTCACCGATACAACGAAGGAAACCGGAAATCTCCTGCAAGGGTTCCAAAACAAGGAATCCGGCTGGCTGGCGGGGAAGTACACGGCGGGAGGTGTTTGGATGCTGTTTGTTTGCTATCCGGGCTGTTCCACGTGCCAGAAGGCAAAACGGTGGCTGGAAATGCGGGGCGCGGCGTTTTCGGAAAGGGACATCAAGCGGGACCGCCCCACAGCCGGGGAATTGGCGGCCTGGCACGCGCAAAGCGGCCTTGCGCTTTCGCGGTTTTTCAACACCAGCGGGCTGAAGTACCGGGAGCTTGGCCTAAAAGAAAAGCTGCCCGGCCTGAGCGAAGGCGAGCAGCTGGAGCTTTTGGCTTCCGACGGGATGCTCGTAAAGCGGCCCATCCTGGTGGGGGACGGGTTTGTGCTGGTGGGGTTTCGCGAGGGCGAGTGGGCGCAAAGGGCGTGACGAGCGCAGGGGAAGAGTGAAGGGTTGGCGCTTGCGCGCCTTGGGGGAGTTTCCCTCGGCGCGGCCTTGGGAAAGCCGATTGCGCAAGGGAAAGGGGCTATTGCGCAAAAAGCATGGAAGCCCCGCGGGCTCGCGGACGGGAAGGGCAGGGGGATGCGTGCGGATTTGCGCGGGCGTCCTCGCTCGCGTGCGCGCGAGCATCGGGGAGGAACGCCGC
>CAZUIA010000208.1:0-5496 GCA_964620835.1 uncultured Oscillospiraceae bacterium
CCAAGCAGTCCAAATGGCTCAGCGAGCACTGCTGGGAATACGGGTTCATCATCCGTTACCCCGAGGATAAGGTCGATGTCACCGGCATCAACGCCGAGCCCTGGCATGTCCGCTACGTCGGTCAGCCGCACGCGAAGGTCATGCGCGAGCGCAACTTCTGCCTGGAAGAATACATCGCCTATCTGAACCCGTAGATTTGAGAGGGTTTTCCGCACGGCCGCTTTATGCATCGGCGGGCGGGGCGCAAAGCGAAATTCCGCCGGGCCCCATGCGGCCGCAAGGCGAGCGCTCATGCATGCGAAGACCGCGCTGTGCAAAACAACCTTAACCCTTCTGGAACTATACAAATCAAAAAGGAAAAACCCTTGTTTTTCAAGCCAAGGCGGGCGCGGGCGGCTTGGGATCCGGATTGCCGGCGGCGCGAAAATCCCTGGCGGCGTTTTCACGAAAGCCGCCCGGCTCCGCCCCCCCTCCCAGCCTCCGCCGTGATTTTCCGGGGGCGTTTCTGTTTCCATTTATGAAGTATTCTATAAAAAAATGCAAAAATAAGATTATTTGATGCTTTACCTCTTGTAAATTGCGTCTGTTTCCGCTAAAATAAGAAAATCAACAGGGTGAAAACTGCATTTTCACCGACGTTGCGCGATTCCAAAAAAGGGGGAAGAAAACGACATGAGGAAACTACTCACCCTATCGCTGGCTCTGTTCATGGTTCTCTGCCTGTCCGCAAGCGCGTTCGCAGAGAGGCCTGATAGCTACGAGCCCGGCCCCAAGCTCGGCGATGTGCGCGTTCGCCAGGCGCTCCTGTATGCGCTGGACCGCGAAAACTTTATCTTGGCCGAGTATGGCTCCCCGGAGCTTGCCCGCGTAGGCCTGGCGCCGATTTCGCCGACCTCCTGGGCGTTCCCGGACGAGAGTCAGCTCAATCCCTACGCCTTTGACCTGGACAAGGCCAACGCCCTTTTGGACGAGGCCGGCTGGGTGATGGGCGCCGACGGCTATCGCTACAAGGACGGCGAAAAGCTCGCCCTGAAGTGGCTCGTATACACCGACTCCTCCTGGCCGGGCACGCTGTCCTCGATGGCGTTTGACAGCTGGAAGCAGATCGGCGTGGAGCTGAACATCGAGCTGATGGACTTCAACACGGTTTCCGACCGCACGATGGATGCCAAGCCCGGCGAAAAGGATTTTGACATCTACACGATGGGCTTCTCCCTCTCCATCGATCCGGATCCCTCCGGCGCGCTGTTTGACTACGCGGCGTTCACCGAGGGCGGCTTCAACGCGTCCGGCTTCTATGACGAGCGCGGCCAGGAGCTGATCAAGCTGGGCCTTGAGTCCTTCGACCAGGCCGAGCGCCAGAAGTACTACCAGGAATGGGCGCTTCGCATGAACGAGCTTGTCCCGACCACGATCGTGGCGTACCGCTCCGAGATCTGGGGCGTGAACGAGCGCATCAAGGGCATGGACATGAACGCGTACATGAAGTGGGACGATATCATCGAGAAGATCACGCTGGAAGGCGACCAGATCCTCAAGTTCGCCGAGACGAGCTTTGAGGGCAAGTTCAACTCGATCATGTCCGACAACGTATACGACTCCTACATCTGCGACCTGGTCTTTGAGGGCCTGATCGCCAACAACCACGAAGCGGAGATCATTCCGAACCTCGCGACGTGGGAGCTGAGCGAGGACCACAAGACCTATACCTTCACGCTGAAGGACGGCATCACGTTCGCCGACGGCACCCCGCTGACCACCGACGACGTGCTGTTCACCTACATGATGATCGCGCATCCGAACTACACCGGCCCGCGCCTTGACGCTGTCAGCGACTATGTGGGCTACGAAGAGTATGCCGCCGGCACGGCCGAGACGATTTCCGGCATCAACGTCATCGACGAGAAGACCATCTCCTTCACGTTCAAGACGCCCTCCCCGGCGAACATCGAGAAGTTCTCCTACGGCATCCTGCCGCGCGCTTACTACGAGGCGGATACCTTCGAAGGCTTCCTGGCCACCCTGGACAAGCCCATGGGCAGCGGCAAGATGGTTGTCGAGCAGTATGAGCCGGGCCAGATGATCATGATGCGCCCGAACGAAAACTACTGGGACAAGGACAACGCCGTGCAGATCGAAGGCGTCTACATCACCATGATGCCCGACGAGAGCAAGGTTGCCGCGCTGCAGCTTGGCGAGATCGACTTTGCGCAGCTCACCGCGAAAAAGACCAACGTCGAAGCCGTTGAGGCGATGGACGGCGTGAACCTGCTCAGCTACCTGGGCAACGGTTACACCTTCATGTGCTTCAATACGCTCCACTAATTCCTTTGGGTTATGGGGAAGGGGCTTCCACCCTTCCCCGGCTTTTTTTTAGGTGCTATCCTGCGTGAAAGAGGGAAGTCTCCATGAAAAACTATATCGTCCGCCGCCTGTTACAGATGATTCCGGTGTTTCTCGGCATCCTGTTCATTCTGTTTTTTATCCTGGACAAGGCGCCGGGCGGCCCCGCGTCTATGTTGATGGATCCGAGCATGTCCGCCGAGACACGGATGATCATGAAGGAACGGATGGATCCAAGCATTCCATTTTACCAAAAATTCGTCAATTGGATCGGGGAACTGCTCAGGGGCAACCTGGGCTACTCGACAAAGCATAAAAAGCCGGTTGTGGACATCATCAAAACCTACATGGGGCCGACGTTCACCCTGTCGCTGACCTCCCTGTGCATATCCCTGCTGATAGGCATACCGGCCGGCGTGATCAGCGCCACGCGGCAGCGTACCCTGGTGGACAACACGTTCACCGTGTTTTCGCTGATCGGCATCAGCATGCCGGCGTTCTTCTTCGGGTTGATCCTGCTGAAGGTGTTTGCCGTGGACCTGAAGTGGTTCCCGCTGTACGGCATGCGAAATTTCCTGCTCAAGCCCAACGGGCCCTTTGACGTGTTTTTCGACATTGTACATCACACGGTCTTGCCTGCTTTCGTGCTGGGGCTTGCTTCCACCGCAAGCTTCATGCGCTACACGCGCTCCAGCATGCTGGAGGTTATCCGTCAGGATTATATCCGAACGGCGCGGGCCAAGGGCCTAAAGGAAAAGGTGGTCATCTACCGGCACGCGTTTCGTAACGCCATCATTCCCATCATTACCCTGCTCGGGTTCTGGATTCCCGGCCTTCTGTCCGGCGCGGTCACGACGGAGACGATCTTCGCCTATCCGGGCCTTGGCAAAATTTCGGTCGAGGCGGTCAACGCGCGCGATTATCCCGTCATTCTCGGCATCAACTCCATGCTTTCGATGCTGACGCTGCTCGGCGCGCTGCTCGCCGACGTTCTCTATGCCGTCGCCGACCCGCGCATCAAGTATGAGTGAAGGGGGAAACAGCAACATGACTTTGCAACAGACGAAAGCAAAACAATTGCGGCAGCAAACCTACTGGGGCGGCGTCGCGCATCGGCTGTATCAAAACAAGCGCGCGATGATCAGCCTGTATGTGCTGCTGTTTGTCGTTCTGGCCTGCGTCGTGGTTCCCATGATTTCCCCTTTCAAAATGGAAAGCACCAACATGATGGGGCGCGAACTGCAACCAAGCTCCCAGCACTGGTTCGGCACCGATAAGGTGGGCCGCGACCTGTTCACGCGCCTGTTTTACGCCGGCCGCATTTCGCTGGGCATCGCGCTGGCCGTGACGTTCATCCAGTGCGTGATCGGCGTGCTGCTGGGAAGCCTGTCCGGGTTTTACGGCGGCCTCGTGGACGCCCTGATCATGCGCCTTTGCGAGATTTTTTTAAGCTTTCCGTTTCTGATGATCTGCATCACCATTGCGGCTGTCTTTGGAAACAGCATTCCCGTGCTGATCTTTACGCTCGCCCTGCTCAGCTGGCCTTCCATCGCGCGCATCGTGCGCGGCCAGATCCTGACGCTGCGCGAGATGGAGTATATGGAGGCCTGCGAGGCGCTCGGCATCAGCGACGCGCGCCGCATTTTCAAGCACCTGCTGCCCAACGTGCTTGCGTACGTCATCGTCTACGCGACGCTGGGCATGGCCAACGTCATCCTGACGGAGACCGCCCTTTCCTTCCTGGGCCTGGGCGTTTCGCCGCCCACCCCCACCTGGGGCAACCTCATCCAGGAGGCGCGCGACCTCATGAACCTGCGGAACAGATGGTGGTACTGGATTCCGCCGGGAATCGCCATCTTCGTTTCCGTCATGTGCTTTAACCTGCTCGGAGACGGCCTGCGCGACGCCATCGATCCGAAGATGAAGCGATAAGGGGGCGCAGGAAAGATGACTGATAAAAAGCTTTTGGACATTCGCAACCTGAAAACCTACTTTTACAGCGAAAACGGCGTCGTCAAAGCGGTGGACGACGTAAGTTTCCATGTCAACGAGGGAGAGACGCTCGGCATCGTCGGGGAATCTGGCTGCGGCAAGTCCGTGTCCTGCATGTCGATCGTGCGCCTGATTGAAACCCCGCCGGGCAAGTACGAGGGCGGCGAGATCCTCTTCAACGGCGAGGATATGCTGAAAATATCGGACGCCCGCATGCGGCAGATTCGTGGCAACGACATTTCCCTGATCTTCCAGGAGCCGATGACCTCGCTCAACCCGATCTTTCGCATCGGCTATCAGATCAGCGAAGCGCTGATGCTGCACCAGAAGATGAGCAAGGCCGAGGCGCGAAAGGCCAGCATTGACATGCTCAACATCGTGCGCATTCCAAACCCCGAGCGCGTGGTGGACGATTACCCGTTCGCCCTCTCCGGCGGCATGCGCCAGCGCGCCATGATCGCCATGGCGCTCGCGTGCCGGCCCAAACTTTTGATCGCCGACGAGCCCACCACGGCGCTGGACGTGACCATCCAGGCCCAGGTTCTGGACCTGATGAACCGCCTGAAAGCCGAAATCGGCGCATCCATCATCTTCATCACGCACGATCTGGGCGTGATCGCCGAGATGAGCGACCGCGTGATGGTCATGTACGCAGGCAAGGTGGCCGAGGTGGCGCCTGTAAAGGACATCTTCCAAAGCCCGCACCATCCCTATACGATCGGCCTCATCGGCTCCAAGCCAGATATGGCGATCAGCGCAAAGCGCCTGACCGTGATTCCGGGAAACGTGCCGGACCTCAACAACCGGCCCAGCGGATGCCCGTTCCATCCGCGTTGCGCAAAAGCTATGCCCTGCTGCTCCGAGCAGTTTCCGCCTGAAACGGCGCTTGATAAGCAGCACAAGGTCTTCTGCTGGCTCTACGCAAAGGAGGGCGTCTGATCATGGCCGAAAAGCTTCTTGAAGTATCGCACCTGAAGAAATATTTCCCGATCAAGTCCGGCGTGCTGAAAAAGACGGTCGGTTACGTCAAGGCCGTGGACGACGTCTCCTTCAGCATCGCCAAGGGCCGTGTGATGGGGCTGGTCGGCGAGTCCGGCTGCGGAAAGTCCACCACGGGCCGCACCATCCTGCGCCTGCTTCAGGCGACGGAGGGCAAGGTCA
>CAZUIA010000209.1:0-5462 GCA_964620835.1 uncultured Oscillospiraceae bacterium
TTTTTCCCTTATTATACCACTCCGCACTGCTGGAATAAATCAGTGTTTACCTAGGATATTCCCAAGCCGATTCGCGGTACGGTGACATGGCCATTCGACGCCGGCGAACTGTACACGCGCCTTCACCGCAAAAGCCAAACCTCCTTTTGCGGAATGCTCAGCATCCGTCCGCCGTCCTCGGTCACAGCGACCACTTCCTCCTGGCAAAGCCGCCCGCACGAAAGCAGCAGCACGGGCTCCATCGTGAACGTCATGCCGGCTTCCAGCGTCGTATCCAGGCCGGTGCGAAGGCCGATGCCGCCGCAGCCGATCCCGCCCTCGTGCGCAAAGGTTCCCAGCTCATGGCCAAGCCCTTTGACGCCCGAATAGCCATACCTAACAAGCACGTCACCGGCGGCCTGGCCGAGCACCGTCGTGTCGACGCCCGGCCGCATCGCGGAAACGGCCGCCCGCTCGCAGGCCTGTATGGCCTCAAACGCGCGCAGCACCTCGTCGGGCGGCTGCGTCTCTCCCGGGCGAAGCGCATAATAGCTGCGTTGGTTATCGGACGCAAAGTCGTCGATGCGCAGGCCGAAATCGACATTGATCAGGTCGCCGGGCTGCACGCGCACCTCGGCGCTTGGCCGGACGCAGTTGTAGCTGGAGCGCGCGCCGATGGACACATAGGGGTTGCCGCTTTTGATCCAGGCATACCGATAGCGGCGCGCGTCCGCCCAGCGCTGAAACCACTGCTGGATCTCCGCGCCGGACACGCCCGGCCAGATGAAATCGCGCGCCTCCTCAAACGCCCGCATGGCCTCCGTCACGGTGCGCTCGATGCCTAAAACCTCCTCGGGGCTTTTCTGCGCGCGGGTGCGCTTCATCAGCCGGTGCGAGGAAACGACCTCGCCCCGAAAGCCGGCGGCGTCCATCAGCCGCTTCAGGCGCTTATACTGCGTATACGACAGTCCGTCCGCGGAAGGGTCCCCCTCGGAAGAATTGAGCGCAATGCGCCCGTTCGGGGGCACCTTGGCGATCAGTGCGGTCAGCTTCTCGTCAAAATCCTCAAAGGTCTTGTACAGGACGTTCGTCTCATGGCCGCCGTACTGCTCCATCTCCTCGATGTACAGGTAGGTGGAAAGCAGCGCGCTCTCCCCCGTCCGATACAGCGCCAGGGCGGACAGGTGGCCCATGCCGCCGGGCAGGAGGAACAGAAACGCGGGCTCGCCCAGCATATGCGTCTCCCGGCCGATGGTCAGCCAAAGGTCGATTTCAAACTCGCACAGCGCGTCGATCGCCCGGCGTATGCGGGCCTTGATCAGGCTTTTTTCAAACATGACCGCACCTCCTTCACGGCTTGATCAGCCAAAGCTCCGCCTGGCGGACGCCGTGCATATGCCCGCCCTCCGGCGTGACGGTGATGACCTCCTCCTGGCAGAGGCGGCCGTACGGCGTGAGGATGGCGGGCTCGGTGGTAAAGGTCATGCCCACCTCCAGCGCGGTATCCAGCCCCACGCGAAAGCCGATGCCGCCGCAGCCCATGCCGCCCTCGTGCGCGAAGGCCCCCAGCTCATGCCCGAGTCCCGAAACCCTGGGATACCCATGCCGTTCAAACACATCGCTGGCAGCCTGGCCGAGCACCGTCGTGTCAATGCCGGGACGCATCGCGTGCACCACGGCCTGCTGGGCTTCCTGCATGGCACGAAACGCGCGCTGCAATTCCTTCGGCGCTTCGGTCTCGCCGGGGCGCAGCACATAGTAGCTGCGCTGGTTGTCCGAGGCGTACTCGTTGAGCCGGATGCCAAGGTCCACGTTCACCAGGTCGCCCGGCTCCACGAAAACATTCAGGGGCGGCTTGACGCAGTAGTAGCTCGAGCGCGCGCCGATGGAGCAAAAGGGGCTGCCGTCGCGGCCATAGTCGATGCCGTACCCGCGCTCAAGCGCCCTTTCCTGGAACCAGCGCTGGATATCAAAGCCGGACATGCCGGGGCGCAACACGGACCTGAATTCATCAAACAGTGTAAGCGCGGCATCCACGGCCGCGCCGATGCGCCGCACCTCCTCCGGGTTCTTTTGCGCGCGCGTCCTTTTCATCAGAAGCTGCGAGGAAACGATCTCCCCCAAAAACCCCGCCTGCGCGAAAAGGCGCTTAAGCCGCCTGAACTGGGTCAGCGAAAGGCCGTCCGCCGAGGTGTCGCCTTCGGAAAAGTTGAGCGCGATCCGCCCGTTTTTCGGGACTTCTCCGATGATCTTCAGCAATTGATTGTCAAAATCCTCATAGTCGCGGTAGGTGAGATTCTGCTGCGTCGCGCCGTGCTGCGCCACCTCCTCGATGTGCAGCGGCGAGCACAGGCAAATGCTCTGCCCCATTTTCGTCAGCACGAGCGCTACCATGGGGATAAAGGTGCCGGGCAGCATGTACATCAGTGCGGGGTCCGTCGTCAGATGCGTCTCCCGCCCGATGCTGATCCATAGATCAATGTCCTGCTCCTTCAGCGCCGCGAGCGCCCGCTCGATGCGCCAAGCGAGCACCTGCTTGCTAAACATGGCCTTAGCCTCCTTTTTGTTTCAGCGCCTTGGTCATTTGCCGGCCAAATACCCGACCAGCCGGTCCCACAGCGCGGCGTAGTGTTCCCAGGTATACATGGCGGCGGGCGCCCAGTGCGGCGTGCAGTCGGTGGCGTATGCCAGCGTGCGGCCCTTTCCGTAGGTGCCGATGGTGATGATCGGGTCCTTTTCAAAATGGACCAGCACCGCCGCGTCCGGCTTGGCGATCACGCGGTTGTAGCCCAGGATGTACGGCCACTGGCGGGGCAGCCCCGAAAGGATCGGGCTTTCGCTCTCACAGATCAGGTCCGCGCCCTCGGGCACCTCCACGCGGTCGTCATAGGGCAAAAGGTTGACCGGCAGGATGTCCTCGATGTGCGAATCCTTGTATTTCGCCTTGGCCTCAAACCCCTGGAAGGTCATATAGCCGCCGATCATACCGAATCCCCCACCGGCCTCCACATACTCCTTGACGAGCCTCAGCAGGTTCGGCGTGCGCACGCCGGACTTGACCATGTCCGGCAGCAGCAGAAAGGTATTGGCGCCCACATCGCTGAACAGCACCAGATCATACGCTTGAAGCGCTTTGAGCTCCCGTGGGAACGTTCTGGAGACGAGATGACAGGGAATATGCGCAAATGTGTGTCCAAGCCCCTCAAACAGCCCCCGCATGATCATCCCGAATTCGTTGTAGCTGGTTCCGGCAAAGCTGTCGTAGCCCTTGTACTCCACATGATGCGCCATGCAGGATTCCCCAACGAAAAGAATAGAAAGTCCCATCGATCGATCGCTCCTTTATGTTCATTGATGCTGCGCCAAAGGCGGGTCATAGACAAACAGATCGTTGACCGTCCGGATGACGCTGTCAAAGCTCTCCTCCTGATACCCCAGAAAGTCCATCGTTGTGCCGTAGCTGTTGCGAAACAGCACATAGCCGCCGCCTGGCGCACTGTCCTCCATCCGATACCCCACCGCGGCCAGGGAATGGTCCCGGCCCACGCCCACGGGAATGCCTTGATCAAGTAGGCCCAGCAGCGCCTGAAACTGCTCGCCTGAAAGGCCCGGCTTGCCGTCCAGCGGTTTGACGAACCGGCCGCTGAGCCAAAGGCCGCCCGAAAGCATCTGCGCCGCCTCAAAGAGCATGTCGTCTGTGACCAGCCTTTGCGCGGCGTCAAAGTCGTAGGGCCACTCCGCTTGATAGGGCCAGCGGCGCTCCCTCAAGATGCCGAAGCGGTCATAGCCGTGCTGGCAGTTGTGGAAGCAGTGCCCGTCGGTCCTCGTGCCGTCGGCCACGTTGGCCATGTGATTGGAAAACTCCACCGAAAGATGCGAAAAGTCCGTGCCCAGCAGCCTTGCGTACTGGTATTCCAGCAGAAACACCATAACCTGCACCGAACAGGTGGGCCGCGGCCTCTGGTCGCGCACGGCAATGCCGCGCCGGGCAATCTCCCCCCGCAGGTCCACCCGCCGCCTGGCCGGCTCTTTTCGCAGCACGCCCCCGGCAAAGCGCTGGCACAGCGCGCCGTCCGCCTGCTCCGGATCGGCAAGCGGCGGCCCAAGGGGGCCGCTTACGCCCAGCGTGTCGCACCACTCGCGCTCCAGATCTCTGGATAGATAAAACGTTCCCGTTTCAGGGTGGCTGACGATGCGACCGCGCTGGAAAACCATCACGGTCGCGCCCAGCCGCCTGTACAGCTGCTCCTCGCTGACCGGATAGCCCAGCTCCCCCTGCTGCGCGCCCATACTTTCCCATTTTTTGAGTATTTCTCCCCGCACCGTAAACGCCTTGGCCAGCGGATGGAAACACACCTTGCGCTCCTTTGCGCCGTCCATTCAGATCACCTCCAGCCTGTCCCGATCCGGCAGCGGCGGAAAGGGCCTCCCGGGCAGCGTTTGATACCAGTAGGCCACGGAGGAAAAGTCGTCGTTTCGGCTCAGATAACACTGGCCGTTTCGCCGCCAGCCCAGGTCCTGTATCGTCACGCGCAGCGCCTTTTCAAAGCGCACGGGATCAAGGACATGCCAGCGGTACATGGAAAACCGCTGCTGGCAATCCTCCCCGCCCGCGGGCTCATGGATGAAATGGGTGCCCAGATAGTGCGATGTATACGGCGTATAGCGCCCGTTGACGCTAAAGCCCCAGGCCCCGCCGAAATAGTCCTCCGTGCCGGTGCCGCAGATCGTCGGATCGTCCCCGTCGTCATCCAGGAAGAACTTGATCTCCCCCTCGCCCCACCAGAGGTTGGGGCCGTTGATGCCCACGTTGAGCATGGTGCCCACATAATGTCCCCGCCCCTGAACGCCGTCGAGCAGCACGTATTCCCGGGCTGTTTGTACTGGGTTCTCCCAGCGGAACTGGGCGTGGAAATACGCCATCCCCTCGTCCACCGGGCCCAATTCATAGTTGATTTGATAGTAAAGCTGCGCGCGTGTCTTCCCGATGTTCTCCATGGTGATGCGGCAGCGGCGTCGGAAGGGCATGTGAAAAAAGCAGTTCAAGCCGTGGTTTGGCAGGTGGGCGATCAGTGCCGAATCGATCCTGGCAAACTCCATCGGAATCTTGTTTTGGGCGTCATACCAGCCGCATCCGAAGAAATCGGTCAGCGGCACCTCGACCGACGGGTGCGCCTGCTCCTCCCAATAGATACGGAAAATGTAGTCGCGCGAAAGGCGGCCGGTGAACCACATCGTCTGAATCGCGCCCGGCCCTTCGATGTCGGCGAGGGCATATGTTTCCCCGGGCTCAATGTAGATGCAGGGGCATATCTTCCACCCCTTGCCCAGATCGCGCGCGTGGGTTTCGCAGGGGCCGTGCTCGGCCATCGCGCCTTTACCGGGCGCGCCGGTCGGGTTTTCAGGGGAGATGCTCCGGCTTTGCGCGTTGCGCAAAACGGACAGGCTTTCGGTATTAATTGCCTTGGGCATGCGGCGTCCTC
>CAZUIA010000210.1:0-5437 GCA_964620835.1 uncultured Oscillospiraceae bacterium
GGGGGGGAGGGGGTGGGCGGGGGGGGGGGGGGGGGCAAGGCCGCGGACGCGCCGCCCTCGGGGCCGGCGGAAGCCGTCCGCGCGGGAACGCTTTCGGGATTGGTGCTCACAATGGTGCGGGTGATCGAGGTCAACGGCTCCGTCAGCAGGTTGGGATCGATGGAGATCTGCCCGACGTCGCCGGAAATGCGCAAAAACAGGCCGCCGCCGAACAGGAGGGTCAGGACGGTCAGGGACAGCATGAAAATCGTGCCGGCGGAAACGCCGCGCCGCTTTCTTCGCGCCATAGGTTCCCCTCCCTTCCGTGGCCTCTGCAGGCGTGCTTGACAAGGCGCACCAATAAACAGACGAATCAGGGCCTGCTGGGCATCCCGGTGTCGTACCCCAGGTCGCCGATCAGGTCGGAAAGCGCGGCGCCGTCGAGCGCGCCGTCAAAGTACGCCACCGCCCCCTTCAAAAGCTCCGCCGCGCGGGCTACGCCGCTTGCAAACAGCTCCGAAAGCCCCTCGTCGCGCTCCCGGCTTGGGTCGGAAGGGTCGCGCCAGGCCCGCCGCGCCTTGTTTTCCAGGTCTCCCCGCGAAGGAAAGCGCGGGGTCATGTGCGACGTGGCCAGGCCCGGCTTTTTGATGGCGCGCTCCAAGGCCCACACCGCGGCGTACTTGATGCCGCGCGGGCTGCGCGACAGGCGGTTGGCGCGTTCCGAATCCGAAAGCGCGGTCAGGATGGTCTGCACGCCGACCGGGGTTTCGGGATACGTGTCCGAAATGGCCCCGGACCACAGCGAAGCCACCGCGTGCCAGTACGGTCTGGACGCGCTGACGCCGGGCATCAGCAGAGGTGTGCCCTTGAACCCGTCACGGCGGTAATAGAGGCTGTCCCAGCTTTTTTCCAGGGAAAGATGCAGGATGCTCGAATAGCGGCCCTCGGCATCCACGCTGTGCGCGTACACATACGGGTGCACCATCGAGTCCAGCGCGTAATGGGTCAAAAACCCCAGGCAAAAGGCGCGCTCGACGGGGCCCTCCTCGCGGGCCCTTTGGCAGAGCGCGCGAAGAAACGCGCCCGTGCGGCGCCCGTGCAGCATGTGGCCGTACGGCAGCGGCTTGCTGGAGGGGCGCAGCGGAAACATGCCCAGCAGAAAAAGCGGATCGGGCCCCTGCGCGCCCAGGATGTATACGTCCCCCTGAACGGGCGTCACGCCGGACAGCCGGGAAGCCTGCTCGGCGCAGCATTGGTGCAGGTATCCGGATGGCATTACCCGCCGACAACTCCCTTCCGAAGCAGCACGTTGGCGTACAGGGCCGATTCCCCCGTCTGCACGACGCAATACGCCTCCTTGGCCAGCGCGTAAAACGAAAACCGCTCCACCCGGCCGATCTTCGCGCCGGGCGCGCGCCTTTCGACGATGGCCGCGTATTCGTCCCAGATGGGCGTCTCCACCGGATCGCCGGGCACGACCTCCATCAGCTGCACGGGGCAATCGACATAGGTATCCAGCGGAAAAAACGCGAGCATCGCGTCCAGCAGCGGCGCGGCGCCGTGCCCGTCCAGCCGCACCAGGCGCTTTGCCATCGACGCGCCGGGAAAGTTGCCGTCGGCGATGACGAGGGTGTCGCCGTGGCCCATTTCCATCATCACTTTCAGCAGTTCCGGAGACAATAGGGATGGGATTCCTTTCAACATGATGATCCTCCGCGCATGCGCTTGTGTTGCTTTACAAAATCCTTCCGAGTTGATTTCGACGCAAGTCTCGGATTTCCTGCACAGGCGCATAGTCTGTGCATTTAGGGCCATGATAGATAGGAAATTGTTTGAAACGGGGTGTGCAAATGACCTTTGGCATGATCGTATTGCTGGTGCTCTCGCTGCTGGTGATCTTCGGCGTGGGGCAGCGGGTGCTGGATAGGCTGCGCTTGAACGATAAAGTGGCCCTGGGCGTCATGCTGGCGATTTTCATCGGCGGGCTGATTCCCGCCATTCCCATCGGCAACTGGCGCATCGGCATCGGCGGCTGCCTGATCCCGGTGGCGCTTTGCGTGTATCTGCTCATCAAGGCGGAGCGCGGGATTGAGGTAGCGAGGGCCCTGTTCGGCGCGCTTTTGACGGCCGCGGCCGTCTGGCTGATCAGCACGCTGATGCCGGCCGAACCCGAGGGCATTGTCCTGGATCCGAACTATGCCTACGGCCTTGCCGCGGGCGTGATCGCCTACATTCTCGGCCGCTCGCGCCGGGCGGCGTTTGTGTGCGCGGTGCTCGGCATGCTGCTGGCGGACGTGCTGGTCGGCATCCTGAACGCGTCCAAGGGCATCGACACGGTGGTGCGCCTGGGCACCGGGGGCGCGCTGGACGCGGTGGTGATCTCGGGCCTGATCGCGGTGCTGCTGGCCGAGTTCATGGGGGAAGTGATCGAGCGGCTGGTGCGCGGGCGCAAAAAGGAGGGCGCGAAATGAAAAAGCTGGTGTTTATCTTCCTGGCGGTGATCCTGATTCTGCTGCCCTTGCGCGCCCCGGCGGACGGCTGGGACAGCGAGGATCACTACACCGTCTACACCCAGGACGGCAAGGCGCTGTTTCGCTTCGCGGGCGATGTGGATAAGGGCGACGAATACATCAGCGCCGACAACCAGCGCTACGTGATTGAATCGGTCGATCCGGCTTCGTTCACAGCCCAGGCGGTCTGGCAGGGCGCGCAGGAGATGCCGGACGTGAACTGGATGGAAACCTCCGCGGCGATCACGGTATCCGGCGCGGGCGGCGGGGACAACCGGCTGATCGCGATGTACGCCACCCACAGCGACGAAAGCTACCGGCCCAGCGACGGAACGCAGAGCACCGGGGATGGGCACGGCGGCATTTACGACGTGGCCGGGGCGCTGAAGGAAGCGCTGGAGGAAAAGGGCATCCAGGTGGTGCTGGACGACACGATCCACACGCCGCACGACGCCGGCGCGTACCGCAGATCGCGCCAGACGGCCATCGAGCTTTTGAAAAAGGCGCCCGACGCGCTGATTGACATCCACCGCGACGGCATTCCGGACGCGGACGAGTATAAGGCGGAGATTGAGGGCGAACAGGCGAGCAAGGTGCGCCTGCTGGTCGGCCGCTCCAACCAGAACTCGGCCGCTAACAAGCAGTTCGCTCTGGAACTGAAGGCGGTCGCGGACAAGCAGTATCCGGAGCTGATCAAGGACATCTTCATCGGCAAGGGCTCCTATAACCAGGACCTGATGTCAAACGCGATCCTGCTGGAGTTTGGCACCCATACGCTGGATAAGGAGCGCGCGATCGCCTCGGCGAAGCTGATGGGCAACGTGATCAACGACACGCTCTACGGCGGCGTCAGCGGAGCGGCCGGCGGGAGCGAGCAAAAGGCCGCCAACAAGGGCGCGGGCACGGGCGTCATCTGGCTGATCATCGCCGTCGTGGTGGCGATCGGGGCCTTCGCGCTCGCGCAGACCGGGCGCGGCAAGGACGCCTGGGAAAAGGTCAAGCGCGGTGCGAGCGAGGTGACGGCCGGGGTGATCGGCAAAAAGAGGGACCGGGAGTAAGGACGAAAGGGGGGCGACCATGGCGATCTTTTCCGTGCCGCGCGACTGCGGGAAAGAAAGCCGGTAAAGTTGCGAGGGAGTTCCGCACGCCCAAAACCCAAAGGGGGGCGTCACGGCGTCACGGGGATAAAAGCGCCTTACCCCCTTTGCGCTTGGAAAGCCCCTAAAAGCGCCGGGTACCCTCGCAGGATGCGTCGCGCACATACGCAAAAAAGGAAACGCCGCCGGGCGCAAAGCCGTGGGCGGCGTTTCAATTGCGGCCTGACGGGCCCGGCTTACCTGCGAATCTCCGCGCAAAACCGGGCGCGGCAGACCTCCAGAATCCCTTCAAAGATCTTGGAAACCTCCTCGTCCGTGAGCGTGCGGTCCTCGGCGCGGAACTTGAGCGAAAAGGCGGCCGATTTCTTGGTTTCGCCCACCTGCGCGCCGCGGTACACGTCAAACAGGTCGGCGCCCTCCAGCAGCGGGCCGCCCGCGCCGCGGATGGCCGCGAGCACCGGACCGACGGGCTGCGCGCCGTCCATGACGAGCGCCAGGTCGCGCGTGACCGCCGGGAAACGGGGCAGGGGCTTTATCTCGCCCATGGGCGCGGCAAGGGAGCCGAGCAGGTCCAAATCAAGCTCGGCCAGGTATGCGCGCGCGTCGATGCCGAACGCCTCGGCCGCGTCGGGGTGTATTTCGCCGAGCATGGCGACAGCCGTTTCGCCGCGCTTCAAGGTGGCGCTGCGGCCGGGATGGTAGTAGACGTCCGCGCCCGGCACGATGTCGCACGAAACGCCCAGCACGCGCAGCAGTTCCTGCACCACGCCCCGTAAGCGGTAAAAGTCAACCCCCGGGCCGTACGCGCCCAGGCACAGCGACTGCGTCTCCCTGGGCAGCGCGCCCGATTGGCGGCCGCGGCCCTCAAACACCGCGCCGCACTCAAACAGCAGCGCGCCGTCGTTTTGCCGGCTCAGGTTCAGCGACAACACGTCCAGCATGCCCGGCGCGAGCGTGGTGCGCATCACGCCGGTGTCCTCGCCCAGCGGGTTCAGGATAACGACCGGATCCAGGCGCGGATCATCCTTTGAAAGGGACAGCTTTGCCGCGGCCTCGGCGCCGGTGAACGAATAGGTCATGATCTCATGGCCGCCTTGGGCCACGAGCGCGCTTTTGACGCGGTCCAAAAGGCGCATGCGGGCCGACCGCCTGCCGACGCCCGCCGCGCCGCGCGGCAGCGTCGAGGGCAGGTGGCGGTAGCCGTAGTAGCGCAGCGCCTCCTCGGAAAGGTCCGCGAAGCTTTCCACATCCTGCCGGAACTCCGGCACCACGGCGGTCAGCGTATCGCCGGAAAGCGTGACGCCAAAGTGCAGCTTTTGAAGGATGGCCGCGATGGCCTCGTCCGGCATGTCCACGCCGGTCCAGCGGCGAATGCGCGAAAGGCTCGCCGAAACGACCGTTTGCGGCTTGGGGCTTGGGTACAGGTCGATCACGCCCGAAACCGTGTCGCCCGCGTCCAGCAGGCCCACGAGCTGGCACGCGCGGTCCAGCGCCTCGCGCACGGTGGCCGGGGCCACACCCTTTTCAAACCGCGACGACGATTCGGTGCGGATGCCGAGCGCGCGGGCCGTCAGGCGCGTCTGCGTGCGGTCAAACGCCGCGCACTCAAACAGAATTTCGCGCGTGTTTTCGGTGATCTCGGATTCCTCGCCGCCCATGATGCCCGCAAGGCCCGTGGCGCGCTCCTCGTCGGCGATGACGAGCATGTCGTCCGTCAGCGCATGCGTTTTGCCGTCCAGGGTTTTCAGTGTTTCGCCGGGCCGCGCGCGGCGGACGACGATGTGGCGTCCCTTGACGCGCGATAGGTCGAACGCGTGCATCGGGTGGCCGGTCTCCAGCATCACGAAGTTG
>CAZUIA010000211.1:0-5385 GCA_964620835.1 uncultured Oscillospiraceae bacterium
CGTCCATCGACGCGTTGTTTGGCGGATGGTTCCTCGGCATCAGCTTCCTGATCACATCGGCGCTGCTTTTGTCGTCCGACTACCTGGCCAATCGCGCCGCCGGCGGGCGGCACCGCCGCTCGGGCGTGGAGGATATGCGCTACCAGCAGGCCCTTGCCATGGGCGTAATGCAGGCGGTCGCCATCCTGCCGGGCGTGTCGCGTTCGGGCTCGACCATCGTCGGCGGCGTTGCGTCGGGCGTCATGCGGCAGACGGCCGCGCGGTTTTCGTTCATGATGAGCGCGATCGCGACCGTCGGCTCGCTCGTCTTCAAGCTCAAGGACCTGCTGGACGCGGGCGGCGCTTCGTTTGAGGGCGGCTGGCCCGCGGCCGTCGCGGGCATGCTCGCCGCGGCTGTCAGCGGCTACCTCGCCATCCGGTGGATGCTCTCGCTGATCCAGCGCATCAGCCTGAAATGGTTCGGCCTGTATACCGCGGGCGTCGGCGCGCTTATCCTCATCGACCAGCTCTTCTTCGGCCTTGTGTTTGACAAAATCCTCTAAGGGGTTGTTCGCGTGCTGCGCTTCTACTTTGGCGTGATGGGCTCCTCCAAAACCGCGATGCTCCTGATGCAGCGGTACAACTACCAAGCGCAGGGGTATTCCTGCGCGCTGGTCAAGCCGTCCATCGACACGCGCAAGGGTACGGACATCGTCCATTCGCGCGTGGGGCTTGAGGCGAGCGCCGATATCGTGCTCGCGCCCGACCACAGCGTGCGCGAGCAGCTTTTGTGGCTGGAGACCCGAAAGCCGGGCCGGCTTTCCCACGTGTTCATCGACGAGGCGCAGTTCCTGACCGAAAAGCAGGTGATCGAGCTGGCGGACATGGCCGGCGAGCTGGACATCCACTGCTACGGCCTCAAGACCGACTTTCGCGGCGATTTCTTTCCCGGCTCCAGCGCGCTGCTCCGCTTCGCGGACAGCTTTTCGGAGCTGGACCAAAGCCTTTGCTGGTGCGGCGCGAAGGCCACGATGAACACGCGCGTGGACCAGCGGGGCCGCGTGGTCAAGGTGGGCGAGCAGGTGCTGATCGACACCGGGAAAAAGGGCGAGCCGATCACCTACATCGGCCTTTGCTACAAGCACTGGAAGGCGGGCAAGAGCGGCCTGATGGGCAATGCCTAATGCGCGCGCTGGGGCGGGGCGAGCCGCTGTTGATGCTTTCGGGGGCCGGCGGAAGAGGCAGCGTGTTTTTGCCCCTGGCGCGCAGGTGGCAGGCGTCGTTTCGCGTTCTGATGCCGGACCCCGAGCCACCCTATGAGCCGGACGCCGCCGCCCACGCGATGATCCGGCGGCTGGAGAACGCGGGCGTCGGTTCATTCCACCTGCTGGGCGTGTCCCTGGGCGGGTGCGTGGCGCAGGTTCTGGCCGCGCTTTGGCCCGAGCGCGTGCTGTCCCTGACCCTGTCGGCCACGTTCGCCAGGCTGGACGACCCCGCCCGGCGGACGATCGAGGCCCTGCGCGACTTAAGGCGGACCGGGGGCGACGAGGCGTTTGCGGCCGCCTGGAGCGCCGCGCTGTACGGGGAGGACGCCGCGCCCCGGCTGCCCGCCCGAGGATTTGCCGCCAAGGCCCTTTGCGCCCAGCTTGACGCGGCCCTTTCCTACGACGGCACGGCACTGCTTTCGCGCATCCGCTGCCCGGCGCGCATTACCCTGGGCGTTGACGACCGGCTCATTCCCCCGGCGCTTACGGCCGCCCTGGCCGCCGATATCCGGGGCGCTTCGCTGATGCGCTTTGCGGGCGGCCACATGCATTGGCTGCGCCTCGCCGAAGCCATCCCGTAGACGTCCATTTACAGGCGACCCAAAATGCAGTATACTGGCCTTGTCCGCGTGCGGTTTTCAGGGGATTTATATGCATTTTTCTGCCAACGGGTTTGCCGCGCGCAGGCGGAGCATTCGCAAAGAAAGGACTGATTGCCATGTTTGGACGCCGCCCCGATGGCCGCCGGGTGGAGCAGCGCGACGCCATCCTCGCCTTCGCGCCCTACCTGATGCCCACGCGCGTGGACGCGCAGGTGCACAGCGTGCAGCATATTGATTGCGACATCCTGACCCAGTACATCCGAAAGCAGCGGGAAAAGGGGTTTGCCCTCAGCTACCTGGACCTGGTCGTCGCGGCCTATGTCCGCGTGATCAGCCAAAACCCCGAGATGAACCGCTTCATCGCCAACAAGCAGCTCTACGCGCGCAACAGCATCTGCGTGTCCATGGCCCTGCTCAAAACGTTTGAGAATAGCGATGAGATTCAGGAATCCACCATCAAGGTGTTTTTCAACCCCGAGGATACGATCTATCAGGTGCACGATACGCTGCAAAGGGTGATCGAGGAGAACAGAAAGCCGGATGTGGCCAACGATACGGACAAGATCGCCCGCTTTTTGCTGGCCGTGCCCGGCCTGCCCACGGCCGTCGCCATGACCGCCCGGCTGCTGGACCGCTACGGGCTTTTGCCGCGCTACGTCCTGAACGCCAGCCCGTTTCACACAGGGCTGTTCGTCGTGAACATGATGTCCCTGGGCATGCCCTATGTGAATCACCATGTCTACAACTTCGGCAACACGAGCATCTTCATCTCCCTGGGCAAGGTGGAGCGCACCCCGATGCCCGGCCCCGGCGGTACGATCGCCTACCGGCGCTTGATCCCCATCGGCGTCGTGTCCGACGAGAGGATCACCAGCGGCGCCGCGTACGGCCGCGCGTTCGCCTACTGGCGCGACCTGCTGGCCGCGCCGGAGCAGCTGGAGGTGCCGCCCGCCTCCGTCGCGTATGATTTTCCGCCCGAGAAGATGCCGCCCGTCGCCCGCCGCCGGATCTTCCGGCGCAAGCGCCCCGCGATCGGCGCGTAAGGCGCGGGGTTGCCGCCCGCAAGAAAATGGGACGGCCTTCGGGGTAATGTGATGATAGGCTAGGCGGCAGGCGGGCCGTACGGTGGATCTCGCGGTGGTCCGTGTATGCGTCCTCGCGCACGTGCGCGCGAGGATGCCCGCACTGGGCCGGTTGTGTTGCGTCCCCTCCCCCATCACGGCGCCCGTATCACGCCGCCAGAAAATACGCAGGATTTCGGGCCGAATCCTTCCTTCCGCCTATACACCGCCGCTTGTGGGCGGCTCGGGACCGCTTTCAACAGAAAGCGATCTATTTTTTCAAAAGCCTTTCGATTTGGTTGACCACCAGCCTCAGATCGCTTTCGTCCAGGTTCTTACAGCCCGCTATGGCCCTGCCAAGCAACTCGGGATGAACGGCCTGGTCGTCGAAAAAGTCCCTGGGCGTGACACCAAAGTATTCGCATATGCTGAAAAATTCAGGCCATGAGGGCAAAGCCCTGCCGGAGGTGATGCTCTGCACATAGCTTTTGCTGTGCCCCAGATCCAGGCTCATCTTGTATTCCGAAACGTCCTTTTTCAGGCGAAGCGCCGTGATCCTTTCGCGGATGTAGGCGGTGTCCATGCCCTTTCCCTCCTTTTCACAAAGCATACACTGCCGCTAGCATCCGCAGTACCTGAAAAAATATTGATTTTTGTTGAAAATGGACGATATTTGCGATACTATTAAGGAGAATATACAGCTATTATCGGTAAACGGGGAGGAGGGGGATATTGTGTGCGATAAAGGAACGAGTGAAGCGTTTGACCAGAAGAAAAATACGCAAAGGAGAGAAAAGGATTCTGTCGGCGAGTCAAATGCCGCCGACGCATTGATCGCAGGCATAGAACTCAAGCCTATCCTATATGGAAATGATTCGGAAAAGATGCGAACCATTTACAGCATCATGCGCGTATTGGTCAAATATGCTGACGACTGGTTTTACGAACGGCATGAACACAATCTTGATGCGCGAACACAAGCGGTTGTCCAAGATGCAGGGGAAAGGCATTCACGTATCGAAACAGATGGGGAAAAGCATTGCCGGAGGGAAAACGATGATTCATCAGCGATTTGAGATGGCCAAGGAGCAATACGAAGCGTTTGGCGTGGACGTTCAGTCCGCCCTTCGCGCGATGGACGAAACGCCCATCTCCCTGCACTGCTGGCAGGGCGACGACGTGCTCGGGTTTGAGGGCGGCGGAAGCCTGACCGGCGGCATCCAGACGACCGGGAACTACCCCGGCCGGGCGCGCAACATCGACGAGCTGCGCGCGGACCTTTCGTGCGTGCTGTCGATGGTGCCGGGCCCGTCCAAGGTAAACCTGCACGCCAACTACCTGGACAGCGCCGCACCCGTTTCGCGCGACGCGCTGGAGCCGAAACATTTTGCCTCCTGGGCCGAATGGGCAGTGGAAAAGGGCGTGGGGCTTGACTTCAACAGCACCTTTTTTTCGCACCCCCTGGGGGAAAACGGCTCCTTGACCAGCCCCGACGAGGGCATCCGCGCGTATTGGATCGAGCACGCGAGGCGCTGCCGCCGCATCGCCGCGTACTTTGGGGAAAGGACCGGCCAAACGTGCGTCACCAACCACTGGATTCACGACGGCGAGAAGGAGATCCCGATTGACACGATGGGCCCGCGCCTTCGGCTTATCGACAGCCTGGACCAGGTGTTCGCGGAAAAAATCGACAAGCGCCTGGCGCGCGACGCCGTGGAATCCAAGCTCTTTGGCATCGGCAGCGAAGCGTATGTGCCCGGATCGCATGAGTTCTATCTCGGCTACGCACTGACGCGGCCGGACATCCTCCTTACAATGGACGCGGGCCATTACCACCCAACCGAGGTGATCTCCGGCAAGATTTCGGCTGTGCTCTGCTTTGTCGAAAAGGTGCTGCTGCACGTCAGCCGCCCGGTGCGCTGGGACAGCGACCATGTCGTGCTGCTGGACGACGAAACGCGGCAGATCATGCGCGAGGTCGTCCGCGCCGGCGCGCTTCGGCGCGTGTACCTGGCGCTGGATTACTTTGACGCGTCGATCAACCGGGTGATCGCCTGGACCACCGGCGCGCGAAACGCGAAAAAGGCGCTGCTGGCCGCGCTGCTGGAGCCGACGGAGCTATTAAAGAGGATGGAACAGGAGGGCGACAAGTCCGGCAGGCTCGCGCTGCAGCAGGAACTGCTCACGCTGCCGATGGGCGCGGTGTGGGACTGGTACTGCGAACAAAGCAATGTGCCCGTCGGGTATAAATGGGTCGAGACCGCGAAAAAATACGAACAGGAAGTGTTTTCAAAAAGATAACGTTCGGATTTTTCGAAAACCAAGAAAAAACACAAAAAAGATCGAAAAAAAGGATTGACATGCGAGCGTTTGTGTAGTATTCTAAGCGGGCGCCTTGACGCGGGAACGCGGTCGGGACGCAAGCCGGACCTTGAAAACGATACAGGGAAGCAAGAAGAGAAAGTCAGAGTTTTTGAG
>CAZUIA010000212.1:0-5352 GCA_964620835.1 uncultured Oscillospiraceae bacterium
CCCTTCATGAAAACGGCTTGGCATGTCGGCCAAAGCAGCCGCTTCCGGCAGTGTACCGCCCGCCGAAAAGCGCGAGGCGCCCCTACAGCAGCGATTGCTGCGCAAACCCGCCGCTACTTTGAATGATCCCGTTGGCCTCCCGAAACGTGCACGCAAGCCCCAAGCGCGCGCATTCCTCCTTAAACACCCGGTGCAGCCGCCTGCCGTTCGGGCTTGGCAGAAAATACGCGTTGCCGAACGCCTCGGCGTACCGCCGCGAAAGGCCGGGGAAATGCCGGTCGAGCGCGGCGTAGAAATACTCGCGGTTGCCCTCCCGCAGCGTCATGCCAAGGTGTGTGATCACATAGGAAGCGCCGCTTTGCTTGGACAAGCGAAGCAGCGAAAGCAGGTTTTCCTCCGTGTCGGTCAAAAAAGGCAGCACCGGGTTGATCCACACGCCCGCCGGGATGCCCGCGGCCGCGATCGCCCGCAGCGCGGCAAACCGCGCGCTGCTCACGGCCACGCCCGGCTCGATCTTGCGGCTGAGGCCGTCGTCCGCCGTGGTGATGGAAAACGTGACGTGCGCGGGCGCGTTTTGCAAAATGGCTATAAACAGGTCGATGTCCCGCGCGGCAAGCGGTGATTTGGTCGTGACGCCGACGCCAAAACCGTACTGGGAAAGGAGCGACAGCGCGCCGCGCGTCAGGCACGCCGCTTCCTCCTCGGGATTGTACCCGTCGCTCATGCCGCCAAGCCCCACGATGCCGGGGGTTCGCTTCGCTTTCAGCTCGGTTCGCAGGATGGAAAGGGCGTTTTCCTTGGCGCGCACCTCGCCGGGCGCATCCAGGCGGTAGCAGACGGACCGCGCGTCGCAATACACGCAGCCGTGCGAGCAGCCGCGGTACAGGTTCATGTTGTACTGGCGCGCAAAGAAATCCTCCGCTTCTCCCTGCGAAACCGGATGCAGGATGGATTTGGCCTTTTCAAGTCGCACTACGAACGCTCCTGTTTTTCAGGTCCTTGAGCAGCGTGACCGTAAAGGGGATGGACAAAGCGAACGTGAACAGATCCGCCAGGGGCTGCGCAAGCTGCACGCCCAGCAGGCCGAACACCGCCGGCAGGAGCAGAATCAGCGGGATGAAGAACAGCCCCTGCCTTGCAAGCGCCAGGACCGACGCCTTGGTGCTCATGCCAAGCGCCTGGTGCGACATGTTCGCCATGGTGGAAAGGCTCATCGTCGGCAGCAAAAGGGCCTGCAGGCGCAGCGCCAGCGCGCCGATCTGGCCGACCTCTTGGTCGCCGGGGCGAAAGAGGTCCATCAAAGACGGCGCAAAGGCGAACACCACCGCGGCCGCGAGGACGATGCCCACGGTCGCCACCTTCATGCTGAACAGGACCGCCTCGCGCACCCGGTCGTATCGGCCGGCGCCGTAGTTAAAGCCGCACACGGGCTGAAAGCCCTGGAAGAACCCGATGAGCGCCGAGAAGCAAAACGCGATGATGCGCGACACGATCGACATCGCCGCGATGGCCGCGTCGCCGTACACGCCCGCGGCGCGGTTCAAAAGGACGGTGGCGATCGAGGTCATGCCCTGCCGGTAAAAGGACGGCAGGCCGACCGGCAGAATCACCGCAAGCTGCTTGAGGCGGATGCGTTTGAACGACAGGCGCGCGGTGCTGTGCCGCAGCACCATCGAAAGCAGGATCAGAAAGCTGACGAGCTGGCTGATGATGGTCGCCAGCGCCGCGCCGCCGATGCCCATGCCGAAGGTGAAGATGAACAGCGGGTCCAATGCGACGTTGAGCACGCCGCCCGCCGTCAGCCCGATCATCGACCAGAACGCGTTGCCCTGCGAGCGCAGGATGTTGTTCAAAACAAAGGAGGCGGCCATGTACGGCGCGCCGATGAGGATATAGCTGGCGTAATCGCGCGCATACGGGGCGATGGTTTCGGTCGCCCCCAGCAGGTGAACCAGCGGGTCCAAATAAACAAGGCCCGCGGCCGCCAGCAGGGTACCGATAAAAAGCGAGGCAAAAAAGCCGGTCGAGGCAATATCGCTGGCGGTCCTTGCGTTGTCCGCGCCGAGCAGGCGCGCGATGTTGGAGCCGCTGCCCACGCCCAGCGTGAAGCCGACGGCCTGAATCAGCAGCATCAGCGTGAGCACGACGCCCACCGCGCCCGAAGCGCTTTGCCCAAGCTGGCTGACGAAGTAGGTATCGGCCATGTTGTAGATGGAGGTGATCAGCATGCTGGCGACCGTGGGGGCGGCCAGCCGGGGAATGAGCCTTCGGATGGGCATGTTCAGCATCCGGTCCAGGCGGCTCCCGTTTTCTTCGCGTGCATTCGGCATCGGTTGACCTGCTTTCTCAAACGCGCTGTAAGAGGCGATATTGCCTACACTATACACTTTTTTTCGCGCGCAGGCAAGCCGATGGGTGAAGGCTTGAAGGCCGGAAGGCAGGCAGGGGCGGGATGCCGCCCGGCGCATTTTTTCAGGGGCATAAGGGAGAAGGGCGCCGCTGTGCTATAAGACGTTCCGCCGCCCAAACGGGCAAAAGAAAACCCCGCCTTTTCCTGTGGATGGCGGGGAAGCTTTGCGTTTGCACGGGGAAATGCCGGGCGCTGAAGAATGCGCTGAAAGCGGATTAAAGCGCCAACGGCCGGCTGAAGCGCGTTTGGCGTCAAGGGCGCGGCGCGCGGTGGAAAGCGGCCTGCGCTTCCTTTGGCCGGGTTTTACCCGGCCTTCGCGCCTTGGATCAGCAGCGAAACAAAGCGGTCGATGCGCTCATCCGAAAGGGTCGATACCACGTCGCTCCCCGTCTTTTTCCGCAAATCGCCCGCGACCAGCTTCATGATGAACCCGTCCAGGCCTTTGAGCTTTTTATAGTTCACCACCCCGCCGAGCGCGCCGAGCACGGCCGCGCTGTCCCGCAGGCGCTTGGGAAAGGCCAGGGTGAACTGCTGGGCCACGGTCTTGTCCAGGTCCTGGATGCAGCAGAGAAACAGCCCGACCTTTTTGGTCAGCAGGCTGTCCATGTTCCGCTCGCAAAAGGCCATCGCCTCCTTGCGCGGCCTGCCCATGTAGACAGAGCAGCCGACGACGACCGCGCCGTAGGGGGAAAGGTCTGTCTTTGCGCCGCTTTGCGGCGTCAATTCGAGCAGGTCCGCCTGCCCATCCAGCCTTTGCGCGATTCTTTCGGCGCAGGCTTTGGTGCCGCCGTACTTGGTGGCGTACGCGATCAAGGTTTTCATGCGCGTCCCTCCCTTCCGTTCGTTCCGTATCATCCGCTCGTTTTTTGGCACACTACGCGCGAGGTGATCTCGTGCAAGTGCTTGGAATCCTGCTGAGCGCCGTGGCGGGCGCGGCAATGAGCCTGCAGGGCGTCTTCAACGCCCGGCTCGCGGACAAGGTCGGCCTGTTTGAGTCCAACGCCTTCGTACAAGGCACGGCGTTTCTGCTTTCGCTGATCGCATTGTTCGTCGCCGGCAACGGCAGCCTCGGCGCTTTGGGCGCGGCCAACAAGGTCTACTGGCTCGGCGGCGCGCTCGGCATCGTCATCACGCTCACGGTGATGCTGGGCATGCAGAGCCTGGGGCCGGCCGTGGCGGTGTCGATCATCCTGATCGCGCAGCTTTTTGTCGCCGCCATCATCGACGCGTTCGGCTGGTTTGGCACCGAGCAGGTGCCCTTCACGTGGACAAAGTGGCTGGGCATGGGCCTGATGGTTTCGGGCGTGATCGTGTTCAAGCTAAAGCTGTAGATCATACGAAAGGCGGGAAAAGTCCACCCGCGCTTCCAGCGTGCGCGCCACCGCCTCCAAGAGGAGGCGGTCGTTTTCGTCAAACCGGTCAAGGCTCGGGCTGTCCAGGTCCAACACGCCGACCGGCCGGCCCTTGACGCGAAGGGGCACCACGATTTCGGACCTTGACGCCGCGTCGCAGGCGATGTGCCCGGGGAATCGGTGCACGTCCGGCACCACGAGCGTACGGTTTTGCAAAAGCGCCGTGCCGCAGACGCCCTTGCCCGGCTCGATGCGGGTACAGGCCACCTTGCCCTGAAACGGCGCCAGCCACAGCGTCCCTTGGTCCAGGAGATAAAACCCCGCCCAGTTCAGGTCGGGCAGACCTTCCCACAGAAGCGCCGCCGCGTTGGCCAGGCTCGCCACGGGGTGGCAGGCTCCTTCCAGAAGGTGGGAAAGCGCCGCATCCAGCTCATAGCTGCTCATAGGCAAGCTCCCAGGCGACGTCCTGCATCAGGCGCTCGTACGCGGGCACGTCGGTGTGGTTTGAGCAAAAGCACACGACGAACGGCTCCTTCGCGTAGACGATGCCCACGTCGTGCGTGGTGCCGGTGTCCTCGCCCGTCTTGTGTGCGATGTCGATCGTTTCGCCAAAGCGGAAAGGGATTTTGCCGTTCAGTTGCTGGTTTTTCAGAATCTGCACCATCTTCTGCGATACGGCGGGGGAAACGAGCTGGCCCCAGTATAACTTCTCCAGTATTTTTCCGATTTCCTCCGCGGTGATGGTGTTTTGGATGCCTTTCTTGGAGCTTTCCAGGTCAAACATCTTGCGGCGAAGCCTTGTGACGCGCGCGCCCAGGGAATCGAGCAGCGCATTCACCTTGTCGATGCCCAGGAGGTCCATCAGAAGGTTGGTGGCGGTGTTGTCGCTGACGATGATCATCAGCGTCACAAGGTCCTCCACCGTGACCGTCACGCCGTCGTGCAGGTAGGTGAGCACCCCGCAGGAGGGCACCCGGTCCTGCGCGCGCACGGCAACCGTCCGGCACGGGTCCAGCTCGCCCGCGTCAAACTGGCGGTACGCCTCCACCATCATGGGCAGCTTGATCACGCTGGCGGCGGTCAGCGGCTTATCCGCCTGGTAGGAGACGGTTTTGCCGGTGACCAGGTTCTTGTAGTAGTACGAAACGTCGCCGGAAAGGGCGCGGATTCTCGCGAGCATGCAAAGAACTCCTTTTGGTAAGATAAACCATTGTACGATACCCGGCGCGAAAAGTAAAGCCGAAGCCGCGCGCACACCGGCGAAAGCGCCGCGCAAAGGCCGAACCAAAGCGCCGTGTACAAGGGGCACACCTGCCCAAGCAGGTTCCCCCTGCGCTTTGCGTAATCCCACACGTTCAGGCCCAAAAGCCGGTTGACGATCAGCCCCGTGAAAAACTCCACGCCGGTCACGAAAAGCGCCCCGCGCGCGCACCGCGAAAAAAACGGCCGCGGTTGCCCGTGGATGCGGTAAATACCTGCAAAGCCGATGCCGCCCGCCAGCGCCATGGAAGCGTGCGTGCGGCCCCGCCAAAGGAGTTCCAGGAGAGGATACGAAAGCGCGCCCAGCGCGAATATGATGGGCATTTCCTT
>CAZUIA010000213.1:0-2809 GCA_964620835.1 uncultured Oscillospiraceae bacterium
ATCCTGGGCCTGGAGTACGGCGCGGACGACTACATGACCAAGCCCTTCAACATCCTGGAGGTCAAGGCCCGCATCAAGACCATCCTGCGCCGCGCCCAGGTGTCTCCCTCGGGCGAGGAATCCAAGATCATCCGCGTGCGCGACATGGAGGTGAACCTGGTCAACCGCTCGGTTCGCCTGGCGGGCAAGGATGTTAAGCTCACGGCCAAGGAATTTGACTTGCTGCAGCTGTTTATCACCAACCGCGGCCGCGTGTTCAGCCGCGAAAACATGCTGGAAACCGTGTGGAAGTACGACTACCTGGGCGATATGCGCACGGTGGACGTTCATATCCGCCGCCTGAGGGAGAAGATCGAGCGCAACAACGCGCAGCCGGAATTCATCTTCACCAAATGGGGAGTGGGGTATTATTTCACAGACAAGGACTAGGCACAGACGGGTTTTTTTCAGCATCCGCTGGAAGATCCTGATCGCTTTCCTGTTGATCCTGGGCGCGTCGTTCTATATGATCGCCACGTCGCTGATCAATCTGGTGGGCGATTCTCTGTTTCAAACAAAGATTAACACGGAAACAGCCAAGGTGCGGTCGCTCGCCATCGACTTTGCGCCGCTTTTTGCGCGCGGCGATACCGAGGCGCTGTACGCAAAGTCCCTGCAGGCCGTCAAGGAAAGCGGCGGCCGCCTGCTGATCCTGGATATGGACGGCAAGGTGCAGGTGGACACCTGGTCCGAATTCAACGGCTGGCGCCTGGGGCACCAGGAGGTGGTCAGCGTCCTGAACGGCGCGCAGAGCGACTATGGCTTTTACCGCCAGCCCCGGCCCGCCGGCACCGAATCCGCGCAGATGCGCGCGCTGTTTGACTTCCTGCGCGGCGCCGAGGCGGGCACCTGGTGGGTCGGCTACTTCGCCGAGGCGATCGTCTCGGGCGCAAACCGCCTGGGCGTGGTGTTCTACTCCACGCGCGTGCAGGACGTGCTGTTAAGCCTTCGCGTGATGCAGGACCGCATGCTCCTGTATTTTTTCATCGCCGCCGCCGCGGTGCTTGTTTTGAGCCTGTTCTTTTCACGCGTCATCACCAAGCCCATCGCCGAATTGACCGAGGGGATCCACCGCATGGCGCGCGGCGACCTGTCCGGCCGGGTCAGGGTGCGCGGCATCGACGAGATGGGGCGGCTGGCCGAGACGTTTAACCAGATGAGCGAAAAGCTCGAGCACCTGGACGCCACGCGCAACGAGTTCGTCTCCAACGCCTCGCACGAGCTCAAGACGCCGCTGGCGACGATGAAGATCATGCTGGAGTCCATGCTCTACCAGGACGACATGCCCAAAGACCTTCAGAAGGAGTTCATGACCGACATCAACAAGGAGCTCGACCGCCTGAGCCTGATCGTCACGGACCTGCTGACGCTCGTGCAGGCCGACGCGCAGGGCTACGCGCCCGCGCGAAAGAGCGTTCTGCTGCGCGAGATCGTCGAGGAAACGGTGCACCGGCTTTCGCGGCTGGCCGAGGAGCGAAACCAGAAGCTGGAAACGCGCCTGAACGATCCCTGCCCGCTGGTGGGCGATCCGGTCAAGCTGCAGCAGATCGTCTACAACCTGGTGGAAAACGCCATCAAATACACGCCGAAGGAAGGCAGGATCCGCGTCACGCTGAAGATGGAGGGCAAAACTGCGGTGCTGGAAGTGGCGGATACCGGGCCGGGCATTCCCAAAAAGGATCAACCGCACATCTTCGATCGTTTTTATCGTGTGGACAAGGCAAGGGCCCGCGCCACCGGCGGCAACGGGCTGGGGCTTTCCATCGTCCACCAGGCCGTGCTGATGCACGGGGGCAGCGTGACGGTCAACAGTGTCGAGGGCAAGGGCTCCACCTTCCGCGTGGAGCTTCCGGCGTGAAAAGGGGAGGCAGCATGAACCATACGCGACGAAAGAGGGCGGCCAAGGCTTTCGCGGCGCTTCTTTGCCTGGGCCTGCTTTACGGGTGCGCGCCCGCCGCAACGCCCTTTTTGCCGGCCGCGACGGAAGCGCCGCTTGAAACCCGCTATCCGGACATTGCGCCCCAGGCCGCCCAGGAGGAAATCGCCGAGCACACCGCGTCGCTATACTATCGCATGCGCGGGGAAAGCATGCTCGCCAGGGAAACGCGCACCCTGCGCGTGCCCCGGGACACGCTCCTGGAGCAGGCGCTCATCGAAGCGCTGATCGACGGCCCGAGCGCAAACCTCCTGGACCTGACGGATGTGTTCATCCCCGGCACCAAGGCGGAGGTTTCCGGCAACGGAAGCCTGCTCACGGTCAGCCTCAGCCGGGCGTTTTTGAACGCGCCCGTCGACGCGCCCGGCGACTGGCGAAACGACACCGTCTGGCGCGCCGAGGTGCTCTTGCGCCGCCGCCTGGCGCTGTACGCCGTCGTCGCCACCATCACCGACGAGACCGACTATACCGCCGTGCAGTTTTTGATCAAGGAGACCGAGGGCGGGGCGGGCCGCCGCCTAAGCCGCTCGGAGCTGTATGAAAACGCCCGGAGCGACCAGCTTGTCGGGCCCCTGACGCGCGATGAGGCCCTGCTGTTTTCGCATTTCAACGCGGCCGCGGCGATCCTCGACTGCTGGCAGACAAAGAATTTCAGCCGCCTGTACCGGTTTGTCGCGCAAAGCCCGACCGAGGCGGCGTTCCTGGACGAGATGGCCTCCTACGGCCGGATGCTGACAAAATCCGCGCTTTCCCCGGGCACGGTCTCGGACGACGGCCAAAGCGCGGTGCTGACGGTGACGCTCACGTGCGCGGATGCGCGGGGAGAGGTGACGG
>CAZUIA010000213.1:2855-5303 GCA_964620835.1 uncultured Oscillospiraceae bacterium
CTATCCGCTGCACCTGGTGCGCGAAAACGGGCTGTGGAAAATCCATTACCAGGCCCTCAAGCGAATGATGGAGGCAACCTGAATGCGCAAAAGAATCCTCGCCCCGCTGCTGTGCGCGCTCCTCGCGCTGACCGGCTGCGCGTCCGGCGTGCCGGGGCAAAAGCCGCCCACCGGCGAGACGCTGCCGCCCGTTTGGCCCGGCCCCTCGGCGCCCGTCGGGGACAGCCAGACCACGCGCGAGTCCAGCGCCATCCTCTACCTGCCGGACGCCCTGTCGCGCCTGACCACGACGGTGAGGACCATTACCGCGACGTCCAGCCGCACCAAGCAGCAGGCATGCGTGGAGGCGCTGCTGGACGCGTACAACCATAGCCCCGAGCGCGCGGGCATGAGCGCGATCCGCCTATCGCCGGTATCAAACCCGGTGGAGACGACCCGCGACCTCGTGACGGTGAACCTGGACGCGTCCGCCCGGTCGATGGTGCCGGAGAGCTTTTTCCCGCTGCGCGTGGCGATCACCAACACGCTCACCGAGCTGTTCGGCGTCAAGTATGTCAACATCCTGGTCGACGGGCAGGACGTGGGCCTTGACCTCATCGGCCTTTTGCCCACGGGCGTCATGGCGCGCTACCCCGGCGTCGAAATCTCATCCTATTGGCGGCAGATCCTGGACCAGCAGGCCAGCGCGGGCGCGGTTGAGCTGCAAAAGGCCGCGGCGCTGTATTTTGTGTCGGCGGACGGCACGTCGCTGCTGGGCGAGGTGCGAAACATCGCCATTCGGGAATGGGACTTGGCCGCGTATGCCAACCTCCTGGTAGAGGAGCTTTCCAAGGGCGCCACGCAGATCCAGGGCGCGCTTCGGGTGATGCCCTCGTCGGATTACCTGCAGCGAAACCCGGTCTTGCTTTCGGAGGAAAGGATCATCGAGCTGTATTTCGGCGAGGAGATCGACAGCTTCCTGATGCTCAGCGGCTATACGCGCGGCATGCTGCTTTCCTCCCTCTGCTACACGCTTTCGTCGTTCATTCCCCGCTTCGGCGGCCTGATCGCGTACGTGAACGGGGAGAAGGTGACGGAGGTGGAACTGATGGACGGGAGCCGGTGGCAGTCCGCAAGCGGCCTGATGACCCGCGAGAGCATCGCCCCGCTGGCGGCGGACACCTGCACGGTCTACTTCCCGCTGGCCGACGGCTCCGGCCTTCGGGCGGCCATACGGCCCATCGCGCAGCGGCACCGCACCCAGCCCCGCGCGCTGATGCGCGAGCTCATGAAGGAACCGAACGACCCGACGCTTTCGCGCGCGCTGCCCGAAGGGGTGAGCGACGCGGATATCCTGGGGCTGCAGATCGTGGGCGACACGGCGCTGGTCGACCTGTCCGAGACGTTTCGGGCGGCCTGCCAGGGCATGGGCCAGGCCGAGGAGCGCAACATGGTCTACGCGATGGTGAACACCCTCACCGAGATGGACGGCGTTACGCGGGTGCGCTTTTACGTCAACGGGGAACCCTCCCCGCTTGCCGGCTGGCTGTTCATGGAGGGCGAGTTTCTGCGCCACCCCGGGCTCATTCGCGAATGATAAAGGAGACGGAAATGTACCGTTTGTTGGAAAAGATTCCCCCCGTACGCAACCTGCTTTGGACCAAGACGCGCAGACAATTCCTGCTTTCACAGGCACAAAAGGGCGTGATGCTGAAGGATATCGAGGTTCCCGGGTCTCTGGCCTCGCTCAAGTCGCTCCTGCTGGACGCAAAGCTCGTGATGGAGGGGCAAAACGTCGTCCGCTTGGTGGCCGCGCCGCTTGAGATCGTCAAGCCCGACCGCTTCAAGCGTCAGGGCGCGTGGATGATGCTGACGGCGGGCGTGGCGCTGGGATGCGACGGATTTGCTCCGCTGGCGGGCTTTGCCAGGGAGATGGGCTTTGAAAACGAGCGCATGGCGCGCCAGTACCCCCGGGTGGAAACGCTCGCCTATGACGCCGACCGCCGCATCGAAACCACGGTGCATAAGGACGCGGGCGGCTTTCGGGCATACGCCAAGGGCGACACCCGGGCGATCCTTGAGCGCTGCACGCAGGTGATCAACGGCAAGGAAACCCTCATGGTCGAGGCGGAAAAGCAGCGCGCGCAGGATATCGCCGACGACATGGAGGCCTGCGGCCTTCAGACCCTGGCGTTTGCCACCAAGTGGCTGCCGGAGGCAGGCGCGTTTGAAGAGCGGATGTCGTTTCTCGGCATCGTGGGCATGGGCGACCTTCCCCGCCCCGGCATGCCCAGGGTAATGGAAGCCCTGCGCGCGCTCAGCGTCCGCCCGCTTTTGCTGGCGGAGGAGGCCCTGCCGGAGGGCGCGGTGCGCCAAAGCGGCGCGGTGCGCGAGGGCGCGGGCGTCCTGTACGCGCCGGAGATCGACGCGATGAACATAAAAAAACGCTGCGCGAGGCGGTGTGCTGTG
>CAZUIA010000214.1:0-5273 GCA_964620835.1 uncultured Oscillospiraceae bacterium
GGTCCGAGAATCCTGCGGGATGAAGCTGGGCAGGCGGCAGTTGCCGGAAACATAAACATGGAAGCGGATCATGCCGCGCCCGCGCTTGGCGGGGGCTTTTTGAAAAGCCGCGAAGCGGGCGGCCTCGCTCGCGTGCGCGCGAGCATCGGGGAGGAACCCGCGCCGCGCCGGTGTTGCGGGCGGGAAAAAGGGTGCGGCGCGGGGGACCGGGATGGTCGCTGCTTTGCGGCTTTTCCCGCGCGGGAAGGGGCCTCCGGCGGCCAAAGGCGCTGCCTTTGGAATCCGCCGGGGACTTGTCCCCGGACCCCTTCTTGGGGGCGTAGGGGGACATGCGGGCTGCGGGAAAAGGGGCCGCCGCACGCGCTTTGGTGCGGCAGCCCCGAACGAAAGGGAGAGACTGAACCGCCCTTCCTTTTTCTTTGCCGTATGCCTTTATTCCTTTTTAAGCCTGCCGCCCTCCACCCGGTAGGCGGCCTGGTATTTCGCGCCGCCCAAATCGCTCGGATGCGTGCAGGTGATCAGCGTCTGCACCGACTCGATCCTCGTCAGCAGCATCCGCCTTCTTTCCACGTCCAGCCCGCTCATCACATCGTCCAGCAGCAGCACCGGCCATTCCCCAATCTCCCGCCGCATCACCTCGATCTCCGCCAGCTTCAGCGAAAGCGCCGCCGTGCGCTGCTGCCCCTGCGACGCGAAGGACCGCGCGTCGCGGCCGTTGATCATCAGCCGGTAATCGTCCCGGTGCGGCCCGACCGTCGTCGTACCCCGGCGCAAATCCTCCTGCCGGGAAGCCTTCAGCAGCGCCGACAGCTCCCCCTCCTCCCGCGCGCCGCCGACATACGCAAGCGAAAGCGTCTCCCGTCCACCCGAAAGCGCGCCGTGCGTCTCCCTTGCCGCCTCGGCCAGCCGCTCCAAATACTTCACGCGCCTTCCGATGATCTGCGCCCCCGCCTCCGAAAGCAGCGCGTCCCATTCCTGAAGCGAAGAAAACCCCTCCCCGCCCGCGCCGCACAGCAGCTGGCGAAGCAGCCCGTTTCGCTGCTTCAGCGCCCGGGCATACCGCTGCAGCGCGTAAAAATACGCCGGCTGAAGCTGCGAGATCTCCATGTCCAGAAACCTTCTTCGCCCCTCCGGCCCATCCTTCACCAGCCGCAGATCCTCAGGCGAAAAGAGCACGGCGTTGACATGACCCATCAGTTCCCCGATCCTCTCCACCGGGGAACCGTTGATCTTGATCTGCTTTTTTCGCTGCTCCTCCAGCGCGATGCGCACCGAAACCTCGTGCACGCCATCGCTTCGCTTCGCCTTCACCTGCACAAGCGCCGCGCTCTGGCCCCACCGGACCAGCTCCGCGTCCTTGCCGGTCCGATGCGACCTGCCGAGACAGCACAGGTGGATCGCCTCGATCAGGTTGGTTTTGCCCTGCGCGTTAAGCCCATGCAGCACCGTGATGCCCTCCGCCGGAGAAAGCTCGGCGCTTTCATAGTTTCGAAAGGAGGCAAGGCGCAGCCGCGAAATGACCATCTCAGGCCGTGAACACGCGCACCGGCAGCGCAAGATACGTAAACTTGTCGCCAAACGTCGGGCAGATCAGGCAGGGGCTGACGTTTGAGTTGAACCGAAGCACGATGTTTTCATCCTCGATGGCCCGCAGCGTGTCGCTGATGTAGCGCACGTTGAACGCGATGTCGAGCACCCGCCCCTCAAACTGCACCGGAATCTCCTCGCGCACGTCCCCAAGCTCGGCGTTGGACGTGATGAGCAGCGTCCCTTCCTCCATATGCAGCTTGACCAGGTTGTTCTTTCCCTCGCGCGCCATCAGCGAGGCGCGGTCCATCGCGGCCTCCAGCTCGCGCCGCGAAACGGCGATGCGCGTTTGCCACTCGGTCGGCAGAATCTGCTTATATCGAATGAACTCGCCCTCCAGCAGCCGGGCGACGACCCTCGTTTGTCCCATGTCGGCCAGCAGGTGCGTGCCACCCAAAGAGAGCGTGACGAACGCGTCCCCGTCGCTGACGATCTTGGCGACCTCGTTGAGCACCTTGCCCGGCACCACGGCCGAAAGCTCGGGAATGCCCGATTCGAACACCTGCTTGCGAAGCGCGAGCCGAAACCCGTCCAGCGCGACGATGGAAAGCTCGCGCCCGTCCGACTCGATCAGGCAGCCGGTCAGGATCGGCCGCGTCTCGTCCGTCGCGATGGCGAACGTCGTGCGCTGGATCATCTCTTTCAAAACCGATTCGGGCAGCGACACGGTTTTCGCCTCTCCCACCTCGGGCAGGGAAGGGTATTCCTCCGCCGGAAGGCCCGAAAGCGTGGTGCGGGACCCGGCGCAGCGGATGGACGCCACGTTTTGGGCGTTGACGCTGATCTCGATCCTTTCATCCGGGAGCTTTCTGACGATCTCCGCCAGCAGCTTGCCCGGCAGCACCGTGCTGCCCTCCTTTTCGACTTCGGCCGGAATGTGCGTCTCAATGCCAAGGGCAAGGTCCGTGCACGTCAGCCGAAGCCCTTCGGGACAGGTGGTCAGCAGCACTCCTTCCAGGATTTGGATGGTGGACCTGGCGGCAATGGCCCTGGTGACGACGGAAAGCGCGCCGCCGATGTCTGAAACGGAACAGGTGAAGCGCATGGGTGATCCTCCTTGTCGGCGAGGTATATGAAAAGTAGCCGTAGTAGTAGGCGTGTGAACGGCGGGGATAACCCGAAAAAAGCGAGCGAAGCGCCCGTTTTTGCCTGTGGACACACGGTGGACATACTTTTTGAACCTGGGAACAGTTCGATACAGGCAAAGGAAAATCCTGCATGAACGGGAAGGAAAGACCCGCCGGCGGCGCAAATGCTTTTTGCCGCCGGACCGCTTTTTCAGGGGTGCTTTTTCCTTGTTTACTTTTTCAAAGACCGGGGTATATAATAAGACGAAATACGCACGGGAGGACACGCCATGCAAACCATCGATAAAACCATGACCATCCGGGAAGTACTGGAAAAGGATCGCGGCACGGCCCGCATTATGATGACGTTCGGCCTGCACTGTCTCGGATGCCCGCATGCGACGGCGGAAACGCTGGAGGAAGCGGGACAGGTGCACGGCATCAATGTGGATGAGATGATTCACCAGATCAACGAGTATCTCGCGGACAAATAAACGGTAATTGTGGAAAACTTGCTACAGGCGCGGAAAAGAGGCAAAGTTATTCACAAAAAGGGCCTGATTGTGGATGAAACTGTGGATAACGGTGGATAACGTCCGCCGGACAAGGCTATCCCCGCGCGTTTTCCTTGGATTGTCAACGCTTTGGCGAGGCAATTTCTTCCACAGCCCGCTATCAACAGTATCCACAGCGGGGGCGGCGCGCGCGGGAAAACCGAAAAATTCTTTCAAAAAGTTTTGAAAAAGGGAAAAAACCCGGGATGAAAACGGGAAGGTCCCGCGTTTGATAGATGAAGTTCAAAAGCGCGCCAATAGGTTCCCCTCCCTTGAGGCGCATAAGAAACCCCCTGCAAAGGGGGCTTTTTTATTTTCTTGTTTCTCCCTTTGCTTTCTGCTACAATATGCCTTGAAACGCCGTGTTTTCGCGTGGCTTTTCGCGCGTATAGTCTGCGGCGGAAGGAGGCGTTTGCCATGCCCTCTTCGTTGCGAAGGCAAGGGCTTTTGATCGCGCTGGAAATGGAACGCCGCGGGCGGAACCTGTACAGGCGCGCCAGGCTTTGCACGACCGACCCGTCCCTGCTCGCGCTTTTGTCCGCGCTGGAAGCGGAAGAAGAAATACATTACGCACAATTTCTGGCCATGCTGGAAAAGGACGGCATGCCGGACCTGACGCCCGAGCAGCGGGAGCTTGCCACGGCGAAGGCGGCCGAGCATTTCTTTCCCGGCGGCCTGATGCAGGTGGCGCTGGAGGGCGCGCTTTCCTCGCCCTTTTCGCTGCTTTCAGAGGCCATGCAGGCCGAGCGCGACTCCATCGCCTTTTATACCCGCCTTCTTGCGCACCTTCCTCTTGCGGAGCAAGCGGAGGTGCAGGCCATCGTGCGCGAGGAGGAGGGGCACCTTCGCACGCTGGCGGACAAGCGAAAAGAGTACGAGGGGAGGCGGGCGGATGGTCAAGCGGACGTCGATGGGCAGGCTTGAAAACGGAACGGAGGTTTTCAAGTTCACGCTCACCAACTTATCGGGCGCGTTCTGCGAGCTTTCGAGCCTGGGCGGGTGTCTCCTGTCCGTCCATGTGCCGGACAGGCGGGGGGTTCTTGGGGATGTGACGCTCGGCTACGATACGCTTTCCACCCTGCGGGCGGGCCGCGGCTATATGGGCATGCTGATCGGCCGCTTTGGCAACCGCATCGGCGGGGCGTCGTTCATGCTGAACGGCAAAACGTATCCGCTTTACGCAAACGACGGCGAAAACCACCTGCACGGCGGGCTTGCCGGGTTTGACAAAAAGGTGTGGCAGGCGAGCGCGGAGGGCGACGGGGTGGTGTTTGGCCTTCACAGCCCGGACGGCGACGAGGGGTATCCCGGCGCGCTGACCGTGCGGGTGGTCTATACGTTTGACGACGAAAACACGCTGCGCATTCGCTATGAGGCTGTATCGGACGCCGACACGGTTCTCAACCTGACCAACCATGTGTATTTCAACCTTTCGGGTCCCGGGTGTGAGAGCGTGCTTTCGCACGAGATCCAGATTGACGCCGACGCGATCTGCGAGGTGTCAAGCCCTGCGAGCATTCCTACGGGCCGGCTGATATCGGTGGAGGGCACGCCGTTTGACTTGAGAAGGCCCCGGATTATCGGGGAAGGGCTGTCGCACCAGGGAGAGGATGTCCAGATGCGCTACGGGAAGGGGTATGACCACAATTTTGTGATCAACGGCTGGGACGGCACGCTGCGGCGCGCCGCGGTGCTCGGCGATCCCGCCTCCGGCAGAAGGTTGGAAGTTTTTACCGACCAGCCGGGCGTGCAGTTCTATAGCGGCAACATGATTTCCGGCGATACCCCCGGCAAGCTGGGCGTGCCGTATGCGGCCCGGCAGGGGCTGTGCCTGGAAACGCAGCATTTCCCGGACAGCGTCCACCACCCGAACTTCCCCTCCTGCGTGCTGAAAAAGGGCGAGACATACAGGACGGTGACGGAGTACCGATTCCCGCTTTCGTAAGGGACGATCAAAAGGGCTGTCGCACCCAAAGCGTGCGGCAGCCCTTTTGATTTCGGCGCAGATTGCCCAAGAAGGGGTCCGGGGACAAGTCCCCGGCGGATTCCAAAGGCAGCGCCTTTG
>CAZUIA010000215.1:0-5155 GCA_964620835.1 uncultured Oscillospiraceae bacterium
TCAGGATCCGTTCCTGATCAAATTCCTCCCGTTCCAGGATGCCCATCTGCCGCCCTTCGTGCAAAACCAGAATCCGGTCGGACAGGCCCATGACCTCCTCCATCTCGGAGGAGACGAGAATCACGGATTTGCCCTCGTTGACGAGCCGACGGATCATGTCGTACATTTCCTGCTTGGCTCCGACGTCGATGCCGCGGGTTGGCTCGTCAAAGATCATGATTTCGGGGTCCGTGGCCAGCGCCTTGGAGATGACCACCTTCTGCTGGTTGCCGCCGGACAGGTTGAGCACGAGCTGGTCAAGCGTCGGCGTCTTGGTGCTGAGCTTGCCCGCATATTCCGCCGCAAGGGCGGCTTCCTTCCTGGTGTCGACGATGACGCCGTACTTGATCAGCTTCTGCCTTATGCAGGCGATGCTGGTGTTCCACTTGATGGACATGTACAAAAACACGCCGTTCCGTTTCCTGTCCTCAGGGATCAGGCTGATGCCGAGCCTTTGCGCCTGCGTCGTATTCCTGATGCGGATCTCCTTGCCCTTGTGGAAGATCCTGCCGCCGGTCTTTTTGCCCACGCCGTATAGCAGGCTCACCGCCTCGGTGCGGCCGCAGCCCAACAGGCCCGCAAAGCCGAGAATCTCGCCTTGGCGCAGGGTGAAATTGATGTTTTGGACGCCGTTGCCGCTTAGGTTTTCCACCTGCAGAAGCTTCCCGCCGATCGGCTTTTCGCGCTCGGGGTATTTGCCGCGCAGTTCCCGGCCGACCATGAAGCGGATGATCTCCTTCATGTTGGTTTCCGGAACGTTCAGCGTGGTGATGTACTGCCCGTCGCGCATCACCGTCACCCGGTCCGCCAGCTCGATGACCTCCTCCAGCCGGTGCGAGATGTAAATGATGGTGATGCCCTGCTCCTTCAGCTTGCGGACGATTTGAAACATCCGGGTGACCTCGTGGGTCGTCAGCGGCGCGGAGGGCTCGTCCATGATCAGCAGCTTGATATCCTTGACCAGGGAGCGCGTGATTTCAACGACCTGCTGGTGGCCCACGCTCAGCTGCCAGACCTGCGTCTGCGGCGGAAGCTTCACGCCGATGCTTTTCATGGCCTGCTCGGTCTTTTGGTTCATGTCCCTAAAGTTGACGATAAACCCGTTTCCCGAGTAGTTGCCCAAAAAGACGTTTTCCGCGATCGACAGCGCCGGCGCCAGCATGAACTCCTGGTAGACGGCGCCGATGCCGATCTGCCCGGAATGCTTCGGGTCCAGATGCGTATACGTCTTGCCGTCGAAGGTGATGGTGCCGGCGTCCGGCGTCACCGCGCCGGTGATCGTCTTGATCAGCGTGGACTTGCCGGCTCCGTTTTCGCCCACGATGGCATGCACCTCGCCCCGCCTGACGCTAAAGCTGACATCGTTCAGCGCCACGACGCCGGGATAGGTTTTGTGTAAGCCTTTGATCTCCAAAATGGTGTCGGCTTGCAAAATATCCCTCCTCTGCCGTTTTCCTCCAGCACCGTGGGAGCAACGGCTGCCTTGCGCGGTTTGTGCCCATTCACGCCGAATTTTGCCGACATGCTTCGGGCGGTCCGCCCGCCGGGAAACCGCTCCGGCCGCGCGCAAGGCGCGTGCATCCGGACTGCTCCTCCACCTCAATGGAAGGGTTTTGAAATGGTCGCATACAGGATGTTGCGCATGTACGGCTCCAGGTACTCCTTCGGGCTTTTCAGGGTATGCTGCGCCACGAAATAGGAAAGCCTGTTTTCACAATCGAAGTAATTCTGCACTCCGCCCATGCCGCCCCAGGCGAAGGAATCCGCCGGCGCAAGCGAGCAGGCGGCGACCGGATCCATCAAAACCGAAACGCCCAGCCCATAGCCGACACCCTCGCTGGGAAACATTTTCTGGTAATCCCTGAGGCTGTTTCCCCGCAGATGGTTTTTCCGCATGAGGCGGATGCTGTTTTCCGAAAGGATCCGCGCGCCGCTCTTTCCCACGCCGCCGCAGGCGAGCGCGTCCGCAAAGAGGATGTAGTCCTCGCACGAGGAGATCAGGCCGCCGCCGCCGCTTTCGTGGCGCTCCCCCGCGTTGCCGATTGAGTCGCTGGAAATTCGCTTCGCCTTTCCGGTCTCGTAGCTATAGTCATACTGCGGCGCGATCCGGTGCTTGTTTGCCTCCGTCAGGGCAAAACCGGTGTCCTTCATGCCGAGCGGATCGAAAATATAGCGCCGCAGGTATTGGCCAAAGGTCATGCCGGAAACCACCTCGACGATCGCGCCGAGCACGTCGTGGCAGTAGCCGTAGTTCCAGCCTTCGCCGGGCTCGAACATCAGCGGCTCGCGGGCCAGGGCGCGCACAAAATCGCGGGTATCAAAATCCCGCCCCTTTTCCGCGAAAAGCTTGCGCATTTCGGGCGTGTCCAGCTCATAGGAAATCCCCGCGGTCATCGTGAAAAGGTCCAGGATGCGGATGGTTTTTTTTGCCGGCAGGATAACAAAAGTGCCGGCCTTGACCAGCATTTTCTCAAATTCGGGAAGGTATCTGTGCACGGGCTCAAACAGCGCGATTTTGCCTTTTTCAAGGAGCTGCATGGCCGCGACGCAGGTGATCACCTTGGAGGCGGAGTATAGGTTGTACAGCCCGTCCGGCCGCATGGGAACCCGGTTTTCAATATCGCTGTATCCGGCGGCATGACGGAAGATTTCCTGATGATCTTGATAAATGATGCAGTCAATGCCGGACACGTCGATCTTTGGGAGGGCCGAATCCATAAAGTCCCTGAGGTTTTGAAAGTCTGTGTGCATCTCAAACATCCTCTAGCGCAAGCGCATCCGCGAACAGGACGGGCGGGCGAGGTGTTTTTGCCTTGCAGGAAGCCGGAGGGGGACACAGCCAAGGACTGTGCCGGCCAAAGAACGCCTGGCAAAGCGAAAAAGGCACCCGTCCGGCCAACCCGGACCATTTGCGGATGGCTCCTGAATCAGGCCGGAGGACGGAAATCGCCTCCGGCCTTTGGTGTCAAAGGGTTACGGGTGGTAGTGTTCGTCGATGTTCAGCGGTGTCACGGTGACCGCCCAGTTCGACAGCGCGGTGCCCAGCCAGTCAAATTCCTCCTGCGTGAATTCGATCTTCGTGTTCTGCTTGGCAGCGCCCACGAGGATCGGAATGATCTCTTTCAGCGCCTGGCCGGCCAGGTTGTGGCTGAGGTAGGAGGAACCCTGGACAACGCCCCGCTCGCCATCCTGCTTCATCAGCGAGCATACGGCGCCGGTGGCGTCATAGCCCCAGAGGCTGATGTAGTCGGAATGCTTGTACGTGCCGTTGACGATGGCCTGATACGCGCCGGTCACGTCGTTGTCGATCTGGGTCAGCACGATTTCCACTTCGGGGTGCTCCGTGAGAACGGTCTCCATGGCGGTCAGGCAGGCCGCCTCGCCGTTTGCCACGTATTCCTGGATCAGCTTGAAGCGCCCGTCCGCGCTTAGGACATCCAGCGCGCCGACGATGCGGGCGTACTGTTCGGTGCCCGCGGGGTTGACAAACGTAACCACGGGGATTTCACCCAGCGTATCGAAGTATTCGCTGTTGCGGTTGACGTAGTCGATGATGGCCTGGCCCTGCACGGTGCCGGTCGTATAGTAGGAAGTGCCCAGGTAGTAATGCCCGCACTGCGTTTCAGGCGCGAACGCGTAGGCCAGGATCGGCACTTTGTAGGTGTCCCAGATGTCGTCGAGCAGCGGAGTGATGGCGGAATACGAGATCGGATAGAGAACCACGATGTCGTACCGCTGCGAGGCCAGGGAGGATTCCAGCGTCGCGATCAGGCTGGCGTCGGAGTACTCGGGCGGGCCGAGCAGCTCCATTTTGATGCCGTGCTCCTGAAGCATCGGGTCCCACACCTTGAAAGAGTTCGGGAAATACTCGGCGGCCGTCGTGCAAACAAGGTACAGCGCGTTGATCTCGCCGTCGTGCTTGTACTCGGCGTAATCCGCCAGGAAGGGGATGAGCGTATACTCCGGGCTGGGGTTTTTCGCTTCGGGCGCCGGCTGGGGTGCGGCCGAGGCGGTCAGCAAGGGCATGGCCGCCAAGCATAGGACGAGCACCAGGGTAAGCAGCTTTTTCATGTTCCGCGACTCCTTTTCTGTTTTTCCGTTTTGACGGTCGGCCCCCATCTTGGATTGCCGCGCTTTTTTGCGCGAGGCTCTCCGTCCCTATGAGAAACTCTACCACTTCAAAATTGGAATGTCAAGCAAGAATGTACAAAATATCTTTGATATATTGTGCGCAACTTGGCTTTTAAGAAATTTTTAATCTTTCCTTTATTCTCCGTACAGCGCGAATGCAAACCAGTCTTGGGGAAAGAGATCCAGGTTTTGCATCGAGCAGGCCATCTCGCCGGTTTCGATGCGGGAGACGATTTCCACCACCTTGTCGTTAAACGGGGTATCGATGCCGTGCCGGTCGCCGGTTTGGCAGACATAGCCGTTGATCATGCGGACTTCCGTCCGCTTTCCCTTTTCCAAATCCTGCAGCATGCTCGCCTTGGCGGCGCCAAATCCCTCATACATGCCGATAAACATTGCCTGCGAGGCGTCAAAGCCCTCCTGGCTGTCAAAGCCCAGGCAATCAGGGCTGTAGTTGCCAAGCAGGGACGGAAGCCGATATCCGTCCGCCTCGCAGCAGGCCTTGACCTCGCGCCCGAGGTAACTGAGGCAGGCGCGCGCTTTGGGGTGGTCGCGCACCTGACCGAAGGTCGCGCCGCATACGGCCGACATGCCGCTCATGCACGCGTTGTTGATGAGCTTGCCCCAGCGCGAATGCATCAGCTTGTCCGTCACCTTCACCGGGCCCATGAGCCGAAGAACCTGCGCGACGGATTGGATGCGCTCCGTGATCTCCCCTGTGATCTCGCCGATTTCAAACAGATGGTCGCTCTTCCTGATATCCTGCGTCAATTCCGACACGCCGGGGCCCAGGAATGTCGCGCCCCACAGGACGGTGCCGCCCACCGTCCGCTCTTTGCCCACATATTCGGCCACAAAGGGCTCTGGCACGCCGTTTTGCAGGGTGCAGACGGTGCTCTTTGCATGCAGGTGGGGCAAAACCCTCGGCAGCACCTCCGCGTTGGCCAGCTGCTTGGTAAAGAGGAAGATCAGGTCATACACGCCT
>CAZUIA010000216.1:0-5155 GCA_964620835.1 uncultured Oscillospiraceae bacterium
ACCCGATGAACCGGACGCCCTGGCGGCGTTCGTTGTCGGCGTCGATCTGCTCGCCGCACACAGAAGCCCCGCGCACGGCGCCGTTTTCCACAAAAAGCCCGTCAAGGCGCGCACCAAACCGGACTTCGCCGCCGAGCGAAAGGATCTCGGACCGAAGCCCCATCACCACGCGCACCAGGTGGTCCGTGCCGATGTGGGGCCTAGACTGCCAAAGGATTTCCTCCGGCGCGCCCGAGCGGACAAGCGCTTCCAGCACGTCCCGGCAGCGCGGGTTTTTGATGCCGGTATTCAGCTTGCCGTCGGAAAACGTACCCGCGCCCCCTTCGCCGAACTGCACGTTTGACTCCGGGGAAAGCTCGCCGGTTTGCCAGAACCTTTCCACGTCCGCGCGGCGGGTGAGCGCGTCTTGCCCCCGCTCGATCAGCAGCGGCGTCGCGCCGGCGCGGGCGAGGAGAAGCGCCGCGAACAGCCCGGCCGGGCCTCCGCCGACCACGACGGGGCGGCACTTGGGCGCGGCCATACGCACGGGCGGGGGCGGCGGCGCGGGCGTCTCCATGAGGGACGCCTGCGGATGGCGGCATCCGCGCAAGAGCGCCGCTTCGTCGCCCGAAACGGTGACGTCCAGGGTCAGCGCCAGGTGCACGTCGTCCTTCCTGCGCGCGTCCACCGCCCGGCGAGAAAGGCGAACCGAGCGGATTTGCCCAAGGTCCACACCCAAAATATCGGCCGCGATGCGCGCCAAGTCCTGTTCTGCGGCGGAAAGCGGCGCCTTAACCGCGGGAAGCCGGATCATGGCGCGCCCCCTTTGGCCGCGGCCGTGCCCGCAGCAAGCCCGGAGGCCCAGGCCCACATCAGGTTATAGCCGCCGCAGTCCCCGTCGACGTCCAGCGTCTCGCCGCAAAGGTACAGCCTGGGCACTAGGTTTGATTCCAGCGTCCGGCCGTCCACCTCCTGAAGGGGCACGCCGCCGGCCGTGACCTGCGCGTGTTCAAAGGGCAGCACGCCGAGGATGGGCAGCCGCCAGTCGGACAGGAGCGGCAAAACCCGCCGGGCAAGCGCGGGGCTGACCGGGTCCGTCGGCGCAATCCCCGCCTGGCGCAGCAGGCACAGGCCGATGCGCTTGTGCAAAAGCCCGGTGAAAAACGTTTCCATCGCCTCTCCTTCAAACAGCGCGGCGCGGCGGTCCGCCTGGGTTTTCGCCTTGCTTTCATCCATCAGCGAGACGGACAGCGCGGCCTGCCTGCCCGCCGACAGCGCCCGGCCCGCAAGGCGGGCAAGCTGCATTGCCGCCACGCCGGAGACACCGTACTCGGTAAACAGCGCCTCGCCGCGCTCGATACGGAGGGGCTTTTCCTCATCAAACAGGGTGAGCGTGCAATGCGCGCGCACGCCCTTGAGCCCTCGCACCGATTCGGCCGGCAGCTTCAGCGGCGCAAGCGCCGGAAACAGCGGCGTGACGGAATGGCCCAGCGCCCTTGCAAGCCGGTACGCCCCGCCGTTTGCCCCCAAGGAGGGCGCGGCTTTGCCGCCGGCGGCAAGGATCACGCGCTGCGCGCCAAACGATTCGCCCTGCGCCGTATCAAGGACGAAGCGCCCCTTTTCGCGCGTTACGCGCACCACCTCCGCGCCGCAGCGCGTGGATACGCCCGCGCGGTCACAAGCGGCGCGCAGCACATCCAGCACGGCGCCCGCCTGGCCGCTGTACGGGTAGACACGCCCTTCGGCCTCCTCGCGCCAGCAAAGGCCGAGGTCCTCAAACAGGGAGAGGAGCCGGTCGGGCGGCGTATCGGCCAGCAGCGCCATCGCGGCGCGTACGCCGCTCCCGTGGTAGCGCGCTTCCTGCACAGTCCGGTTGAGCAGGTTGCACCGCCCGTTGCCGGTCGCCAGCAGCTTTCGCCCGACGCGCGCCTCTTTTTCCAGCAGCAGAACCGAATGCGGACGCGTCCGGGCGGCCGCCACGGCGGCCATCAGCCCGGAAGCGCCCGCACCGACCACGGCGATGGGGAAGGCGGAGGGATTATCCATTGGAAGCGGGCGCGGCGGAAGGCGAGGAAGCGGGGGAAGGGGCTGAGGAAGCGGGCGCGGAAGTGCCCGCGGCAGCCGGCGCGTCCGCAGGGGCGGGCGAAGGATCGCTTGGGGCAGCCCCGTCCTCGGCATGCTCGTCCCCTTCATGGGCATCTTCGCCGGCATGGTCATGCTCGTCGGCTTCTGGCAACTGTTCCAGCTCCTTCAGCACTTCCTGCCAGGCAATCTCCTTTTCCATGATGCCCGCGATGTCCTCCTCCGAAAACGCTTTGAACGCGTAGATGCCCTCGGTATACTCAGGGTATGTGTCAATGTTCTCAAACCCGACGTAGGTATCATAGTGCAGCGCCAGCCGCTGCAGGATCACATCCGGGAAGGACATGAGGACATAGCCGACGTCTTGGCGGTCCACGCAGTCGATCAACGGGTTCGCAAGGCCGTGCTTGGCCTTGAGCGCTGCCGCGCGCGGGCTGTAGAGATCATAGCTGCCGGCCAGCAGGTTTGCGTCGCTGCCGCGCACGGGTGCGGCCAGCGTCTCCGGCTTCACGCGGTCCTGCGGCGCGTCGCCGATGAACAGCATCTCCGGGTGCGCCTGGACGTAGCGGGTGATGAATCCGGCGACCTCCGTGGTAAAGGGGCTGGCGTTGGCCGGGGTGATGCGGGTATAGTAGAACAGGCCTGAAAGCCCCGCGGCAAAGACCGCGAGCGAAAGCACGGACACGCCCGCACGCAGCCAAACGGTCGAAAGCGCGCGGCGCAGCCACGCCTTGGCGGACGGGCCGTCAAAATGGTACACCAGGATGGAAAGCCCCATCAGGTAAAACGGCGCGATGTGCGAAAAGGCGTCCCGGTAGCACGCAAGCGCCAGCAGATGCCCGCCAAAGGCGAACAGGGCGGCCAGCAGCGCGATAAGCCCCTTGCAGCGGCTCGTCACCACGGTGGAAAGGGCGGCCAGAACGAACAGCGCCATCAGCAGCAAAAACTGCGGCTTTTTGGCCGTGGCGAAAAACTCGCGCAAAAGACGCCCTATATCATAGGAAATGAAACGGGCTTCTTTTTCAAGAACGCGGAGCGTCTCGGGGTTCGTCAATTCCGCGTCCATGCCGTTTCGCGAGAAGAACAGGACCGCGTCGTTGACGGACCAGCCGACCGTATCAAACACGTTGGGCTCGATCACGACATCGTCCTCATGCACATGGTCCTCGCCGTCGGGCATGCCGTCGCCGTCGTGGTCGTGGCTCGCATGGTCCTCCGAAAACGCGGACGTGCCGTAGACCGAAAGCAGGCGGTCGCTTTCCTCTTTCAGGCTGCTGTGCTGCAGGCGGGTGTACAGCGCATAGTCGCTTCGGTACGCGGCCATCTCGGGCGAGCTGTACATCAGCGCGCTATAGCCAAAGAGCGCGGCCGCGAGGATCGCCATGGCCGGAAGGCCCAGGAGCAGGCCCTTCCACCGGCCTTCCCGGATGCAGCAGGGCAAAGAGCACAGCGCGGCGCAGGCCGCGAGCGGCGCCGCCACGGCCATGGAGAGCGAGAAGGCGAGCGCGAACAGGACCGCGCCCAGAATCGTGCGGCCAAGGCCTTCCTTTTTCCGCTGCAGGCCGTCCATCAAAGAAAGCGCGCCCGCCACGGCGCAGAGCGCGCCGACGGTGGTGCTCATCATCGAATAGGAGAGCAGCACGGCGACGGGGCTGAGCACCAGGGCTGCCGGCAGCAGGCCGCCGCTCTTTCGAGCGGCAAGGCTGATCAGCGCAGCGACGGACAGGAAAAGCAGCAAAAGCAGCAGGACGCCATACCAGTTGACCATGGGCAGGAGGCGGTATAAAAGCGTGAGGACCTGCGCAAGCAGCGGGTTCATCTCCTGCACCCGCCAGTCCGGCGTTCCATAGGTGCCCGCGAGGATACGGTTCGTATACACATCCTCGATACGGATCAACGCGCTGCCGGAGATTAGCAGGGTGGCGATCACCAGCGCGGCAGCGATACAGATCGGCAGGATGACGCGCGTGAAGGCGGTGGGGCGGGCGGAAGATTCGTTCATACTCCATTCTCCTTCTTATGTTTTCTGATAAGCGGGCAAGGAATGCGCGGCGGATACGGCGGCTGAAGCGGCCGCCTGCGCCGCCTGGGCATCCATGCCGTTTTGGCAGCCAAGCGACAGCCAAGCGAAGAACTCCAGCGTGCCGTTGTTGCCCGTGACCGGGCTGTGCGTGATGCCGCGTACGGCATACCCATCGGCTGTAAAGCCTTCCGACAGCGAGCAGAGCAGCGGTCCATAGGCGTCCGGGGGAATCACACCCGTCCTTCGGGCATCAGGGTCCTCAATTTCAAACAGCGGCTTCACCAGGCAGATCAGATCGCCCTTGCTTTGCAGGATGCGGGCAAACTGCGGCACCGCCTTGCGAAGCGATAAATAGGAAAGATCGACCGTGCCGAGGGTGGGCGGCGGATCAAGCGACAAAAGCGATGCGTCTGCGATGTTCGTGCGCTCCAGGTTGACCACGGCGGGATTGGCGCGAAGGCTGCCCGCAAGCTGGCCAAAGCCCACATCGACGGCGTATACGCGCGCGGCGCCGTGCCGAACGAGGCAGTCCGTAAACCCGCCGGTGGACGCGCCCGCGTCGATGCAGACGCGCTTGTTGACCGAAATGCCAAAAGCGCTAAGCGCCCCTTCCAGCTTAAGCCCGCCCTTGGCCACGTATTTCCGGCCGGCCCCCCGCACGGCGATCGCGGCCGTTTCCTTGATCAGTTGCCCGGCACTGGTGACCGGCACGTCGCCCGCGCGAACCTTGCCGGATAAAATCCAGGGCTCAGCCTCCTCGCGTGAGGAAAACCAGCCTTCCCGCACGAGCCGCTGCCATGCCGGGGATGAGCGAGCCATAGCGAACCTCCTTTATAATGCTGGACCATTATACCACCACGCCCGCGCAAAGCAAAGCGTCAAATGCGTTTGCGGCGGACAAGTCTGGCGCTTTGACGGGAAATTTGAAAAAATACATGAAAAATTTAAAAATAGGGTTGACAATTCACCGAAGCGGTGATAATCTATGCAAGCGTCTTGACGCGGGAACGCAGTCGGGACGCGGCCGGACCTTGAAAACGATACAGGGAAGCAAGAAGAGAAAGTCAGAGT
>CAZUIA010000217.1:0-5106 GCA_964620835.1 uncultured Oscillospiraceae bacterium
CCTAGGGAACACAAACGCTTTGCGCGGGACGATAGCCCGCGGCACTGCTTTTGTGTCGGTAAAGTATACACGTTGTGGCTAAAGGATGCAAGAGTGTAACCCGCCCGACGCGGCCGAAAGAAGGGAAATTTCTGTATCTTGGCGAAAGAAAGGGCAATTCTTCAAGCGCGCGGTTGAAAGCCATCCACGGCAGGCCTGCGGTGGGGCGCGCGGTGCGGTGAAACGAGCACGAAAGAAGGGAAGCGCATGGTCTATCTGGGGCACAGCGGAACGCCTGAAAACCCTGCGGGGCAGCCGCTTTCCGCACACCTTGCCAACGTGTCGCGCCTTGCTTCCTCCTATCTGACCGACCCCTTTCTCGCCTGGTGGGCGGCGCTTTGCGGGCTGTACCATGACGCGGGCAAATACAAGGCCGAGGTACAGCGCCATATTCGAGGGTTGACCCCCGAAAAGGTGGACCATGCCACCATGGGCGGCAGGCTCCTGAGCGAGCGGCACGGCAAGGGCGCAGAGACGCTGCTGGCCGCGCCGATCCTGGGGCATCACGGCGGCCTGCCCAACGCCGTCAATGGGGAAAAGCGGCGCTCCATCGAAGAGCGGCTGCGCGACCCTCTGCCTGAAGACGCGGTCAAGGCGTTTGACCGCGAGGCCACGGGCGCGGCAGGCCCCGGCGCGCCGCCCGGCGTACGGCTGTCCGCGACGCGCGCCACCGAGCCGTTTGAGTGGTTCATGGCCGCCCGCATGGTATATTCGGCGCTCGTGGACGCGGACTTTTTGGATACGGAAGGGTTCTACGACCCCGAGCAGGCAGAGGCGCGCGGCAAAAGGCCCGCGCTTTCCAGCCTGGCCGAGCGCTACGAGGCGTATATGCGCTCGCTGCCTAAAAGCGGCACGGGGGAAATACGCCGCATCCGGGAGGACATCCGCCTCAAGTGCCTTGAGGCGGCGGGGCGGCCGCAGGGCTTCTTTTCGCTGAGCGTACCGACCGGCGGCGGCAAGACGCTGTCGTCCCTGGCCTTTGCGCTGCGCCACGCCCAAAAACACCAAAACATCCGGCGGATCATCTACGCCATTCCGTTCACGAGCATCATCGAGCAAAACGCCGGCGTGTTTCGGCAGGCGGTGGGCGAGGACGCGGTGCTGGAGCACCACAGCGCCGTCGCCCCGCCGGAGGACGGCACCCGCACCGACCGCGCCAGCGAAAACTGGGACGCCCCGCTGGTGGTGACCACCAACGTGCAGCTGTTTGAATCGCTCTTTTCCAACAAGCCCTCCAAGTGCCGAAAGCTCCACCGCCTGCAGGATTCCATCCTCATCCTGGACGAAATGCAGGCCTTGCCGGACGCGCTGCTTCGGCCCTGCCTGATGGCGCTGTACTCGCTGGTTCGAAACTACCGCGCCACGGTGGTGATCTGCACCGCCACCCAGCCGGATCTTCGCGGCGTATGGCCGGAGACGCCGGAGGTCACCGAGATCATCGACGACCCCGGCGCGCTGTTTGAAAGGATGCGGCGCACGCGCGTCATACAGCTTGGCGCGCTTTCAGACGAGGCGCTGGCCGATCGGCTCCTTTCGCACGAGCAGGCGCTGTGCATCGTCAACAGCCGCGCCCAGGCGCAGGCGCTGCACCGCGCGCTCGGCGGCGAAGAGCGGGGCGCATACCATTTGAGCACGCTGATGTGCGCCGAGCACCGGACAAAAAAGCTGGGGGTGATCCGCCAAAGGCTGCAAAATGGCGAGCGCGTGCTTCTGGTCTCCACCTCGCTGATCGAGGCCGGGGTGGACGTGGATTTCCCGGTGGTGTACCGCGCCGCCGCGGGGCTGGATTCCATCGCGCAGGCGGCGGGAAGGTGCAACCGAAACGGCAGGCAGCGGGAGGTCGCGCCGGTGTATGTGTTCACCGCGGTCGGCTGGAATACGCCCTCGGAGACGAAGCGCCTGGGCGATATCGCGCTTTTGGAGGTCGCGCCAAAGCACGATGATCTGCTCAGCCGCGAGGCCATCGCGCGGTTCTTTTCCCTGCGCTTTGGCGCGGGGGCCGGGCTGGACGTCAAAGAGATTTTGCGCGACATCGCGGAGCACACGGACAAGAAGTTTCCGTTTGAAACCATCGCGAGCAAATTTCATCTGATTGAAAACGCGCAGGAGGCGCTGTTCATTCCCTACGACGACGAGGCCCGCGCGCTGCTGCGCGAGCTGGACGGCGGCCGCGCGCTCGGCGGAACGCTGCGAAAGCTCCAGCGCTACAGCGTGACGATCTATGCGCAGCAGGCTAAAGCGCTGGCCGAAAAGGGCGTCCTCAAGCGGGTGGACGGCGCGTTGGTGCTGGACGCGGCGGACGAGCAGCTTCGCACGCTCTACACCGACGAATACGGCTTGAACGTCGATACGCCGCTGACGGCTTTGATCGCATAGGCGAGGATCGGGGGCGCCACGCGGGGCGGCGCTCCTTTTTGCAGTGCGCCGTTTTCCGTATCACCCGACAGTGTTGAGCCATATTATATGGAAATTGCTGGACAAAATACAAAAAATGACATATAATTTAATTGATCTTACACAAATGATCAACCTGACGAAAGGAGGGAACGTATGGGCTACGGCTGCTGCATCCGAATTTGGGGAGAGATGGCGCTCTTTACCCGTCCGGAATGCAAGGCGGAACGGGTGAGCTACAACGTCATCACCCCCTCGGCGGCGCGCGGAATCATCGAAGCGGTTTTCTGGCATCCGGGCATGCGGTATGTGATCGACAAGATCACGGTGCTCAAGCCCGTCCGCTTTGACGCCGTGCGCCGCAACGAGGTCGGCGCGAAGGCGACCCTTGGGGCGATCAGCCGGGCGGGAAAGCACGGCGGTCCGCTGTACCTGAGCGCGCCGGACGAGCGCCAGCAGCGCGCCTCGGTCATCCTGCGCGACGTGGAGTACCTGGTGGACTTCCATTTTGAGCTGATGCCGGACAGACTGGGCAAAAACGACGACGAAAAGAAGTTTTACAACATCCTTTTGCGCCGCCTTCGCCAGGGACAGCACCACGCGCAGCCCTGCCTGGGCACGCGCGAGTTCCCCGCCTATGTTTCGCTGGTGGAGCCGGGGGAGGAGCGCCCCGAAAGCGCGTACAAAGGCGTGGAGGAGTACGACCTTGGGTTCATGCTCTACGACATCGACTATGACCGGGACTGCACCCCGCTGTTTTTCCACGCGGTGATGCGCCATGGGGAGATCGTGCCGGAGGTGAGACGATGATTCTGACGGCGCTTTGCGGATATTACCAGCGCGCAAAAAACATGCCGGGCGCGGACATCATCGAGCCAGGGTATGCGATGAACGGCGTCTCGGTGGAGATCGTGCTTTCGCCGGAGGGAAAAATCATCGCCGTCCACTCGCTTGAGGTGCTGGACGCCAAAGGCAAAAAGCGCGTGCCGCGCCAAATGATCGTGCCGCTGCCGCCCAAGCGCTCCGGGTCAAGGCCGGAGGGGGCCTTTCTGTATGAAACCGTGGCGTTTCTCTTTGGTATTTTCGAAAAGCCCGAGGGCGCGGCCCACCGCTTTGCGGAAAGCGCGCGCGTCCACCGCGAGGTGCTGGGCGGCGTGGAGGACGAGGGCGCGAAGGCGCTGCTTAAGTTTTTCGACGGCCGCACCCTGGGAAGCGTGGAGGTTGAAGGAACCAACACCGAGCTTTTGAGCGATCCCCGCGCCTTTGCGGTCTTTCGTTTGCAGGGTGACGGCGTTTTTCTGCACGAGCGGCCGGCCGTCCGCGCGGCCTGGGAGCGGCATCAGGCCGAGAAAACAGGCGGCGCACAGATCGGACAGTGCCTGATCACCGGGGAAATGGCCCCGCTGGCCCGCCTGCACGGCAACATGGCCGGCTTTGGCGCGGACAAGCCCACTTTGGTAGGCTTCAATCAGCCCTCCTTTTGCTCCTTTGGCAAGGAACAGGGGGCCAACGCGCCGGTGGGCGAGCGCGCGGCGTTTGAATACGTAACGGCGCTCAACACGCTGGCCAAGGACCGAAGGCACTGTGCGAACCTCGCGGGCGACAAGGTGCTCTTTTGGGCGGAGCGGGATGCCGCGCTGGAGGAAGGCGCGCTGCAGATGATGATGGAGGGGGCCGACCGGGGCGAAGCGATCCCGGAGCTTGACCCCACGCAGCGGGAGCGCATCCTGGGCATCCTTGAGAGCGTGTACAAAGGAAAGGACCCGGCTGCCTGCGGGCTTGACCCATCGATCCGCTTTTACCTGCTGGGCCTATCCGCCAACAAGACCCGGCTGGTGGTGCGCTTCTTTCATCAAAGCACGTTCGGCGACCTGCTCACAAACCTGATGCGCCATTACACCGATATCGCGGTGGACGGAGCGCGGTACAAGTTCCCCTCGCCGTACTACGTTCTTGCGGAGATGGCGCTGGAGCACAAGCGGGAGAATGTGCCCAAAAGCGTGGATGCCGCGCTGATGCGCAGCATCCTGGACTATGCCCCCTATCCCTGGCCGCTGTACCAAGGCGTCCTTCGCCGCATCCGCGCCGAGGGAACGGTGAACGCGCTGCGCGCGGGCATCCTGAGGGGAACCGTCAATCGACAAGAGAAGAGGGAGGTTCTGAAGATGGCGCTGGACCCCAACGAACGCGATGTGCCGTATGTTTTGGGGCGGCTATTTGCGCTGTGCGAAAAGGCGCAAAGGGACGCGCTGGGCGATGTGAACGCGAGCATCGCGGACAAATACCTAAACGCCGCGCTCGCATCGCCCCGAATGGTGTTCCCAACGCTGCTGGCGTTGAACCAAAAGCATATTTCCAAGGCGGATAACTATTACATGCGCGCCAAGATCATCGAGGCGATGGGCGTGTTGGGCCTGAGCCAAGATGGCCCGGCAAAGTCAGCGTTCCCGGAATCTTTGGACGCAAACGGCCAGGGCAAGTTCCTTGTCGGATACTACCACCAGATCCAGGCGCTCTATACTAAAAAAGATAAAGGCACGGCGGAGGCCGCGGACGAAACGGGCGGCGCGGACAGCACCGAAGCATAAAAGGAGGCAGGGAGCATGGCCATCGAAAAGCGGTATGATTTTGTGCTCTACTTTGAGGTGGAGAACGGCAACCCCAACGGCGACC
>CAZUIA010000218.1:0-5055 GCA_964620835.1 uncultured Oscillospiraceae bacterium
CCGGGGGCGATGCCCCCGGCGGATTCCAAAGGCAGCGCCTTTGGCCGCCGGAGGCCCTCTCCCGCGCGGGACAATGCCTCCAAGCGGACGCCGGCCCGGTTTCCCCGCGCCGCAAGCCTTCCCGGCCCGCACCCCCCGGCGGCGCGGGTTCCTCCCCGACGCTCGCGCGCACGCGAGCGAGGCTGCCCGCTCGAATCTTCGCGCAACCCCCCACCGCTTCCCTCTCATGAAAGGAGTCTTTCGAAGATGGAATCCAGAGCCTACGGCCTGTTCCGGGACGTACCCGACGAACAGTGGAACGACTGGAAATGGCAGGTTCGAAACCGTGTGGAAACCCTGGACGAGCTGAAAAAGTACGTCAGACTGTCCAAGGAGGAGGAGGAGGGCGTCCAAAAGTGCCTGGGCGAACTGCGCATGGCCGTGACGCCCTACTACCTGTCGCTGATCAACCCGGACGACCCGCACGACCCGGTGCGAAAGCAGGCCGTGCCGACGGCGGCGGAGCTTTTCCACGCGCCGGAGGATCAGGCCGACCCGCTGCACGAGGATACCGATTCACCTGTAAAAGGGCTGACGCACCGCTACCCGGACCGGGTGCTGCTTTTGATCACGGACCAGTGCTCGATGTACTGCCGCCACTGCACGCGCCGCCGGTTCGCGGGCCAGCACGACGCCGCGGTGCCGATCGACCAGGTGGACGCGTGCATCGACTACGTGGCCGAGCACCCGGAGGTGCGCGACGTGCTGTTGTCCGGCGGCGACGCGCTGATGATGTCGGACGAGAAGCTGGAGCACATCATCTCCCGGCTGCGGAAAATCCCGCACGTGGAGATCGTGCGCATCGGCTCGCGAACGCCGGTGGTCATGCCGCAAAGGATCACGCAGGCCCTGTGCGACATGCTGAAAAAATATCATCCGATCTGGCTGAACATGCACTTCAACCACCCGAACGAAATCACGGCCGAGGCCGCGCGGGCCTGCCAGATGCTGGCCGACGCGGGCATCCCGCTGGGAAACCAGAGCGTGCTGCTGGCCGGGGTGAACGACTGCGTGCACGTGATGAAAAAGCTGGTGCACGAGCTGGTGAAGATCCGCGTTCGGCCGTACTATATCTATCAGTGCGACCTGTCGCAGGGGCTGACGCATTTCCGCACGCCGGTTTCCAAGGGCATTGAAATCATCGAGGCGCTTCGGGGGCATACGTCCGGGTTCGCGGTGCCGACGTTCGTGGTGGACGCCCCGGGCGGCGGCGGCAAGACGCCGGTGATGCCGAACTACGTCCTTTCGCAGAGCCCGCGCCGGGTCATCCTGCGCAATTTCGAGGGCGTGATCACGACGTACACGGAGCCGGAGCACTACGCGGAAACCTGCCAATGCGAGGTGTGCAGCGGCAAGCGCCGGGCAAGCCTCGTCGGCGTGGCCGGGCTTTCGCAGGGCGAGCAGCTTTCGCTCAAGCCCGAGGGGCTTTTGCGCGAGAAGCGCGCGCACCGCGGGTAAAGGCCAAGGGGGGGCCGGACCGGCGGGCCGGTCCGGCCCCCCCTGACCCCACGGCGCGGCCCGCGAAAGGCGCCAGCATCCCTTTTGTAAAAGGAGGAACCGGATTGAGGAGCAAGCTACATTTGGATCACGAGCTGGTGGCCCGCGCAAGGGCGTCCGCCGCGCAGGTGGCAGAGGACACGCAGGTGTTCATCGATCTGCACACGACCGTGGCGGTGGAGCGCGCGGTATGCCGGCTGCTCGGCATAGACGGCGTGGACGAGGGCGGCGTGCCGCTGCCGAACGTGGTGGTGGACCACATGGTATCGCGCGCGCTGCTGGAAAACGGCGCGGCGCACGCGGTCGGAAGCGCCATGGCCGCGCTTTCGCTTTCGCCCCAGCAGGTGGCCGAGGGCGTGGCGCGCGGGGAGATCGACCTGTCGCGCATTCCCGGCCAGCGGACGGAGGAGATACGGGCGGCCGTTCTCCCGGTGGCGCGAAGCATGGCGGCGCGCATCCGCGAAAACGCGCAAAAGCGCGGCGAATACCTTGCGCGCTTTGGCGACAAGGAAGGGCCGTACCTGTACGTCATCGTGGCCACGGGCAACATCTATGAGGACATCACGCAGGCGGTGGCCGCGGCCAAGCAGGGCGCGGACGTGATCGCCGTCATCCGCACGACCGGGCAGAGCCTTCTGGATTACGTGCCCTATGGCGCCACGACCGAGGGGTTTGGCGGCACGTACGCCACGCAGGAAAACTTCCGCCTGATGCGCGCGGCGCTTGACGAGGCGGGCGAGGCGCTCGGCCGCTACATCCGCCTGTGCAACTACTGCTCCGGCCTTTGCATGCCGGAAATCGCGGCCATGGGCGCGCTGGAAAGGCTCGACGTGATGCTCAACGACGCGCTGTACGGCATTTTGTTTCGCGACATCAACATGCAGCGTACCCTGATCGACCAGTTTTTTTCGCGCGCCATCAACGCGTACGCGGGCGTGATCATCAACACGGGCGAGGATAACTACCTGACCACCGCCGACGCGGTGGAGGAAGCGCACACGGTGCTGGCCTCGCAGTTTTTGAACGAGCAGTTCGCGCTGAAGGCCGGGCTCCCGCCCGCCCAGATGGGCCTGGGGCACGCGTTTGAAATTTCGCCGGACGTGGAAAACGGCTTTCTGATGGAGCTTTCCCAGGCGCAGATGGCGCGGGAAATCTTCCCGGACGCACCGCTCAAATACATGCCGCCGACCAAGTTCATGACCGGCAACATCTTCCGCGGGCACGTGCAGGACGCGCTGTTCAACATGGTGACGATTCTGACCGGGCAGAAGATCCACCTGCTCGGCATGCTCACAGAGGCCATCCACACGCCGTTCATGTCCGACCGCGCGCTGGCGATCGAAAACGCCCAGTACATCTTCCGCACCATGCGCGACCTGGGCGAGGAGATCGAGTTTACGGCGGACGGGCGCATCGCGCGCCGGGCGGCCGAGGTGCTTCAAAAGGCCGCGGATCTGCTGAAGGAGATCGAAACCCTCAAGCTGTTCGCGACGCTGGAAAAGGGCATCTTTGCCGACATCAAGCGCCGGCGCGACGGCGGCAAGGGCCTTCAAGGCGTGGTGATGAAGGGCGCCGTATACTTCAACCCGTTCATCGAGCTGTTCCTGGGAGGTGAGGGCGCGTGAGTTCAGGGCTTTACAACACGCACAAGACGGATTTTGACAAGACGCTTGACCTGACGCACCTGCGCGCGTACGGCGACACCATGAACGACGGCAAGGTGCAGACGAGCTTCACCCTGCCGGTCAAAAACGACGACCGGGGCGCCGAGGCCGCGCGCGAGTTGGCGAAAAAGATGGGCCTGGCCGAGCCGAACGTCGCCCTGGCGCAGACGCTGGACGAAAATTTTACCTTCTACGTCGTATACGGCTCGTGCGCGCACTCGGTCGATTACACGGCCATCCAGGTGCAGGCGGTCGAGCAGGAAGTCATGGGCATGGAACAGACGGACGCGTTCATCCGCGAGCATTTCGGGCGCAGGATCGTGGTCGTGGGCGCGTGCACGGGCACGGACGCGCACACCGTGGGCATCGACGCGGTCATGAACCGAAAGGGCTTTGCCGGCCACTATGGGCTGGAGCGGTACGAGATGATTGACGCGCACAACCTGGGCGCGCAGGTGCCGAACGAATCGTTCGTGAAAAGCGCGGTCGAGCTGAACGCGGACGTGCTGCTGGTGTCCCAGACCGTGACGCAGCACGACGTGCACATCGGCAACCTGACGGAGCTGGTCGAGCTGCTGGAGGCCGAGGGCGTCAGGGACCGGTTCGTCGTCATCTGCGGCGGCGCGCGCATCACGCACGAGCTGGCCAAGGAGTTGGGGTATGACGCGGGGTTTGGCCCGGGCAAGTACGCGGACGACGTGGCGACCTTCGCCGTGGAAGAACTGGCGAGGCGAAAGGGGAGCTTGTAAGATGGAGTTTGTCAAGCGGGAGGCGCGCGGCCCCGTCGCACTGGTGACGATCAGCCGGCCGGCGGCGCTCAACGCGCTCAACGGGCAGGTCCTGTCGGAGCTGGACGCGGTGTTTTCGGCCATCGAGGCCGACGACAGCGTGCGCTCCGTGGTGCTCACCGGCGAAGGCAAGGCGTTCGTCGCCGGCGCCGACATCGCCGAGATGCGGGATCTGGCGCCCGAGCAGGCGGCGGCGTTCGCCGCGCGCGGCGCTAAGGTGTTTGAAAGGATCGAGCGCCTTTCACAGCCGGTGATCGCGGCGGTGAACGGGTATGCGCTCGGCGGCGGGTGCGAGCTGGCGCTTTCGTGCGACATCCGCGTGGCGTCGGAAAAGGCGCGGTTCGGCCAGCCGGAGGTGGGGCTTGGCATCACGCCCGGGTACGGCGGCACGCAGCGGCTGCCGCGCCTGGTCGGCATGGGCGATGCGATGCGCATGATCCTGTCCGGGCAGCCGATCGACGCGGCCGAGGCGCTGCGCGTGGGGCTGGTCAGCGCCGTGTACCCGCCGGAAGCGCTGCTGGAAGGGGCGCTTTCGCTGGCGGACGCGATCGCGAAAAACGCGCCCTTTGCCGTGCGGGCGGCCAAGCGGGCCATCCGCGAGGGCATGGACGGGGCGCTTCAGGACGGCATCCGGCTGGAGGGCGAGCTGTTCGCCGGGTGCTTTGCGACCGAGGATCAGGAAAACGCCATGGCCGCGTTTTTGGAAAAGCGAAAGCCCGGCGCGTTTACGGGCAAATCACGAAAGGAGGGGCTTTCATGAACAAGGTGTTCATCGTCGGCGCGGGGGTCATGGGCCTGGATATCGCGCAGGTATTCGCCGCCGCGGGGAAATTCGCCACGGTGCGGGACATCGGCGAGGAGATCGTGCAAAAGGCCGCCGCGAAGCTGGAAAAAGGGCTTCAAAAGCGCGTGGAAAAGGGCAAGCTGGCCGAGGCGGACAAGGCGGCGCTCCTGTCGCGCGTTTCCTTCACGACGGACCTTGAGGGCGCGCAGGACGCGGACCTGGTGGTCGAGGCGATCGTGGAGCGCGCGGACGTGAAAAAGCAGGTGTTCGCCGCGCTGGACGC
>CAZUIA010000219.1:0-4952 GCA_964620835.1 uncultured Oscillospiraceae bacterium
CGCGCACGCGAGCGAGGCCGCCCGCGCGGATCCCCGCACTTCCCCTCCATCCCCACGCCTCCAACCAGATCATCCCCAAGACACCTCATTTCTCGCGCAAAAGCCCCCTCCCCCTTTACACAAAACCGCGACCTGGCCATCCCGCGGCGGCGGGGAGGCGCGCTGTTTTCGCCCAACGGGCCAGGAAGCAGGCGGGCGCACGGACGGCCCGCGCCCTTATGGAAAGGGTCGCATAGGTGCGGGAAAATCGCGATTTCAGCGGTTGCATGTAATGATTAAACCATAAACATGGAAATCCATGAAAACCCTTGTACGCCAACAACTTCCAGACAAAAAGCCCCTGCATTTCCATTGACAACTTATGAAGAGAATGTTACAATCAGACAAAATTCGTCGTATCTCGCGTGGGCGATGAAGGGAGTTTGCCATGAGACGTTCTTCGGGGCGATTGCTGCTTGCGGTGCTGCTGGTTCTCTGTCTGGCAGTGCCGTCCATGGGTATCGCCGCCGCCCCGGAGGCAGCCCCCCTCGTCCAGGACCAGACGGCGACCAACGGCATGATCCGTGTCTGGCTTTCCTCCATCCGAAGCAACACCACCTATAACCTAACCGTCGCCGGCACCTATACGCTCGGCGGCCAAACCCTGTCAAACGGCAGCAAGGTCAAGGTCGAGTTTTCCGGCGGCACGGTGTATGTGACCGCAAACGGCACGCGGTCGGCCATGGGCTCAAGCGTCACGCTCAGCCGGCAGAGCGGCGGCGTCAAGATCGCCGAGTCTCTCGCCTCCGGTAACGTGTATCCGGGCGACATGCGCTTCCTCTACTCCGGCTCCACCGCGTACGTCGTGTGCTACCTGTACATTGAGGACTACGTCTACGGCGTGCTGCCCTATGAAATGGACAACAGCTTTCCGCTGGAGGCCCTAAAGGCGCAGGCGGTCACCGCGCGCACCTACGGCATCCGCGCCAAGACCTCCTCGGGCGTTTACGATGTGACCGACACCACCAACCACCAGGTGTTCCGCGGCGTCAACACGTCCAAGGCGCGCTGCATCCAGGCCGTGGACGAGACGTGGGGCATCGTGCTCAAATACAACGGCAGCTATGCCGGGACGTATTACAGCGCCTCCAACGGCGGCCAGACCGAGGCCAGCAACCATGTTTGGGGCGGATCTGCGCTTGGGTATCTGAAGATCTACGACGATCCGTACGATCTGGCTAACCCAAGCTCCGTTACCAAGTCCTATCTGATCTATGCCTCGCCCGACATGGGCACCAGCATCAGCGCCTACTCCCTGTTCAAAAACGCGCTCGCCGCAAAGCTCGGCGGATCGGCCGACGGCTACACGATCAACCAGGTCGTCAGCGTCACGGCGCATACGCCCATGTACGCGGCCCCCAGCCGCCTGTACACGAAGCTTCAGGCAGAGCTGGTCTACAACGGCGGCTCCCGCGCGACGGTGGACATTTCCATCTTTCCCACGGTGGAAAGCGCGCTGGGCCTTTCGATCAACGGCTCCAACAACGAGCTGTACACCGTCACGCAGGAAGCAAAGGGCTTTCGGGTCACCGCGCGCCGGTACGGCCACGGCGTGGGCATGAGCCAGCGCGGCGCCGAGCAGATGGGGAGTTCCGGCTTTAGCTACGCGCAGATTCTCGGCTTTTACTATCCGGGCACAGAGCGCCGGCCCGACCCCCCCGCCGGTGGAAGATCCGGGCGGCGTGACCGAGTCGACCCCCGCGACCGTATCGCTTGCAAACCCCAGCGACCGGCTCAACCTCAGAAGGGACGCCGACGCGCAGAGCGAGGTGCTCGCCCGCGTGCCCCACGGCGCGCAGGTGACGATCCTCTCCACGGCCGGCGACTGGTGCAAGGTGCTCTACGGCTCGGTGACCGGCTACGCGGCCAAGGAATACCTGCGGGTAGAGGCCGGGGAAACGCCCAGCCAGCCCGGGGAGGAGACCGCGGTCGTCACCCTGACCTCCGGCTCGCTGAACCTGCGCGCAGAAGCCCACGCCACGGCGGCGATCATCGGCTCGCTCCAAAACGGCGCAACCGTAGCTGTGGTGGAAAAGGGCGCCACCTGGACGAAGGTGCGCTATCAAAACCAGACAGGCTATGTCATGTCCCAGTACCTGACGTACAAGGAAGTGCCCGCGCCCAGCGAGGCCACGGCCACCGTCACCCTGCCCAACCCCAGCGAGACGCTGAACCTGCGCATGGACCCGTCCACGAGCAGCGCGATCCTGCTGCTTTTGCGCCACGGCACGGTGCTGACGGTGGTGGAGAAGAACACCACTTGGACGAAGGTGAGCTACCAGGGCCTCAACGGCTATGTCATGAACCAGTTTGTGACCTTTGCGGGCGACGCGCCTGCCATGCCGACCGAAGCCCCCTCGCCCAGCCCGACGCCCACGGCACCGGAGCAGCCCCGCATGGCCACGGTCCTGCTCTTAAGCGGCACGCTGAACCTGCGCAGCCAGCCGAACACAAGCTGCGGCATCCTGGCGAAGATCCCCAACGGCGCGCGGGTGGAGGTCACGCAGCTTGGCGAAAGCTGGTGCGCCGTGACGTACAATGGGCAGCCCGGCTATGTGATGCGCGGCTACCTGGCGCTGGAAGGTGCCCCGCAGACGCCCGGGACCCAGACGCCCGCGCCGACGCAGGGCCCTGACCCGGACGCGGACGCGTCGTCCGCCTGGGTCGTCACCCGGGATGGGGACCGCGTCAACCTGCGCAGGACCCCGTCCTCCTCCGCAACCATCCTGGATCGCGTGCCCTACGGCGCGCAGGTCACCGTCCTTTCGTGGGACACGAACTGGACCATGGTCTCCTACGGGCAATACCTCGGCTATATTTCCACGCAATACTTAAAGAAGCAGAAACCGTCCGCGGGCGCAAGCGCCCAGCCCACGCAGGCGGCGCAGACGGACGGCACGGCATGGATCACCTCCCGCGACGGCGACTCGGTGTACCTCAGAAGGCAGCAGACCACCGCGTCCGACGCGCTGGCGCTGATGCCGCCGGGCGAGAAGGTGACGGTGCTGGAGGCGGGCCAGCCGTGGCACAAGATCATCTATCGCGGCCTGACCGGCTATGTGATGGGCGAGTATTTGACCTCTGCCGCGCCTTCGCAGGCGTCTCAGGCGCCCGCCTCGGAGCAGCCGGCGGCCGAAGCCCCGGTACAGCAGCCGGAGCAGCCCATCGCCATCGGCGACAAAAAGACGGCGCTCAACGCCGCGACCGTGCGGCTGAACTCGCCGACGGCCACGCTCCACCTGCTCAGCGAGCCGCAGGATTTAACGCCCGAGACGGGCACGCTCGCGCAGGGCGCACAGGTGGATGTGCTGCAGTATTACGGCGAGAACGCGAAATGGATTTACGTCCGCTCCGGCGCAAAGGAGGGCTATGCCCTGCGCGAGCTGTTCCAGCTCACCTACAAGCTGGCCGCGGTCGCGCTTGAGGACGCGGGCAGCACCCTCGCTGTCCGGGCGTCGGCCAGCCCCTCGGCGGACACGGTCGCCTCGCTGGTAAACGGCGCGCTGGTGACGGTGCTGGACACGAACAACGGCTGGGCCAAGGTGCGCCTGCCCGACTACGCCACGGGCTATGTCTCCCTGAACTACCTGACATACAAATGAGCGAGCAAGCATGGACATACGTGAAGAGGAAGGCACCCGCATCCGGGCGCTGATGCGGGAGGGCGAGCGGCTGGATGACCTGAAGCGGGACGGCATGCGCATCTTGCAGCGGCCGGACGGGTTTTGCTTTGGGATGGATTCGGTGCTGCTCGCCTCCTTCGCGGCGGCGAGGCAAGCGCGGGGGCGCGCCGTGGACCTGGGAACGGGCAGCGGCGTGCTTCCGCTGCTTTTGTGCGCCCGCCTGAAGAACCTTGCCTTTGACGCCGTCGAACTGCAGCCGGACATCGCGGACATGGCGGACCGCAGCGTCAGGATCTGCCGGATGGAGCACAGGGTCCGGGTGCACGCGATGGACCTTCGGGACGCGCCCGCGCGCCTTGGGTATGAGCGCCACGTATTGGCCGTGTCCAACCCGCCCTACGGCCGCCCGGGCGGCGGGGTGAAAAACCCGAGCGCTGCGCGCAGCACGGCGCGGCACGAAGGCGAAGCGGGCATCACGGACATCTGCCGGGCCGCGTTTTCACTGCTGCAAAACGGCGGCAGGCTGGCCGTCGTGTTTCCCGCGCCAAGGCTTCTGGAGCTGTTTGACGCGATGCGCGCGGCAAGGCTGGAGCCAAAGCGCGTGCTGCTCGTGCACCCGATGGAGGGAAGAGCGCCCAACCTGGTGCTGGCCGAGGCGATGAAGGCGGCAAGGCCCGGGCTGCACTTTTTGCCGCCGCTGTTCGTCCGCGACAGGACCGGCAACGAAACCGAGGGCCTAAAACGCATGTACGATTGATCTTCGCGCATACGCTACCTCATGATGAACATGATTTGGGCGGCGATGTGCGCAGTCGGGCTTGTCTTTGGCATGCTGAACGGCCGGTCGGCGAATCTGACGGAGGGCGTGCTCGCCGCGGTGATCGACGCGGTGCAGCTGGCCATCCGGCTGGCGGGCGGGTTTGCGCTGTGGAGCGGCATGCTCGCCATCGTGGAAAGGGCCGGGGCCATCCGCGCGGCGACGCGGGCCATGGCGCCGCTGCTCACCCGGCTGTTTCCCAGCCTTCGCAGGGACAGCCCCGCGCAGGAGGCGATGGCGACGAACATGGCCGCGAATCTCCTGGGCCTAGGCAACGCGGCCACGCCCATGGGCCTTCGCGCCATGCGGCTGCTGGCCGAGGAGGAGGGTGCGGGCGATGCCGCCACCGACGCGATGTGCATGTTCCTCGTCATCAACGCAAGCTCCCTGCAGCTTTTTCCCTCCACGGTCATCTCGTTGCGCGCGGCCGCCGGCTCCGCTTCGCCCGCGTCCATCGTGCTGCCGTCGCTTCT
>CAZUIA010000220.1:0-4933 GCA_964620835.1 uncultured Oscillospiraceae bacterium
CGCGCACGCGAGCGAGGACGCCCGCACGAATCCCCGTGCCACCCCTTCCCTTCTCCCCGCAAATCAAAAGGGACCGCCACGCTTTTTCGCGCAGCAGCCCCTTCTCCCGCTCACGACGCCTTAGCCTTGGGCGGGCGCGGCGGCAAAAACAGCCTGGGCAGCGGAGATTCCTCCTTGGGCGAGGGAAAGATCCGATTGATCAGCAGCGAAAGCCCCACGCCGATGCCGGTATCGATCACGCGGTTAACAGTATAACGGATATGATTGCTTTCAGAGACGGTCAGCAGCACCACGTAAAAGACCACCGCGCCCGGCTGGATGCCTCCGTCCGCGCCTAAAAGCTGCCCGATGACCAGCAGTACGGCCAAGCCCGCGGTCAGATAGACCCAGCCGGGGATGCCCAGCGGGGCGTCATGGTACAGCGGATAAAAAAGGATGGCGACCACGCCGCCCAGAAGCGTGCCGATGAAACGGTTGCCCCCGTTTTTCAGCCCCGCGTGGAACACATGGCCCATGCCGAACACCGCGCCGATGCAGGCAAAGCATGGATTCCGCCCAACGATGGAGTAACAGACAGCAAGTGTTGCCGTAGCGATCAGGGTTTTGGTCGTCCGAAGGCCGAGTGAAACGCGCCGCTTTTTCTTTTCTCCGCTCGGTTCCATGAGCACGCCTCCGCTTGGAAATGTTGCGCAAACGGCGACATTTTACCACGGAAAGGGCGCGCCCGCAATCTCTTTTTCGCGCCTATTCGCCCGAAAGTCCCATCTTTCGAAGGTAGGCGTCCTGCGCGCCCATGTACGCGTCCACCAGGCTCGCCACCAGCACGGCCTGCTCCTCGTTCAGGCCGCGCATCCGGACGATTTCTTCCACGATGAACTCAAACGCCTCGTCGTCGTCGTAAAAGCCGTCGCCCTCAAAGCCCTCCTCGTCCAGCACGCCCGTGTCATGCATGTACTTCAGGTCCAGCTCCTGCGCCTGGCGAAGGTACCCCTCGATGGAGGGGCCCAGCTCCACGAACGCCTTTCGGTCGATGTTCCTGGCGATGAACCGGATCGCTTCCTCGTTATCATACCCTTGCATACTGCTTTCCTTTCTGCGCAAACGCCGCCACGCGGTCCGAAAGCGCCGGCCACTTTTCCGTGGCCTGCGCGCTGAACAGGCCGTGCTGTTCGCGCTCGTGCGCGACCAGCGCCCACGCGCTGTCGCGCAGCGGGTCAAACGCCGCGTCCCGCATCTTCAGGCACACGAACGGCTGCCGGGGCTGGTTGATGTCCTCGCCGGAGATTTCAAGGTACCCGTGCGTTTTGATCATGCCGCGCAGGCGATCGATCTGCGCGATCGTGTTTCGCGTGGGCATGTAGGTGACGGCGCGGAACCCAAGCTCGCCGAGCACGTCAAACAGCTCGTCCAGATAGCCGTCTTCAAACGTCTGCGCGCGCTTGTCGCCGGTGACGCTGTCGCCCACGTCGCCAAGGTACGCGTATGCCGAAATCGCGCCGACGCGCTCGGACAGGGCCAGCACGTCGCGCACGTTCGCGCACTCGTCGGTGGCGTCCAGGTAAAAGGCCGGCACCAGCTCCGCCTTGATCCAGCCGATCAGGTCGTAGTGGAAATAGGGGTTTTCCGCGTCGCAGAGCATGCGGCGGTATTTTTCGTGAACCGGCTGGCCGAATGTCCTTTGCAAAAACGCGAGGAGTTTCTCGCCACGGCCCGCCTTTTCCTCCAGCGCGTATGCCAGCGCAGAGGAAAGGTGGCGCTCCGTCACCGAGCCGCCGTCCGCTGCCTCGGAAAGCGGCAGCACGTCCCGGTCAAAGTCAAGGCAAAGGCCCGTGCCCGAAAGCAGGCCGTTCAGCCTTTGAAGCATCCGCCGGTTTCGCGCGTTTCGTTTTTCGCGAAGCGGCGCGAAGAAGGCGTCGACCGTCTCGATCTGACGGTGCGGCACCGCGTGCAGCAGCACATAGGCCACGCCTTCCTGGTCCGGGTTGTTGATGCGCCGCCCTTCAAGGGGCGTGCCCGCAAACGACACGCGGCATTCCAGCCCGCACGTGCCGCCCAAGCCCAGGATGTCGCATGCCTGAAGGAATTCCCGCGCCCCCGCAATGGCGTCGTGGTCCATGATGCCCGCCGTCGCGAGGGCGGCCTTTCGCGCCATGTACGCCGCCGCGGTGGGCGAATAGGGCGAAAACGAATACGTGGTGTGGATATGGTTGTTCACGTCCGTCCCCATGGGCGGCAGCGCCAGTTCCGGGCGCAGGCGGCGCAGGTGTGAAAGCCGCTCGCCGGCGGTTTTTGCGTTGAGCAGGGCCAAAATATCGTTCATAAGGAGCCTCCGCTGGATGGTTTTCCCGTTTGTTTGGTACATTATAAAAGAACGGCGCGGCGGATGCAAGTTCCTTGGGGCTGGCGAGAAGGAATACATTGACTGTCGCGCGCCGGTAAGCTATACTGAAACAACGTTCAGGGTTTCCCGGACGGTTTTATTTACCAACGGAGGAGGGCTTAGGATGGAGGACGCGAAGGCAAACCGCACCAACTTTATTTGGGACATCATACAGCAGGACATGGACGCTGGACGCTGCCAGCAAGTGCACACGCGCCTCCCGCCCGAACCGAACGGCTGGCTGCACATCGGCCACGCCAAGAACATCTATGTCAACGCCGGCACGGCCGAGCGCTTTAACGGCCTGTGCAACCTGCGCTTTGACGACACGAACCCGGCCAAAGAGGAGCAGGAATTCGTCGACGGCATCATGGGCGACATCAAATGGCTCGGCTATGACTGGAATGGCGGGCTGTTCTTTGGGTCCATGTATTTTGACCGCTGCTACGACCTGGCCGAGCTGCTGATTGAAAAGGGCTTGGCGTATGTGGATGACCTGACGCAGGAGGAAATGCGCCTGTACCGCGGCACGTTGACCGAGCCGGGCAAAAACAGCCCGTACCGCGAGCGGTCGGTTCAGGAAAACCTCGATCTGTTCCGCCGCATGCGCGCGGGTGAATTCCCAAACGGCGCGCGCGTGCTGCGCGCCAAGATCGATATGGCGTCGCCGAACATCAACATGCGTGACCCCACGCTGTACCGCATCCTGCACATGCCCCACCACCAGACCGGGGACAAGTGGTGCATCTACCCGATGTACGACTTCGCGCACCCGATCCAGGACGCCATCGAGGGCATCACGCATTCCATGTGCTCGCTCGAATACGAGGCGCACAGGCCGCTCTACAACTGGGTGATCGAGGCGTGCGAGTTTGAAAACCGCCCGCGCCAGATCGAATACGCACGCCTGAACCTCACGCGCACGATCATGAGCAAGCGCTACCTGCGAAAGCTGGTGGAGGAAGGCCATGTGCGCGGCTGGGACGACCCCCGCATGCCCACGCTGGCCGGCATGCGCCGCCGCGGCTACACGCCCGAGGCCATCCGCGATTTCATCGAGCGGGCGGGCGTGGCCAAGGCCGATTCGGTCGTGGACATGGCGCTTTTGGAGCACTGCGTGCGCGAGCACCTGGGCGATGTCTCCCCGCGCGCCATGGCGGTGTTAAGGCCCTTGAAGGTAACGCTCACCAACTGGCCGGAGGGCAAAACCGAGACAATCACGCTGGAAAACCACCCGGCGCACCCGGAGATGGGCACGCACGAGGCGCGCTTCGGCCGCACGCTGTACATCGAGCGGGACGATTTCATGGAAAACCCGCCCGGCAAGTTCTTCCGCTTAAAGCCCGGCGGCGAGGTTCGCCTGAAGGGCGCGTACATCATCCGGTGCGACGAATGCGTGAAGGATGCGGGCGGAAACGTCACGGAGGTCCTTTGTACCGTCGACCTGGATAGTCACTCCGGGTCCGAGGGCGCCAGCCGCAAAGTGAAGGGCACGCTGCACTGGGTGGGCGCGGACGAGGCGGTACCGTTTGAGGCAAGGCTCTACGAGCCCCTGCTTCGGGACGAGGACTCCATCGCCGAGGAAATCGAGGGCGAGGAGGCCGTGCCCGATAAAAAGGATTTCATCTCGCGCCTGAACCCCGCGTCGCTCACGGTGCTGACCGGCTGCATGGCAGAGCCGTGGCTTTCGGAAGCGAAGGACGGCGATAAGTTCCAGTTCCTGCGCATGGGCTATTTTTGCAAGGATACAGACGGCTTCGTGTTCAACCGCACGGTGGAGCTGAAGGACAGCTTTAAAAAGGCCGTACAGTGAGGAGTTTGTTCGTATGAAAGTTCGCACCCGTTTCGCGCCCAGCCCGACCGGCTACCTGCACCTGGGAGGCCTGCGGACGGCGCTGTATACCTACCTGCTTGCCAGAAAATCCGGCGGCACGTTCATCCTGCGCATTGAGGACACGGATCAGGAGCGCGAGGTGCCCGGGGCGAAGGAGCTGATCTACCAGTCCATGCGCCTGGCCGGCCTTGCCTATGACGAGGGGCCGGATGTCGGCGGCGACTATGGCCCCTACATCCAGACCGAGCGGCGGGCGCTGTACGCGCCCGAGGCGTGGAAGCTGGTCGAAAAGGGCGGCGCGTACCCGTGCTTTTGCACCAAGGAGCGCCTGGACGAAAAGCGCCGCGAATGCGAGGTGCAGGGGGAAACGTTCAAATACGACAAACACTGCCTTCACATCCCCCCGGAGGAAGCAAGGCGCCGCATTGCCGCGGGCGAGCCGTACGTGATTCGCCAAAACATTCCCACGGAGGGCAAGGCGTCCTTTGACGATGTGCTCTACGGCCACGTGGAGGTCGATTGCGCCACGCTGGACGACACCGTGCTGCTCAAAGCCGACGGTCTACCGACCTACAACTTCGCCAACGTGGTGGACGACCATCTGATGGGTATCACCCACGTGATGCGCGGCACGGAATACCTCTCCAGCGCGCCGAAATACAACCTGCTCTACGACGCGTTCGGCTGGGAAAAGCCCGTCTATATCCACGTGCCCGCGG
>CAZUIA010000221.1:0-4929 GCA_964620835.1 uncultured Oscillospiraceae bacterium
AGAGGGTTTGCGAACCCTCTTGAGCTCTCCCGGGGCTTTGTCAACAGTCTGAGGGCGCCGCGCGATGGAAAATCGCGGCGCCCCTTTTCTTGCGCCCGCAAATGCGGGCACGGGGTGAACAGGCGGCGCGGGGCTGGAGCACCGACGCGGTGGCGCCGCATCAAGCGAAGCGCGGGGACGGGTCGGCGGAAAAGACGAGCGAGCCGCATCCGCTTGATTTTTACAGCCTGCACACCGGGCGCGCGATCATCCGTTTCCCGGCGCCTTGTGCCGGATCAGCTCCAGCAGCACCCGAAGCAGAAGGGAAGCCGCCGCGTCCTTCGCGGGCGTTTCGTCCGGCTTAGCAGACGGCTCTTGCGCGTCAAGGCCGGTCAAATCGCTCAGCGTCACCTGGCCCAGGGCGTCCGCCTGCGCCTTTAGCAGCGGCATCCAGCCGTACGCGGCGGGGGAAAGCGGCACCTCGGTCCAGCCGGCCTCCGTCAGGGTGAGCGCGAGCTGCCCGCGCAGCGCACCGGTCAAAAGATCGCTTTCCTCGCAGTATACCAGGGTTCGGCCGTCCTGCAAAACCTTCCATACTTGCACCTGTGTGCCGGCGCCCAAAAGAGGATAGACGGTCCTTCGCGAAACCGGTTTGACATCGCCGTCCTGCATGGCGTAGGCGTCCAGCAGCAGCATGAAGCGGCGGTCCAAATCCTGCCGGATGCCGGCCAGCAGCAGCTCCACGCGGTTGTCGCTGTCAAAGTCTGCCACGGCGTACGAAGCGGCGCCGGGCGACGCTTTCGCGTAAGCGGTCAGCTTCGGGGTATGGGCCGCCTCGAGGATGCGGTCCCAAAGGGTCTTGGGGCGTGCCGTCGGCAGCGGCGAAGGGCTGGGCGCCGGGCTTGGGGAGGGCGTCCATGCGGGAGCGCGCTGCACGAGGTCGATCACATCGCCGCGCAGATAGCCGATCTCCTCTCCCACCTGGGCCCGATACCACGGGTATCCGTCCTTCCAAACCTCGCCGGACAGAAGCGTTGCAAGCGTGCCCGGCCGCAGCGTGCGCAGGACCGCCCCGCCGGGCGAAACGCGGAAGTTGACGCTGTTTTTTGCCACGATTGCATAGCTGTGCTGCGGGCTCAGCGTTTGCGCGGGCGTGGGCCTTGGGGTGGGGGAAGGGCTTGGCGTGGGGGCGATTGGATGGAGGTAGGCCAAAATCTCCTGCTCGGTCATGAATCGAAGCTGATTGGCACGCAGGTACCCGCTGGCCCCGGACGCCATGGCGGTGACGAAATGCCAGAGGCGGTTTTCACCGTCCATTTGCTGCGAAAAGACATACAGCACGTTCCCGGAAGAAAGCACCGTGCTGACGGGACCGCCCGGATAGATTCGAAGGCTTGCGCCGTAGGCCGTGACGAGGGCATAGCCTGTCTGCGCCGGCGGTGGCGTGCCCCAAGGAGTGGGGAAAGGCGTAACGGTGGGAAGGGGTGGCTGGGTTGGGGTTTGTGTTGGGGTCTGTGTCGGGATTTGGGTCGGGGTTTGGGTCGGGGTTTGTGTTGGGGTCTGTGTCGGGACTTGGGTCGGGACTTGGGTCGGCGTTTGTGTCGGAATCTGTGTCGGGACTTGGGTCGGGATTTGCGTCGGAATCTGCGTTGGAACCTGTGTCGGGGGCTGTGTTGGGATTTGGGTCGGGGTCTGCGTTGGAGTTTCCGTTGGAGTTTCTGTTGGTACTTCCGTTGGGGTTTCCGTTGGAGCCTCCGTCGGCGTCTCTGTCGGGACTTCAGTCGGAATCTCCGTTGGCACTTCCGTTGGAATCTCCGTCGGCTCCTGCGTCGGCTCCTGCGTCGGTTCCTCCGTTGGTTCCTGCGTGGGCTCCTCCGTCGGGCTCGGCATCGCCTCCGGGGTAGGCGGCAAATCCATGGGTCGCGCGGCATGGCTGACGGTCAGCCAGCCGGTCCACAGCACGGCGGCGGAATAGGGGTCCTCCACGAAAAACGCATACGGCGTTTGCCAGGAAGCCGTAAAGTCAAGCGGAAAGGGCGCGGCCTGGCCCGGCAGCGCCTGCAAGCGCAGCGTACCCAAGGTTTCCGGACCATAGGAAAGCAGCAGCGCGTTCAGCGGGAAATGCGCCGGCACGGTGATCCACAGCCAGCGGCCGTTGTCCTCCGGCGCAAGCAAAAGCACGGCGGACTCGTTTCCCGAAGGCTGCTGGTAGGTCACGAACAGCTCCGGAAGGCCCGAAAAAGCGTTCTCCTGCGCCCGCGCGGGCAGCGCGACGGCACACACAAGCGCCAACGCGCAGACCAGCGCGCATTTTTTTGAAAAGCGTTTCATCCATACACCCCCTTTTGATTTGTATTGTATACAGTATCCCCTTATGTCTGCCGTTTGCACGAAAAGAGACAGTTCCCATGCTTTATTTTGCCACGGATGCCAGAACATTGCAAGCTTGGCGTGTCTTATCCACATGTCCGAATAAAGGAAAAGCGGCAGCCTTTTCGCTGCCGCCTGATGTATCCCGGTTTTCGGTCAAATCCACTCGCGCACTGCGCTTTCGATGTCCTGACGCCCGCGCGCGCCCACCATGCGGGCGGCCTCCGCGCCGTCCTTGAACACGACGAGCGTCGGAATGCTCATCACGCCGTATTTCTGCGCAAGCCCCGGGTTTTCGTCGACGTTGATCTTGATAAACGCCGCTTCGCCGTCCATCTTTTCCGCCACGGCCTCCACATGCGGGGCCACCATGCGGCAGGGTCCGCACCAGGGGGCCCAGAAATCCGCGAGCGTCACCTTCGCGCCCTGCACCGCGGCGTCAAAATCCTTTTCATTCACTTCCCGTACCTTGCCGGCCATATGAATCCTTCCTTTCACGTCCGTTATCCGCCATCAATCCGCTTTTCTATGGACCCGTACGACGCGCGGCTGCCAGTCCTGCCGCTGGCGCAGCGTACGGTCCACCCAATACACGGCGATCAATCCCACTGCCAGCAGTATACCCCCGCAAAGCGCGGAGAAAACATCCTTGTTCATCGTGACCTGAAGCGATTCATGAAGCGCCGCGCCCAGAAGCATTCCGGCCACGAACAAGGCCAGCGGCACCAGGTATGCCAGGGCCGACGCCTTGACAATGCTTTTGTCGGGCAAAGCCACGTCCACGATGTCGCCGACCTCGGCCTCGCCTTCCACCGCGATATTCGCGCAGGCCTTGCTGATGCAGCCATGGCAGCGCTCGCACGCCTCCGGCCGCTCAAATACGACCAGCAGTTTTCCGCTTTCCTTGTCAACCACTTCCCCGGTTCGAACCATGGGCCCACCCCCTTTCGCACAAAGGCCTTACCTTCATTGTATCACTCCGCCAGCGACTTGATGCGCAGCATTTCCAGCTGATCCTCCGAAACCCTTGACGGCGTGCTCATCATCAGGCAGGAAGCGTTTTGCACCTTCGGGAACGCGATCACGTCGCGCAGGTTGTCGCGCCCGGCCAGCATCATGACGAGCCGGTCCACGCCGAAGGCAAACCCGCCGTGCGGCGGCGTGCCGTACTTGAATGCCTCCAGCAGAAAGCCGAAGCGGTTCCACGCCTCCTCCTTTGGCAGGCCGATCAGGCGGAACATGCGCTCCTGCAGCGCGCTGTCGTGGATGCGGATGGAGCCGGAGCCCATCTCGATGCCGTTGAACACCAGGTCGTACGCCTTGGCGCGCACGCGGCCCGGGTCCGTCTCCATGAACGGTTCGTCCTCGTCCATGGGGCTGGTGAACGGGTGGTGCATGGCGACGAAGCGTTGGTCCTCTTCGTCCCATTCCAGCAGCGGGAACTCAGTCACCCAAAAGAGGTTGTACTGGTTTTCGTCGCACAGGCCGTATTTGCGCCCCAGGTGCAGGCGAAGCTGCCCGAGCGCGGTCAAGGCGGTGTCGGCCTTGTCGGCCACAAAGAACAGCGCGTCGCCCGGCTTTGCCTCCATCACCTCTTGAAGCGCCTTGAGCGCCTGCTCGCTTAAGAATTTCGCAAAGGAGCTCTTGATCTGCCCCGCCTCATCCAGCGTCAGCCACGCAAGGCCCTTGGCGTGGTACGTTTTCACCAGATCGCCCAGGGCGTCGATCTCCTTGCGCGACAGGCGGGAGGCGCCGCCCGTAAAGTTGATGCCGCGCACCGAGGGCGCGTTATCAAACACGCTGAACCCGCCGCCCCGCACCGTTTCGGTCACGTCCTTGAGCTTCATCTCAAAGCGCGTGTCCGGCTTGTCGCTGCCAAAGTCGTCCATGGCCTGCCGCCAGGTCATGCGGGGGAGCGGAAGCTGAATGTCAATGCCCTTGGCTTCCCTGAATACCCGGGCAAACGCCCCTTCGACGGCGCGCTGCACATCCTCGGGCTTGACAAAGGACATCTCCAGGTCAATCTGCGTGAATTCCGGCTGGCGGTCGGCGCGGCTGTCCTCGTCACGGAAACACCGGGCCACCTGGTAGTAGCGGTCAAATCCTCCCAGCATCAGAAGCTGCTTGTAGATCTGCGGGGATTGCGGCAGCGCGTAGAACGTGCCGGGGTGCAGGCGGCTTGGCACGAGGAAGTCGCGCGCGCCTTCGGGCGTCGATTTGGTCAGGATGGGGGTCTCCACCTCGGTAAAGCCGCTTTCGTCCATGTGATGGCGGATGGCCGAGAGCACCTTGTGCCGAAGGCGCAGGGTGTTTTGCATCACCGGGCGGCGAAGGTCCAGATAGCGGTACTTCAGGCGCACCGCCTCGTTTTCGTCGGCCTTGTCGTCGATGTAGATCGGCGGCGTCGCGGCCGTGTTCAAAAGCCGGGCCGCGCGCACGAGCACCTCGACCTTGCCGGTTTCCATCTGGGGGTTGATGTCCTTTTCGGCGCGAAGCGATACCACGCCCTCAAGCGCCACGACGTATTCGCCGCGCAGCTTCTCGCCGATTGCAAAGCAGTCCGGAGCACACTGGTTTACG
>CAZUIA010000222.1:0-4915 GCA_964620835.1 uncultured Oscillospiraceae bacterium
GTGGCCTTTGGCATGGGCACCGCGGGCGGCGTGCTGCTGGCCAAGCTGATGAACAGGATTTCCGGCGGCAAGATCAACCCGCTGATCGGCTCCGCCGGCGTCAGCGCCGTGCCGATGGCCGCGCGCGTTTCTCAGACCGTCGGCCAAAAGGACAACCCGAGCAACTTCCTCCTGATGCACGCGATGGGGCCGAACGTGGCCGGCGTCATCGGGTCGGCGATCGCGGCGGGGGTGTTTTTGTCCATGCTGTCCTAGGGCAGAGCGGCGATCGCTGGCTTTCTCTGCCCATGCCATAACCCCAAAGCTTCATCCCTTCGTGTTTTTGCCAGAGGGATACGTGAACCAATTGGAGGTGTAGTATGCAAAAAGTATATATTACCGATACAATTTTGCGCGACGCGCACCAGTCCCAGGCCGCGACGCGCATGCGCACCGAGGAGATGCTTCCGGCCTGCGAGTACCTCGACAAGGCCGGGTTTTACTCGCTGGAATGCTGGGGCGGCGCGACGTTTGACAGCTGCCTGCGCTTTTTGAACGAGGACCCGTGGGACCGGCTGCGCAAGCTCCGCAAGGCGCTTCCGAACACCAAACTTCAAATGTTGCTGCGCGGCCAGAACATTCTGGGCTATAAGCACTACGCGGACGACGTGGTGGAAGCGTTCGTCAAAAAGTCGATCGACAACGGCATCGACATCATCCGCACGTTTGACGCGCTTAACGACCTTCGCAACATGCAGACGGCCGTCCGGGCGTGCAAGCAGTACGGCGGGACCGCCGAGGTGGCCATGAGCTACACGATCAGCCCGGTGCACACCGAGGAATACTTCGTGGACCTGGCCAAGCGCATCGAGGACATGGGCGCGGACACCATCTGCATCAAGGACATGGCGAACCTGCTGCTGCCCTATGCCGCCTACAGCCTCGTCAAAAAGCTCAAGGCCGCGACGAAGCTGCCGATCCACGTGCACACGCACAACACGACCGGCACCGGCGACATGACCTATATGAAGGCCATCGAGGCGGGCGCGGACATCGTGGACACGGCGCTGTCGCCGATGGCCAACGGTACCAGCCAGCCCGCGACCGAGGCGCTGGTCGCCACGCTTCGGGGCACGCAGTATGACACCGGCGTGAACCTGGAAATGCTCAGCAAGGCGGCGGAATATTTCCGCAAGGTCAGCGAGCGCCTGACCAAGGACGGCTTCCTGGATCCCCGCGTGCTGAGCGTGGACGTGAACACGCTCCTGTACCAGGTGCCCGGCGGCATGCTCTCCAACCTGATCAGCCAGCTCAAGCAGGCGAACGCTTCCAACAAGTTCTATGACGTGCTGGCCGAGGTGCCGCGCGTGCGCGAGGACTTCGGCTTCCCGCCGCTGGTCACGCCCACCAGCCAGATCGTCGGCACGCAGGCTGTGATGAACGTGCTGGGCGGCGAAAGGTACAAGATGGTCACCAAGGAATCCAAGGGCCTCATGCGCGGCGAGTACGGCCAGCTTCCCGCCCCGGTGAACGAGGAAGTGCGCAGGAAGATCATCGGCGGCGAGAAGATCATCACCGGCCGGCCGGCCGACGACATCGCGCCGGAGATGGATAAATACCGGGCCGAAATCAAAGACTGGATGCAGCAGGAGGAGGACGTGCTCTCCTACGCGCTGTTCCCCCAGGTGGCCATGAAGTACTTTGAGTACAGAAAGGCCAAGCAGGACGGCACGCTGATTCCCGAGATCAAGCTGAAGGTGCTGGCGTGAAAGCCCATGTCTTGGTAAGCAACGACGACGGCGTGTTCGCGCCGGGCCTGCGCGCGCTGGCCGACGCCTTTTTGGCGGACGGCTGGCGCGTCAGCGTCTGCGCGCCCGACCAGGAACGAAGCGCCGCCTCGCACAGCCTTACGATCAACCGGCCGATGGTCGCGTCAAAGGTCCAGTGGCCGGACGCGCCGGAGGGCGCGCCCCTTTCCGTCTGGAAGGCGGACGGCATGCCGGCGGACTGCGTAAAGCTCGCGCTGCGCGAGCTGTGCGAGGGCACGCCCGAACTCGTCGTTTCGGGCGTGAACAACGGCTGGAATGTGGGCACGGACGTGCATTACTCCGGCACCGTCGGCGCGGCGATGGAGGCGGCGTTTGAGGGCTTGCCCGCCATCGCGGTGTCGGCCAAGCGGCCGGACGCGGCGCGGTACGCGTGCGCGGCGCGGCATGCCGTGCTGCTCGCGCGCCGGCTGCTCTCGCATCCGCTGCCCATGCCCTCGGTGCTGAACGTAAACATACCCGATTGTGAGCCCGAAGCCATCCGCGGCCTCATCGAGGCGCCGATGACCCCCATGCGCTACACCGACACATACGACCGCATGCCGCACACGCGCGGTCGCACGGCGTATTGGCTGTCCGGGGACATCGTGGAGGAGGGCTGCCTGTCCGGCGGAGACCTAGACCGGCTCATGCAGGGCTACGCGACCCTGACCGCGCTGACGTGGGACTGGACCTTGCGAGACGCCTGCCTGCATCTTTTGCAGGATTGAGAAAGGATGTTGCATTTTTTCTTTCAATCGTGTAAAATACAGTCAGGATTTACCAGTAGAGGAATGATCGAATGCAGGATATGCAGGATTTGATCCGAAGGCTGAACCAGACGGGCAGAAGGCTGAGCAAGGGACACCGAAAGATCGCCGAATACATCATGCAGCACTACGAAAAAGCGGTGTTCATGACGGCTTCCAGCCTGGGCGAGCGTGTCGGCGTCAGCGAATCGACGGTGGTGCGTTTCGCGTCGGCGCTTGGGTACGAGGGGTATCCGCAGCTTCAAAACGCGCTGCAGGAGCTGGTGCGGCACCGGCTGACGGCCGTGCAGCGGTTTGAGATGACCTCGGACATGAACCAGTCGCAGATTCTGCAAACGGTTTTGAAGGCGGACATGCACAACATCCGCTCGACCATCGAGGAGATCGACGCCCGAAAGTTTGAAAACGTGGTGGACCGGATCGTCAGCGCGCGGTCGATCTATGTGATGGGCGTGCGGTCCGCCGCGCCGCTCGCGCAGTTTTTCGGGTATTACCTCCACTTTGTGTTTGAAAACGTGCACGTGGCCTCCGCCGGCGTGATCGATGTGATGGAGCAGATCTCCCGCGTCAATGAGCGGGACGTTTTGATCGGCATCAGCTTCCCGCGCTACTCGACCCGCACGCTCGACGCGATGAGCTTTGCCAAGTCGCGCGGGGCGCAGGTGATCGGCATTACGGACGGGCCGATGTCGCCCTTGATGGAGGCTTCGACCGAATGCCTGACCGCCAGGACGGACATGGCGTCCTTCGTCGATTCGCTCGCCGCGCCGCTTTCGCTGATCAACGCGCTGATCGTCGCCGTGGGCCAGCGCCGCAAGGAGGAACTGGCGCAGCACTTTGAGCAGCTGGAGCAGATCTGGCAGCAAAACCACATCTACCTGGAGCGGGAGCGCACATGAACGCAGTCGTCACGGTGATTGGCGGGGGCCCGGCTGGCATGGCCGCGGCCCTTTTTGCCGCGCGCGCGGGCGCGAAGGTTACGCTGCTGGAGCGAAACGAGAAGCTGGGCAAAAAGCTCTACATTACCGGCAAGGGCCGCTGCAACGTGACCAACACGGCCGAAAACCCGATGGAGCACATCCCGCGAAACCCGCGCTTTTTGCACGCGGCGTTCGCGTTTCTAAGCGCGTCGGCGCTTCGAGCGCTGCTGGAAAGCGGCGGCTGTCCGACGAAGGTGGAGCGGGGCGGCCGCGTGTTTCCGCTCAGCGACAAGTCCAGCGATGTGACGCGCGCGCTGGAGCATATGCTGCGTGAGGCGGGGGTCGAGGTGCGGCTGAACTGCCGCGTTCCATCGCTTCTTCCGCTGCTGGAGAAGGGGGCCGTGGTGGTCGCGACCGGCGGCGCGTCCTACCCGGTCACGGGATCGACGGGCGATGGGTACGCGTTCGCGCGGGAAATCGGGCATATGGTGCATCCGCCGCGCCCCTCGCTCATCCCGCTGGTGACGAAGGACGACTGGCCGCGCTCGCTGCAGGGACTGTCCCTGAAAAACGTGCGGCTGAGCGCCGCGGTGGGAAAGAAGGCGCGCTTTGACGAGCTGGGCGAGATGCTGTTCACACACTTTGGCATCTCCGGGCCGCTGGTGCTGTCGATGAGCAGCCATGTTCTGGACGACGACCTTTCCGCGCTCGACGTGCGCCTGGACATGAAGCCGGGCCTGACGCTGGAGCAGCTGGAGAAGCGCATTCAGCGCGACCTGGACGAAGATCCGCGCAAGCGGCTGGGGTCGCTCCTGCCGCGGCTGGTGCCCGCCAGCCTGGCGGAACAGGTCCCGGCCCTTTGCGGCCTAAACCCGGACAAGCCGGCGGGGCAGCTCACGCGTCAGGAGCGGCGGATGCTGGCCGAAGGGCTGAAGGCCATCCCCCTGCCCATCGCGGGCTTTCGACCCCTGGCCGAGGCGATCATCACGCGCGGCGGGGTGGATGTCAAAGAGGTGGACCCCAAGACGATGCGGTCAAAGCTGCGTCCGGGGCTGTATTTCGCCGGCGAGCTGCTGGATGTGGACGCGCACACCGGCGGGTATAACCTGCAAATCGCGTTTTCCACCGGCGCGTTGGCGGGCAAGAGCGCGGCTGAACAGTAGCCAAGGATAAAAGGGCGATGCCCGGGGGTGAACATGAGCGAAATCCGAAACAGCGTGAAGGCGATTCTGATTGAAAACGGCAAGCTGCTTTTCACAAAATGCCGGATGGGCAAAGGCCAGGAGGAGTGCTTCTATATTCTGCCGGGAGGCGGGCAGGAGAAGGGGGAAACGCTGGAAGAAGCGGTGATCCGCGAGGTGCTGGAGGAGGTGGGGTGCGACATTGCCGTGCAGGACGTGGCGCTCGTGCGGGAGCACATCGATCCCCACTCGCCCTGGGG
>CAZUIA010000223.1:0-4821 GCA_964620835.1 uncultured Oscillospiraceae bacterium
CGGGCGCGCAAATCGACGCGTCGCTTTGCGTCGGCTGCGGGCTTTGCGCGTCGCTTTGCCCGTTTTCCCGCATCAAAGGGGGTGTGACGGCATGAGGATGGATGTGATCATCGTCGGCGTCGGCGGCCAGGGCATTTTGCTTGCCAGCCGCGTGATGGGGCGCCTTGCCATGGACGAGGGCGCGGACGTGAAGGTCTCGGAGGTGCACGGCATGAGCCAGCGCGGCGGGGACGTCATCACGCACGTGCGCATCGGCGAAAGCGTCCAAAGCCCGCTCATCGAGGAAGGAACCGCCGACGCGATCATCGCCTTTGAGCTGATGGAGGCGGCGCGCGCGCTTTCCTACCTGAAGCCGGGCGGGACGGTCATCGTGAACACGCAGCAAATCGCGCCCATGCCGGTGCTGACCGGCGCGGCGGAATACCCGGACGGCCTTTTGAACGCCATGCAAAAGGCCGGGAAGCTGCTTGCGCTTGACGCGCTGTCCATCGCGCGCGCGTCCGGCGCGCAGCGCGCGGTCAACATCGTGCTGCTCGGCGCGTTTGCCCACGGGACGGACCTAAAGCAGGAGGACTGGCTCACGGCGGTCGCCGCGTGCGTGCCGGAAAAGACGATCGAAGAAAACCGGCGGGCGTTCCTCGCCGGATGGGAGGCGGCCGAGCATGGAAAAGCGGCACATCATCTGGGATAAGACGGCCGAGTGCATGCCGCGCGATCAGATTCGCGCGCTGCAGGACCAAAGGCTTGCCACGCTGGTCAAGCGCGTGTACGCGAACGTGCCGTTTTACCGGGCCAAGATGCAGGAAGCCGGCGTCACGCCGGGGGACATCCGCGGCGTAGATGATTTAGGGAAGCTGCCGTTCACGGAAAAGACGGACCTAAGGGACAACTATCCGTTCGGCCTGTTCGCGGTGCCGCAAAGCCAGATCGTGCGCATCCACGCGTCCAGCGGCACCACGGGCAAACCCACGGTGGTCGGCTATACGGCCGGCGACATCGACATGTGGGCCGAGCTGATGGCAAGGTCCCTGTCCTGCGCGGGCGTGACGCGGGACTCCGTGGTGCAGGTCGCCTACGGCTACGGCCTCTTTACGGGCGGCCTCGGAGCGCACTACGGCGCCGAGCGCATCGGCGCGTCGGTCATCCCGATGTCCGGCGGCAACACGCAAAAGCAGGTCATGCTCATGGAGGACTTCGGCTCCACCACCATCGCCTGCACGCCGTCCTACGCGATGGTGATCGGGGAAACCATACAGGAGATGGGTCTTCCGCTGTCGAAGTTCAGGCTTCAATCGGGCGTGTTCGGCGCCGAGCCTTGGACCGAGGGCACGCGCACGAAGCTTGAAACGCTGCTGGGCATCTCGGCGCAGGATATCTATGGCCTCAGCGAGATCATGGGGCCGGGCGTGTCCATGGAATGTGCGTGCCAAAGGGGCATGCACATCTGGGAGGACCACTTTGTGCCCGAGATCCTGGACCCGGACACCGGCGCGCCGCTGCCCTACGGAAGCCAGGGCGAGCTGGTGTTCACGACGCTGACCAAGGAGGGCCTGCCGCTTTTGCGCTACCGCACCCACGACCTGACGACGCTGGACCCCTCTCCGTGCGAGTGCGGCCGCACGCACGTGCGCATGCGAAAGCTTGTCGGCCGCACGGACGACATGTTGATCATCCGCGGCGTGAACGTGTTCCCCTCGCAGGTGGAAGGTGTACTGGCCACCCTGCCGGGCGTTTCCCCGCACTTTTTGATGGTGGTCGGCACGAAGAACAACATGGACACGCTGGAGATCCGCGTGGAGATGACGCCGCAGCTGATGAGCGACACCGTGCGCGGCGTGGAGGAGATCGAAAAGCGGATGGCTTCGGATATCGCGTCGGTGCTGGGGCTGCACGCGACGATCCGCCTGACGCCCCCGGGCAGCATCCCGCGCAGCGAGGGGAAGGCCAAGCGCGTCCTGGACGAGCGCAAGAAGGACTGAGAAGGAGGGGCTTTCGTGTACGTGCAACAGATTTCTGTGTTTATCGAAAACCAGCCGGGCAAGCTGGCTGAGTTTGCGGAGCTGCTGGCGAAAGAGGGCATCGACCTGGTCGCCCTGTCGATCGCCGATACGACCAACTTCGGCATCCTGCGCTGCATCGTGTGCGACTACGAGCGCGCCGCCAAGGCCATCCAGGACGCGGGCTACACCGCCCGCGTGACCGAGGTGCTGGCCGTCTCCGTGCCCGACAAGCCCGGCGGCATGGCGTCCGCCGTGCGCGCGCTGACGGACGCGAACATCTCCATCGAATACCTGTATTCGTTCGTCCGCACCGCCGGCAGCAACGCGCTGCTCATCTTCCGCGTGGAGGAGCTGGACCGCGCGGCCAAGGTGCTCAAGGCAAGCGGCGTTTCCCTCATCACGCAGGAGCAGGTGCGCACGCTGTGAACGCATCGTATCGGCCGACACGGCTGGAAATCGACCTGCAGGCGGTCGCGCGAAACGTCCGGATTTTGCGCGGCCGCATTCCCCAGACGACAAAGCTCATGGCCGTGGTGAAGGCCGACGCCTATGGCCACGGGGCCGTGCCCGTTGCGGAGACGGCGCTGCAAAACGGCGCGGAGTGCCTGGCCGTCGCGCTTGTCGAGGAAGGCGTGCAGCTTCGCCAATCGGGCATCTCCGCGCCCGTCCTGGTGCTGGGCGGCATCGCCCGGGAGGGCGCGCAGGCCGTGGCCGCGTACGGCCTCATCCAGACGGTGTTTGACGTGGAAACGGTACGCTGGCTTGAGGAAGCAGCCGCGCGCGAGGGCACGGCGGTCGACGTGCACCTGAAGGTCGACACGGGCATGGGCCGTATCGGCGTGCGAAGCGAAGCGGAGGCGCGCGCCGTGGCCGAGGCGGCGCTTGCGTCAGATCATGTTCGGCTTTCGGGCGTGTTCACGCACTTTGCCACCTCCGACGGCGAGGACCTTGGGTTTGCGCGGGAGCAGAATGCGCGCTTTGTAAGCCTGGTCAGCGCGCTCAAAGCCCTGCGGCCCGATCTGACCGTGCACGCCGCCAACAGCGCGGCGATTTTGCGCGTGCCCGAGGCACACTATGACCTGGTGCGCGCGGGCATCGCCCTGTACGTGGCACCGGACCTGCCGGACGGGGCGGGCGACGGCCTTTCGGACGCCATGCGCTGGGTGACGCGCGCGGTGCACGTCAAGGACGTCGAGCCGGGCGAGACGGTCAGCTATGGCCGCATCTTCACCGCGCGGCGTCCCACGCGCGTGATGACGCTGCCGGTCGGGTACGCGGACGGGTACCACCGCGCCATCGGTGGGCGCGGCCGCGCGCTGGTGCGCGGGCAGAGCGCGCCGGTGATCGGCCGGGTGTGCATGGACCAGTGTATGCTGGATGTGACGGGCATCGACGGCGCCCGCGCGGGCGACGAGGTGGTGTTGCTCGGGGCGCAGGGGCGGGAGCGCATCACCGCGCGCGAGATCGGGACCTGGTGCGGCATGATCGACTATGAGATCGTCCTCTCGCCCACGGCCCGGGTGCCAAGGATCTACCGATGATGACGCGGGACGAGGCGCGCAGGCTTCGGGAAGCGTTCAGCGACCGGGAGCGCGCGGAGTGGTCGCGGCGGATTTGCGATTGCGTGCTCTCGTGGGGCGCGTTTGGGCGCGCGCGGACCGTGATGGCGTATGCCTCCGTGGGGGCGGAGGTGGAAACGTGGCCGCTGCTTGCGGAAATTCTGGGGCGTCAAAAAAGGCTTTTGCTGCCGCGGTGTTACGCGCGCGGCAGGATGGAGGCCCTGCGCGTGCGCGACCTTTCGAGCCTTTCTCAAAGCCGGTACGGCATCCCGGAGCCGGGGCCGGGCGCGGGGACGGTGCCAAAGGATGAGATTGACCTCATCCTCGTCCCGGGCCTGCTCTTTGACCGATCGGGCAACCGGCTGGGCCAGGGCGCGGGGTATTACGACCGCTTTTTGGCCGACTACCGGGGAATGACCTGCGGCGTCGCGTTTGAAGCGCAGGTTATGGACAGGCTATGCGTACGGGCGCACGACGTGCCGGTGCGCGCGCTTTGCACGCAAAGAGGGCTTTTTGTTTTGTAAGGGAGGAATCGATCATGCGCAGAACGCGCGCGGGGGAAATTCTCCGCACGGCGCTCAGGATCCTTGGGTATCAGATCGCGTTTGGCTTCTTCGGGTTCATGTTTGTTCCGGCGATCATGGGCGCCGGCGCGGCGGTCCGCATCCCGGTCGTGGGGCTGCTGGTGGTTGCGGCGGGGGCTTTGATGTTCATGGACGGATCGTACCGGGGCGAGAAGGACTGCGCCATGGGCGAAACGCTCGAGCGGCTGGCGAAAAAGGGGACCTACCGGCCGTCGGGCGCCGAGCAGGCGAAGCGGTACAGCCGGATGAAGGGCGTATGGTCCGCGCTGCTTTCGGCGCTGCCGGTCGTGCTCATCGCGGCGTACGTCGCCGTCACCGCCCGGCCGTACGAATATACGCTGCAGGACCTGCCGGGCTGGCTTGGCGCGTATTTGCCCCGGGAGGAAATCGGCGGCGCGCTCGCCTACCTGCAGCAGCCCCAGCCCGCCGCGGCGCTGACGGACTATCTGCGCGTGGGCGTTCGCTTCGTGCTGTTCCCGTACGTGGGACTTTTGGGCGAGATGAGCGATGCCCAGTCCCTGCTGTTTGACCGGATCTCCCCGGCGCTTGCCCTAATCATGCCGATGATCGCGGCCATCGGGTATCAATTCGGTCCGGCACGGCGCAGGAAATCTGTCCGGGCAATCGAGGAAGCCAAGAGCCGGCCGAGAAAGCGCCTGAAGAAGGACCGCAGCAAGC
>CAZUIA010000224.1:0-4817 GCA_964620835.1 uncultured Oscillospiraceae bacterium
GACTGTTGACAAAGCCCCGGGAGAGCTCGAGAGGGTTCGCAAACCCTCTCGACTCTAATCAAATCCAGCGGCATGTACGGTGGATTTGCGCAGATTCCAGAGGCGAACGCGAAGCGTTTGACGGGGCGTTCTGCCTTCGGCCGCCCGGAAATCCCGCAGGATTTCAGGCCGAATCCTTTCCTCCCGTTGACAAACCGCAGTTTATCAACGGTTTGAGGGCCGAAACCCTCGGCCCCTTTCCTGCCCCTCAAACGTCGTTTTACCCTTCAAACGTCATGGTGTGGACAAACGCCCGCTTCTCCCCGCTCTTGAGCCAGGTAAGCCCGGGCTTCTTGGCGATGTCCTGGTCGGTGTCCACGAAATCGGGCAGGTTGGTCCACGGTTCGATGCACACAAACGGCGCGCCGATCTGCGTCCAGATCAGCAGGTTGTCAAACCCGTCAAAATCCACGCGCACGCTGCGGCCGTGCAGCGGGCTTTTCAGGGTAACGCTGCGCGACCCAAGGCCCGCGAGCACGAGCGTATCGTTTGCAAATAGCGCGTCCCGGATCGGAAGCGCTTGGCGGTTTTCCGCCACGATCTCCGTCCCTCCGGTGAGCAGCGGGCCTTCCAGCACGCTGCGCGCCAGGGTTTTGGGCTGTGGGAACCAAAGCTCGTAGTTTGCATACCCTTCCGGGCAGGCGTACGCCTCGTGGGCGCCCACCGCGAACCAGAGCGGGCCGTTGCCCAGGTTTTCCGTTTCATACGCGGCGTGCACGGCGTTTTCTTCCAACCAGAAGCGAACGCGAAACGCAAACTGAAACGGGTACCCCTCGTGCCGCGCCGCCTCGCCCGAAAGCAGCAGCGTGACGGAGGCGCCGTCCTGCCGCTCGACCGCGAATTCCCGCTCGCGGGCAAACCCGTGCTTCTGGATGCCGTACAGCCGGCCGTCCATCCGGTAGGCGTCGCCCTTGAGGCTCCCGGCGAAGGGAAACAGCACGGGCGCGTGCTTGTTCCAAAAACCGCCATGGCTCTGCCACAGCCTTTCCACGCCCTTTTCGTCCTTGACGCTCTGCAGTTCCGCGCCGAAGGATTCGACCAGGACCGTCAGGCGATCGTTTTTAAGGGTGATGATGCCCATCGCGCATTCCTCTTTTCCTACGCATTGCGTTCTTGGCCCGCTTCGCTTTTTCGACCTCTTAAGTCTGCCTGGCGGGCGGGCGCGGCCGATAAAAGCCGGGGCGGCTTTGGACCGTCCCGGCTTTTTCGCCGTTTTTCAATCAGTTCTGCGGGACCTCGGTGGGGGTGCCCATCAGCAGGCTGGCGATATCCTGGGGCAGCAGGCTCATGATCCGCATGGCGAGCTGCATGACGGCGTTCGTCTCATCCACCGTCATCCAGGTGATGAATTCCTCCTCGGTCATATCGCCCAGGCGGATGAAATCGCCCTGCATGGCTTCCACATCAAAAGCGGGGCCTTTCGGTTCGCCGGACACAGCCTCCGCGGCGATGGTAAGGATGGGCATCGTCTCTTCCCCGGCAAGCAGGCTCACATCGATGGTCGTCTCGCTCGCCGCGTCCTGCCCGTCATACGTGGTGGTGTTGGTGGAGGCGATTTCCAGGCCGTATTCCTCCAGGCCGTCGGACAGGCTGACCGTAAACATCCAGTCGTTTACGCGTTCGCCCTGCTTTTCCGTCAGCTGCTTGGCGACGGAGAGCAGAATTTCCGTCGTGATTTCGTCGTCCTCATAGACGCTCAGCGCGCCGCCGAAATAGTCGTCCGTCACGGTCTGGCCGTCCTGCGAAGCGGTTTCCGTGGGCTCCTCCATGAGCAGCAGCGAAAACCCGTCGCCGTTTTCAGCGCCGTAGAGGTAAAACGACGTGCCGTCCTCCAGCCATTCCAGGTACAGCGTGAAATCCTCTTCCTCCTCCGATGCGGCGGGGATGTAGAATTCCACCTCGCTCAAAGTGTGTTTGCCGGTGACGTCCAGGCACTCGAGATAGCGCATCACCAGGCCGTCCGGCATGTTGCTTTCCATGTTGGCCGGGAGCTGCTCCAGCTCCGCCTGCACCTCGGCGATCATGTCGTCGAGATCAGCCTCGGCTTCTTTCACCGTCGCGCCCGTCAGGTCGCTTTGCAAAAGCGCCTCCCAGAACGCCGTGTTGCCTTTAAGGAGCGGAACCAGCTCGTTCGCCAGCGCCACCAGTTCCTCCTTGGTGATCTCGTAAACGTTGGCGGTGCCGGTTTCCACGCCCAGCACGGAAATGATCTCGCCCTCGTATGGCTCGGCGGTGAGCGCGGTTTGCGACCACGAATCCAGCGCGGCGAGGATCGGCTCGATGTCCAAAGCGGCGAGGATCTCATCGGCCCCGTCCAGCAGGGGCATCTCGGGCATCTCGCCGGCCTGAAGGCTGCCCATCATCGCGCCGTACATGTCAAACATCTCCACGACCGAGCCCTCGGCGTCCGGCATCTGGGCCTCCAGGAACGCGCCGAAATTGTGAAAAATCACCGGCAGCTTTTCAACCTCGACCGCGAGGGGGCCGGCATAGATCGGGGAAACATAATAAACGCCCGCCGTGTCGGTCACCATTTGGAACGGCAGCGCGCTTTGACCCTGCATGAGCAGATCAAAGTTCACGTAGCTTGTCGATCCATCCTGCGCCGCGCCATAGGAACCGGTGAACTCCATCGCACCAAGGAGCGAGGCGAGCAGGCTGTTCGTTTCTTCATCCAACAGGGGCAAACCAGCCCAATCGGCCTTGGCCCGGAAAGAAACCTCGCGGCCGGAAGCAAAGGCGTCGCTGATGGATTGGACCCCCGTGTCCTCCGCCAGCCCAACGGCGGATTGTGCAAGGAGGAAAAGGGATAAAACAAGGGCGAGGCATCTTTGGGCGACGCGCATATGTGTTTACCTCCTGTTTGTTAATACAGTGATACTATACCATATTCGTCATTGGCATGTAAACCGCCAGTTGCGGCAAACGGACAATTATGCTATGCTGGCTGAAGGCCGGAAAGACGCGGCGCGAAGGGGTTCCAAAGAGGGCCGCCGCCTCTGCCGGGCACACAAAGCGTACGGGGAGAAGGACATGACCGAGGTATCGGCCGCCATCATCGAGCGGGACGGGCTGGTGCTGATCTGCCGCCGGTCCGGCGGGTCCTGCGCGGGCCTTTGGGAGTTTCCGGGCGGCAAGCGCGAGGGGGGAGAGAGCGCGGCCGAATGCCTGGCGCGCGAATGCCGGGAGGAGCTGGGCGTCGAGCTCGCCGTGGGGCAGGCGTATGCGCGCGCGGAACATCCGGGCGAAAGCGGTCCGCTTGCGCTCGCGTTTTTTCGGTGCGCCCTGGCATCCGGCGAGCCCGAATGCCGCGAGCATGCCGAAATCCGCTGGGTTTCCCCCAAAGACCTGTTGCGGTTTTCGTTTTGTCCGGCCGATGCGCAAATCGCCGGGCAGCTTTCGCGCGAGGCGAATTTCGTGTGAGGGGGAAACACCATGCAGCACCGCATTGAAAAGCCCGGCCCGCTGCTTGACGAAAGCGGGCGGCTGGCCGAGCCCGGCTACGCCACCGAACCACTGCTCGCATACCGGCGCGACGCGGTCCGCGCCCACCCCATCCGGCTGAAGGAATGGGATTATTATCTGGTTCTGACGGATACGCACGCGGTGGCGCTCACCATCGCGGACAATGGGTACATGGGGCTTGACAGCGTTTCGCTGCTGGACTTCACCGTGCCGTTTGAAAAGACCGTCAGCAGGATGCGCGTCTTTCCGATGGGCCGGACGGGCCTGCCCGCCTCGTCCAAGGTGGGCGACGTGGCGGTGCGCGGCAAGGGATACGGCCTGTCCTTTTCAAAGGAAGGCGCCGAGCGTGTTTTGCGCTTCCACATGGACGCCTTTGATGGCGGCGAGGCAATCGACGGCGAAATCCGCCTGGCGGACGAGCCGCCCGATTCCATGGTCATCGCCACGCCGTTTCCCGGGCGCCCGAAGGCCTTTTATTACAACCAGAAGATCAACTGCCTGCGCGCGAAAGGCACGGTGCGCCTGGGCCAACAGGTCTACCGCTTTGACCCGTCTTGCGCCTTTGGCACGCTCGACTGGGGGCGCGGGGTGTGGACGTACCGAAACACCTGGTATTGGAGCAGCTGTTCCGCGCTCGTCGGCGGAGTCCCGTTCGGGTTCAATCTGGGGTATGGGTTTGGCGACACCAGCGCGGCCAGCGAAAACATGCTTTTTTATGATGGAAAGGCCCATAAGCTCTCCCGGGTACGCTTTGACATCCCCCAATCGGACGGGCGGGACGACTTGATGCGCCCCTGGGAAATTTCGGACGACGAGGGCCGCTTGGCGCTTTGCTTCATGCCCGTGATCGACCGGGCGGCCAAGATGAGCGTCGGCCTGATCGCCAGCAACCAGCACCAGGTGTTTGGCCGCTTTACCGGCCGCGCGGTGCTGGACGACGGCCGCGCGATTGAGCTGGAGAGCCTGATGGGCTTTGCCGAAAAGGTTGCCAACAGATGGTGACAGGGGACGCGCGGCATGCCTTCGCTCGCGGGGCTTTGCACAGGCCCGGCTTTCCTTTACCTGGGCCGTGCCTCGCAGCCGGCACCATCCTGGAGAAACGCGTTCATGCCCGCGCGCATGCGCTTAGCGGGGAAGCCACGCGGTTGATGTACGCGGCGCCAGCCGCGCGCTGGCCGGGAAGGGCACGGTGTTTCGCTCAGATTGCTGACAAAGCCCCGGGAGAGCTCGGGAGGGTCCGCGAACCCTCTCGCTCAAATCAAATCCAGCGGCCTGTACGGTGGATTTGCGCAGATTCCGTAGGCGCAAGCCGG
>CAZUIA010000225.1:0-4799 GCA_964620835.1 uncultured Oscillospiraceae bacterium
ATTTTTTCGCCCAGCCTGGAGGAATAGCGCGCAAGGCGCCTCATCTCCAAATGATTCTGGACAACGGAAATCTCTGCCGATAGCGCCTGAATGCGTTCCACTTCCTTTTGGTCCACAAAGCCCCCGTACTGCGCCGCAATCGCCTCCATCCGGCGCGTGATATTGCGGATGATGGTTGGAAAATCAACCCTTTCCAGCAGCACACCGTCGCGGCGGATACGAAGCGGGGTGCGCGTGCGAAGGAGCACCTGCCGGATGTTTTGCAGGCTTCGGTACGGCAAAGCTGCGCTTTGCGCCGCGATTTCATGGAAAACACCGTCCTGCCAGATCACGCGCTGGTCCAGGCTGTGCGTCACCTTCATAAGAGAAAAGGAGCATCTAAAAGCCCCCAGCCCAAACGGCTGCATGCCGCGCAGCGCGTGGACGACGGGCGAGCAATAGCGCGCGGCGTCGCCCAACAGATACAGCTCAAAGCACAGCTCTTCGCCCGCATGGTACGTGGTCGGATGCATGGGCGGAGGGACGATCACATACGGATGGACGCCGTCTTGCCGGCTGCCGCCCGCCGCTCGGCGGGTATACAGATAGGCCAATGCGCCGGGATCGCGGCGCAAAGCTTGTCCGAGGACGCCGCGCAGCACCGAGCCGAGATAGGCCGGCAGCACGGCGGTTTCCATGGACAGCAATGAAATCTTCATCGGCAAATAGGCCAAAGAGAAAGCGGCTTGCGCTTCCATTGTCTGCACCCCCATTTCCTGATCCGACATCTTTGCCGGCGCATGCGGGCACCTTTTGATATATTGACGCCGCGAAAACCCTTGTCAGCGCAAGCAAGGCTCCTCGTATAAAACGCGAACGGAAGCGCCGTCGGGGACGACCCGCAGGCCTGCAAGAAGCGCAGCAAAAGGGTGGTCGGGCTCATACGCGACGACGACGTCCGCTTTTTCCAGCACACTGCGCGCGGATTCCTTGACCGGGGAGCCCTGCATGCCGCGTAGCATCATGAAAACGCCCGGCTCCACGGCGCGGCGCAGGCTGTTGGACTCGCAGAGAATCAGCGCGTTTTGCGGGATAAGGGGCAGAAAATGCGCGATGCCCTCTTTGATATGGGACCTCAGCGTCCTGAGCCAGTATACGCTTTGGCACCCCGCGGACAAAAGGCTCGACGTATCCTTGCGCGCGGCCGCGTCATGCTCTTTGACCAAATCAAAATGCCCCTGTACGCCGGCGCACGCGCCGCATCCCTGCCCGCCATGGGGGCAGCCGCCGTCCTTCTTGTCCATGCTGGTTACCTTCAGCCCTATGACGGGCAGACTCGCGCTGAACTTCCGAACGCATTGCGCGGCGAGCGTGGTTTTTCCACAGTTGCGCGCCGTGGAACCGATCAAGAGCATCTGGGGAATCTTTATACAATGATCATCCATTCGGTCACTCTCCCGAAAAACACTCCAAGCTGAAACGCGCCCCCACAGCCCATCTTTCCCTTGCCGGCCCCTTGCCGAACGAAGAAATCTCCCGCCGCTTTGGATGCGTTACGGTCTTGCATAAGTATAGCATGGCGAGTTTTTTTGTCAATCCGAATGCCCGGCCGTGCGGCGCTGGGAACTCCGGGCATACGGCCGCGCCTTGACGGCTTGAAACCATAGGAAACCTATGGTATATTGGTATAAAGGAAAAGGGGCGGAGGGGCTATGAAGATATCGACGAAGGGAAGATATGCCCTGCGCATGCTCGTGGATCTGGCTGAGCGTAAGGACGACGGGTATGTGGCGCTGAAGGATATCGCGAAGCGGCAGGAGATTTCCAAGAAATACCTGGAGCAAATCGTCACCCTGCTCAACCGCGCCGATTTCCTGCGCGCAAACCGCGGGTATCAGGGCGGCTATATGCTCGCCAGGGAGCCGCGCCACTATACGGTTGCAGAAGTTCTGCGGCTGACCGAGGGAAGCCTGTCCCCTGTGGAGTGTCTGGACGCGTATCCGAACAACCCGTGCGGGCGAAGCGGCTTTTGCAAGACGCTGCCCATCTGGCAAGGCCTCGACAGGGTCATCTCCGAATACCTGGAAGGCATCACCCTGCAGGATATTCTGGACGAAGGCCGGGCGGATGCGGACGAATACTACATTTGACGCATGTCAGGGGGAGGAGGCGAACGCCTCCTCTCCTTCGCGGTTTGTTTATTCTGAAAACATGGGGGTGGAAAGATACCGCTCCCCGGTATCGGGCAAAATCACCACGATGGTTTTTCCTTGATTTTCAGGGCGCTTGGCAAGCTGCGCCGCCGCCCAAACCGCCGCGCCCGAAGAAATGCCCACCAGCAGGCCTTCGATTCTGGCCAGCGTGCGCCCCGTCGCGAAGGCGTCCTCATTTGTGACCGTTACGATCTCATCATAGATCCCCGTGTTGAGCACCTCCGGGACAAAGCCCGCGCCGATGCCCTGAATCTTGTGCAGGCCGGCAACGCCGGTGGAAAGCACCGCGGAGGAGGCCGGCTCCACCGCGATGATTTTAACATCCGGCTTTTGCCGGCGCAGGTATGCGCCCGCGCCCGTGATCGTACCGCCCGTGCCGATGCCGGCCACAAAGATGTCCACCTTTCCGCCCGTATCCTGCCAGATTTCCGGGCCGGTGGTCGCCTCGTGGACGGCCGGGTTTGCCGGATTCGCGAACTGCCCGGGGATGAAGCTGCCCGGCGTTTCGGCCGCCAACTCCTGGGCCTTGGCAATCGCGCCCTTCATGCCCTTCGCGCCCTCGGTCAGCACCAGCTCCGCGCCGTACGCCTTCAGCAGGTTCCGGCGCTCCACGCTCATCGTTTCCGGCATCGTCAGAATCAGCCTGTACCCGTGGGCGGCGGCCACGGCCGCTAGGCCGATGCCCGTATTCCCGCTGGTCGGCTCAATGATGACCGAGTTTTCGGACAGCAGGCCCTTCGCCTCGGCGTCCTCGATCATGGATTTGGCGATACGGTCCTTCACGCTGCCGGCGGGGTTGTAGTATTCCAGCTTTCCAAGCAAGGTAGCGGACAGCTTCTGGTCCCGTTCATAGTTCGTCAGCTCCAGCAGAGGGGTCTTGCCCACCAGATCGGTGATGCTTTTGGCTACGTTCATGTGCGCTCTCTCCTTATCATACTAAACATAGGAAAGTGGTATGTTTTATGATATGCCCGTCAGACCGGTTTGTCAAGGGCGTCTGGATTATTTTTTTGCCGGATAGGCGCAGACGGGGAGCGAAAGGGAAAACGCTTTTCACCCACGCCGTGGGAGGACCGTCCGCCGTGAAGGCCTTGGCCGCATGCCGCGAACGGATGCGCCGCAAGAAGCGGTATCCGTTCAATCGGTTCGGCAGGGGCTCATCCGGGCGTTACGGCGCCACGATCGATCACTTCCCGGGAACAGCCCGCGGCAAAGTGCGGGCCTTTCGCTTGCGCAAACGCGAAAGCCTTCGCTGCCAAAGCGCTGAAAGGAAAGCGCGTCTATCAACCGCTTGACAACCCTCTGTATAATAGGATGGATGGACGGGGGGATTCGCTCTTGCTCAACGTAGCGGCGGACGGAAAGCTTTCGCTTCGTTTTTTAATGGATCCGTATCCTTGCTTTGGCTTACAAAAGGGGAGGTTTGTATGAGAATTCTCTGTTTTGGCTCGTTGAACATGGACCATGTGTATCAGGTCAGCCACATTGCGCGCCCTGGGGAAACCATTCATTCGCATGGGTATGCAAAGCATCTGGGGGGCAAGGGGCTGAATCAGTCCGTTGCCCTGGCGCGTGCGGGCGCCCGCGTATGCCATGCGGGGTGTATCGGCCCCGACGGGGAAGGAATGCGTGATTGGCTTTTGCAAAACGGCGTGGATACGCGCTTTGTCCGCCGGGTTGATGTGCCCAGCGGCCAGGCGATCATCCAGGTGGACCGGGCGGGCAACAACTGCATCGTGCTGTTCAGCGGGGCAAACGCGTGTCTGGACAGGGACTGGATCGACGAGGTGTACGGCGCGCAGGCGGCGGGAGACTGGGTGCTTTTGCAAAACGAGGTGAATGAGCTGGCCTACCTGATCGAATCCGCGCATCGCCGGGGCCTGCGCATTGCGCTGAACCCGTCGCCCATTTCCGATGGTCTGCGGGCTGCGCCGCTTGATCTGGTGGATCTGTTCCTGCTCAACGAGATCGAGGGGGAAGCGCTGTCAGGCCAAACGGTGCCGGCGCGAATGATCGATGCGCTGCGCACACGGTATCCTGGGGCAGCCTTCGTGCTGACCCTTGGCGAAAAGGGCGCGATGTATGCGGACAAAAACGCCCGCCTGCAGGTGGACGCGGTACCGGTGGAAGCGGTGGATACCACCGCCGCGGGCGATACCTTTACCGGCTACTTTCTGGCGGCATGGATGCAGGCCGCCCCGCCCGAGGAGGCCCTGCGCCGCGCGGCCCGCGCGGCGGCCATCGCCGTCTCCCGGGTGGGGGCGTCGCCATCCATTCCCCATATGGATGAATTGTGACGCGAAACCCAAACGGAATTGCGTCACGCGAGCGGTTTCTTTGCGCGGGCAGGCTTTCGGCTCCGCTTCGCGTGGCGCCGCCGCATTTTGGTCAACTCCTTGCACGGCGAATTCCTCTCGCGGCTTTGCGTGCAATCAGGTTTTTCGTTCCGGCATTCTCCCCAAACCGGCGGTACAAACGGCGCCGCGTCCAAATCAGCCGAAGCCGGCCCCCGCTTGAAACGGGGGTTTTCGTTTGATGCTGAAAAGAGCCCGGCTTCCAATTGACGGCGGGCTCAAACCGTTGACAAACTGCGGTTTGTCAACGGGA
>CAZUIA010000226.1:0-4714 GCA_964620835.1 uncultured Oscillospiraceae bacterium
GCCACGATGGGGTCGCGCATGACGATCTTATCGCCGTTTAGGATGATTTCGCCGCCGTCGGGCTGGTGAACGCCCGCCAGCACCTTGATGAAGGTGGACTTGCCCGCGCCGTTTTCCCCCACCAGGGCGTGGATCTCGCCCGGGCGCAGCGTAAACTGCACGTTGTCCAGCGCCTTGACCCCGGGAAAAATTTTGGAAATGCCCCGCATCTCCAGAATGCTTTCGCTCATAGCCTTCCCCCGCCCCGCGTCGATTGTGCACTTTGCACAGTCCTGACCATGTGGAACTATCGTCATCATATCGATTGGGAAAATAAACGTAAATGACCAGAAGTAAAATACCGCATGCCTAAACTGAAAATGCAAGGGACAAAGGGGTGGTATGCGCCCAATGCTTGAGCATTCGCCGGAAGGGAACGCATTTTGTTCAGTGAAGGGAAAGATTCGCCGATGCTCGCGCTGGCGCAAGGAACTCCCATCGCCGGGCCGCGCCAGGACGCGCTAAGGCGCAGGGGGGAGCTTCCGTTTCGATCGCCATGCCATAGCGACCGGTAGGTTGGAATGGCAAAAGCCCCGTTTCCTCCACGAATGAAACGGGGCTTTCGTCAGGGGCCCGGCAAATCGGGCCTCCATCCGGGGTTTCCGGGGACGGGGTGCCCGGTCAATTGTGCACGTAGTGCTTTTTGTAGGGACTGTTCGTATTGGGCGACAGCATCAGAAAATCATCCCGCAAGATCAAAGCCGCATCGCCGCCAAAGCGGCGGCAGTACGCCTCCACATCCATGCGGACCGTCTCCTTTTCCACTTCAGTGGCCGGGCGCGCCACCACCTGCGGCGGAAGCTGCGGCGGCAGGGTCTTTGTGCGCAGGAACATGGTGCCGCCGTGCATGCCTGTGCCGCAGAAATTGCCCACCACGCTTCGGCCCTCGCAGCCAAGGCAGCACGATGATCCTGCCCCCCGCCTGGTATTCGCCCAGGAAGCTGCCCGCGCTTTTGCCGATGACCATCACCGGCACGCGGTCCTTGTAGGCCTTCATGTGGATGCCGGCGCGGTAGCCCGCGTTGTCGCGGATGAGAATGCGGCCGCCGCGAAGGGCGTAGCCCGGCGCGTCGCCGGCCGAGCCGTGGATGATGATCTCACCCGCGTTCATCGTGTCGCCGACCGCGTCCTGCGCGTTGCCGTGCACAATGATCACCGCGCCGTTCAGGTACGCGCCCAGTGCGTTGCCCGGTACGCCGTACAGATCGATCTCCTTTTCGCCAAGACCGCTGGCGATGAACCGCTGACCCCCGCAGTTTTCGATGGTCAGCCTGCGGTCCGCGCAGCCCCTGACCGCCCTGCCCAGGGCCTGAAAATCCATCTCCCTGGCATCAATCGTCATACCGGAACCCCTCCCATCTTCTGCGCGCGCTGCGCGCGGGAAAACGCCATCAGCTGCGGCCGCGCGGCGATCAGCTCAAAGTCAATCCCGGACAGCGGCACCCGGTCGCGAATCAGCGCGGTGTAGATGCCCGCGCGGTCCACATCGCCCACGAGGATGAAGCCGACCAGGCGGTCGTCCCGCAGGAACAGCTTTTTGTACTGCGCGTCGGACACGGCCTCGTACGTCTCCCCCTCGTAGATGCCCGCCGTCAGCGCGTGCAGGCCCAGAAGGCCTATGGCGTTCATTGAAAGGGCGGTGCCGAACGCCTGGTCATGACCCGCCATGGTGGCGCCCGCCGCATACGCCTGCTGGTAGGCGTTAGGGAGCAGCGCCAGCACGCGCCGTGTGCCCAGGAGCATATCCGGCCCTTGCGCGCAGTCGCCCGCCGCGAAGATATCCGGTAAGGACGTCCGGCCGCTTTCGTCGACCAGGAGGCCCCTGTCCACCGCGATGCCCGCCTGGCGCGCCAGCGTGGTCTCCGGCATGACGCCCACCGCCAGCACCAGGATGTCAAAGGGGATTTCCGCGCCGGTGGAAAGCGCGGCGATGCCCTTGTCAAAGCCCGTCACCGTCGCGCCCAGAAAGAAATCGATGCCGTGCTTTTCCAGGTGCGCCTGCATCCGCGCCGCTGCGCCCGCATCCAGCACGCTGGGGAGAATCTGCTCCGCCCTGTCCGCCACCGCAATCCTGCCGGCCCGCCCGTGGACTCCTTCGGCGCATTTCAAGCCGATCAGGCCCGCGCCGACGATCAGCACGCGGCTGTCCGCCGCGAGCGAGGATTGCAGAGCCAGCGCGTCGTCCAGCGTGTAGAAGGTGTGGCGGCTTTTCACGCTTTCAAGCCCCGGAATAGCCGGCAGGATAGGCCGCGAGCCGGTGGTCAGCATCAGCCGGTCATACGGAAGCGCCCTGCCGTCGTCCAAGGCGACGGTGTGCACCTGCGGATCGATCCGCGTTGCCCGTGTGCTGCAGAGGGTTTGCACCCGCTGCCGCTCGTAGAAATCCTCGGGGCGGTAGCCCATATGCGCCAGCTTTGCCTTGCCCTCCAGCAGATAGGAAATCAGCGGGCGGGCATAGGCGGGGCGGGATTCCTCTCCGACCGCGGTGATCTCGCCGTCCGCATCGTGCGCGCGGATGCCCTCGATGCAGCCCGTGGCCGCGATCGCGTTGCCGATGATCAGATACCGCAGCATTACGCATCCCTCTCTTCAAAGACGATGGCCTTGTTGGGGCAGCCCGCGACGCAGGCCGGTATGCCGCCCGTGCGCGCGATACACAGGTCGCACTTGCGCACCGCCGTGCCCTCGCCGGGGACCACCGCGCCGTAGGGGCAGACGAGCACACAGGTAAAGCAGCCCACGCAGCGGCCGGAATCGATCGTCACGACGCCCTCCTGCACCGACAGCGCGCCGGAGATGCAGCTTTTCACGCACAGCGGCCGCGCGCAGTGGCGGCACGACACGGCAAAGCACACATCGCCGCGCTCCTCCACGCGAATGTTCGGCCGGATGCGCTTGCCCTTGAGCGCCTTAGCCATATCGCCGTCGCCCTCGCCCGCCAGTGCGCAATGGTATTCGCACAAATGGCACCCCAGGCACCACTGCTCGTTGACGTATACACGCTTCATCCTTTCACCTCATTCCCCCGCGTGCTTGACGCCCAGGATCGTAAGCTCCTTCTCGCTCAGCCCCACGCCGCGCAGCATCAGGCGGTTGCCGCGCAGGGCCTCGATGGAGTTGATGCCCATGCCGCCCATCATCTCCTTGATCTCGTGGCCCCACGCGCCAATCAGGTTGACCAGCCGCTGCGCGCCGATTTCCGGGTTCAGCCGCTTGGTCAGCTCCGGCCGCTGCGTGGCGATGCCCCAGTTGCAAAGGCCCGCGTGGCAGGTGCGGCACAGGTGACACCCCAGCGCCAGCATCGCGGCCGTGCCGATGTACACGGCGTCCGCGCCCAGCGCGATGGCCTTCACCACATCCGCGCTGGAGCGGATGGACCCGCCCGCGATCAGGGAGACGCGGTTTCGGATGCCTTCCTGCCGCAGCCGCTCGTCCACGGCCGCCAGCGCCAGCTCGATGGGGATGCCCACGTTGTCGCGGATGCGCGTGGGCGCCGCGCCCGTGCCGCCGCGAAAGCCGTCGACCGCAATGATGTCCGCACCGCTTCTGGCGATGCCGCTGGCAATGGCCGCGACGTTGTGCACGGCCGCGATCTTGACGATGACCGGCTTTTTGTACGCCGTGGCTTCCTTGAGGGAATATACGAGCTGGCGCAGGTCCTCGATGGAGTAGATGTCGTGGTGCGGCGCGGGCGAGATGGCGTCCGAGCCTTCCGGGATCATGCGCGTGCGGGACACGTCGCCGACAATCTTCGCGCCCGGTAGATGTCCGCCGATGCCCGGCTTGGCCCCCTGCCCCATTTTGATCTCAATGGCCGCGCCGGCCTCCAGATAGTCCTTCGATACGCCAAAGCGCCCGGACGCAACCTGCACGATCGTATGCGCGCCGTACGGATAGAAATCCTCGGGCAGCCCGCCCTCGCCGGTGTTGTAGCAGGTGCCCAGCGCCTTGGCCGCCCTGGCCAGCGATTCATGCGCGTTGTAGCTGCTCGATCTGCACGGGCAGGTTGTTCATCAGGCGGCCCTGGGCGTCGCGCTCAATGGAATCCACCTTTGCGCCCAAATACGTGCGCGTCTCCATGGGCTCCCGCAACGGATCGATCGAGGGGTTGGTCACCTGCGAGGCGTTGAGCAGCAGGCGGTCCCAGTACACCGGCAGGTTGCGCGGGTTGCCCATGGAGGACAGCAGCACCCCGCCGGAGCCGGCCTGCCGGTACAGGTCCGCAATGGTGTCCGCCTGCCAGTTGGCATTTTCCACAAACGTGTGCGGAGATTTGACGATCTTCAGCGCGCGCGTGGGGCACAGGGCCACGCAGCGGTGGCAGTTGACGCACTTTGCTTCGTTCGCCTCCATGCGCTGTGCCTGCGCGTCATAGCTGTGCACCTGATTGGCGCACTGGTTTTCGCACACGCGGCACTGAATGCACCGCGCTTCGTTGCGGACGACCTCATAGGGCGGATACAGGAAATCAATGGCCATCGCGCGCGCCTCCTTCCAGCGTAAAGATGACCGGCTCGCCGCCCTTGGGCGACCAAATGCGGTCGAGCTCCGGCTCGATGGCGCGGATGGCGCATTCCTCGCTGGCGACATAGGCGCGCACGCCGCGCTCGGCCACGACCATGGACCGCAGCTTCAGCCGGTCGTTCAGCGCCATCAGGCCGCCCTCAAAGCCCAG
>CAZUIA010000227.1:0-4702 GCA_964620835.1 uncultured Oscillospiraceae bacterium
GCCGACATCCGATGACGTCGACCGCGTCGTCGCCGCCGTCGGAGATGCCCCCGTCGTCGTCGCTGGGACGTATTCGCTTTCGGCAGGGAGCGCATGGGCCGAAGCGCTGCGGCGGATCGGGCCGAAACGTCTGGTCCTCGTCGCGTTGCGGACGCCCTACGACCTTCGCGCCCTTTTCGCGCATCGCGTCCACATGCGCCTGATAGTTGTCGATCAGTTCGACTGAAAGCCCCCTGTCCGCCAGATAGGCGCCCATGACCGTGCCCATCGCGCCGCACCCCAAAATCGCCACCCGCATTTTCGCCATGCCTCCTTAGAAAATCTTCAGATTGTCGCCGATCAAGAGCGTGGCCTCGGTCGCGTCCCGCACCTGCTCCAAGGCGAGGCCCTCGGCGATTTCCCTGAGCGCCAGACCTTCGCACGTAACCTCGATGACCGCCATCTCCGTCACGATCAGGCTGACCTTGCCGATGGCGGTAGCCGGAAGCGTCAGCTTTTTCATGATCTTCGGCGCGCCGCCCTTGGCCGTGTGGGTCATGGCGACGAGGACGCGCCGCGCGCCGACGACAAGATCCATCGCGCCGCCCATGCCGGCCATCATTTTCCCAGGAATCGCGTGGCTGGCCAGGTTCCCCCTTTCATCAACCTCAAGCGCGCCCAATACGGCGATATCCAGATGGCCGCCGCGGATGATGGCAAAGGACAGGGCGCTGTCAAAGAAGCACGCGCCGGCACGGACGGTGACGTACTCACCGCCGGCATTGATGATGGTCTTGTTCAGGTTCGTCCCGTCCGCCGCCGGGCCCATGCCCAGGATGCCGTTTTCCGACTGGAGCGTGACGCGTATGTTCCCGGGGATGTAATCGGCCGCCAGGGTCGGTGTGCCGATGCCCAGGTTGACGACGTCGCCGTCCTGAAACTCCCTGGCGACGCGCATCGCGATTCTTTCCTTTTCGCCGATCGCGTTCATACCTGCTCACCCCCGACGATGTAGTCCACGAAGATCCCCGGCGTGACGATGTTTTCCGGGGCAATGGCGCCGATGGGCACGATCTCCTCCGCGCCCGCGATGACCAGCTTCGCGGCGGTCGCCATGAGGGGGCAGAAGTTGCGCGTCGCGCCCCGGTAGAAAATATTGCCGCTTTCATCCACGACGGAGCCGCACACGAGCGCGGCGTCGGCATGGATCGGCTTTTCCAGCAGATATTCCTTCCCGTCCACGACGACGATGTCCTTTCCCTTTGCCACCTCGGTGCCAATGCCGGTCGGCGTCAGCACGCCGCCAAGCCCCGCGCCCGCGGCCCGTATCCGCTCGGCCAGCGTGCCCTGGGGCACCAGCGAAATGTCCATCTGCCCTTCTTCCATCAGTTGCCGTGCCAGGGGGTTTTTGCCGATGTGGGAGGCGATCAGCCTTTTGACCCTGTGTGCGGCAATCAATTTGCCCACGCCAAGATCCGGCGTGCCCGCGTCGTTTGAGATGATCGTCAAATCCTTTGCGCCGCCTTCCAGCAGCGCGTCGATGAGCCGCTTCGGGGTGCCCAGGGCAAAAAAACCGCCAACCATAACGGTCATCCCGTCCCTGATCAGCGCCGCAGCCTGTTTCGCGTCGATTTTCTTGTCCATTGATCATTCCCGCCTCTACGTGTCTTTTCCGCCGCCGAAGGGAATTTTCTTTGGTTCCACCATAGCATTTTCATATTCGGGTGTCAACAGAAAATTGCATATTTTTTGTCTTAAATTCCATATTTCATTCCCGGGCGGGCCGGTTTCGATATGATTTGTGCTTGGTATTCTATTTGCGTCCCGCCGGGTTTCGGGCGCGCCCGCATCCGTGCGCCACGCCAAGCGGAAAAATTCCCCAATCTTCCCTAAGCGCCGATTCTGTCGTATACTAAAGGAACCATGAAGCGGGGGAGATACGGCATGTTCATTGCGGATTTTCATGTGCACTCCAAATACTCCAGGGCCACCAGCAAGGAATGCGTGCCGGAATTCTTGGACCTGTGGGCCCGGCGAAAGGGCCTTGCCCTGATCGGCACGGGCGATTTTACCCACGCCGCGTGGCGGGCGGAATTGAGGGAAAAGCTCATCCCGACCGATGACGGACTGTACGTGTTGAAAAAGGAACGCCGCATGGACAGCGGGACCGCCGGCGCGCACGAGCCTGTCCGTTTTATGGTCACCGGCGAGATCAGCTCCATCTACAAGAAAGACGGCAAGGTGCGCAAGGTCCACAACCTGATCCTTTTGCCGGACCTTGACAAGGCCGACGCCCTGTCCCGCCGGCTGGAGACCATCGGCAACCTGCATTCCGACGGCCGGCCCATCCTGGGGCTGGACAGCAAGGCGCTGCTTCAAATCACGCTGGAAACCTGCCCCAACGCCGTGTTCATCCCCGCGCATATCTGGACGCCGCACTTTTCGCTGTTCGGTGCGTACTCGGGCTTTGACGAGATCGAAGCGTGCTTTGAGGACTTGACCCCGCACATCCACGCCCTGGAGACGGGCCTTTCGTCCGACCCGGCAATGAACTGGCGGCTTTCGGCACTGGACCGCTTTGCGCTCGTGTCCAACTCCGACGCCCACTCGCCCGGAAACCTGGCGCGGGAGGCCAACCTGTTTGAAACAGAGCTTTCGTACGCGCACATCGCAAGCGCGCTTGCGGACAAGGACAGCGGCGCGTTTCGCGGTACGCTGGAATTCTTCCCCGAGGAGGGCAAATACCATTTCGACGGCCATCGGAATTGCGGCGTATGCCAAAGCCCTGCGCAGACCCTCGCCGCAAAGGGCGTGTGCCCCGTATGCGGCGGCAGGATCACCGTCGGCGTGCTGCACCGCGTGGAGGCGTTGGCCGACCGGGCGGAGGGGTTCGTCCCGCCCAAGGCGCCGCGCTATGAAAGCCTGATCCCCTTGCCAGAGGTGATCGCCGCGTCCACCGGGCTTTCCGCGGCCAGCGCCAAGGGCAAGGCGCTGTACACCCGCCTGCTGCGCGAGCTGGGGCCCGAGCTTGATATCCTGCGAAAAGCGCCGGTTGAGGAGATCGCGCGCGCCGCCGGCCCCGCGATGGCCGAGGGCATCCGAAGGCTGCGCGAGGGCAAGGTGGACGTATCCCCGGGATACGACGGCGAATATGGCAAGGTCCGGATACTGGGCCCGGATGAAATCGCCGAGGCTTCCGGCCAGATCCGGCTTTTCCTGGGGGAACCGGCACGCAAGGCGGCGCCCGCTCCAAAGAAAGCGCCCGCGAAGGAGGCGGCCGTGCCTCCGCCCCCTGCCGCGAAGGAGAACGGAGCGTCCTCCGTACGGGCGGAAGAGGGGGACGGCCTGAACCCGGAGCAGCGGGCCGCGGCCTTTTCCCGCGCGCCCGTGACCGCCGTCATCGCGGGGCCGGGCACCGGGAAAACCAAGACCCTCGTGGCGCGAATCAGCTACCTGGTCCGGCATCTCGGCGCGTCCCCCGCCGCCATCACCGCCGTCACGTTCACCAACAAGGCCGCCAGGGAAATGCGAAACCGCCTTTCGCGGCAGTGGGACGATGTGCAGACCGTGAAAGCGATGCGCATCGGCACCTTCCACGCGATTTGCCTGGACCTGCTCAGACAGCGGGGCGGGGAGATCGCCGTCCTGGACGACGCGGCCGCCGGGAGCGTCGCAAAGGAGGTGCTCGGGGAGCTGGGGCTTAAGCTGCCCGCGCGGGAAGCGCTGCGGGAAATCTCGCTTTTCAAGTGCGGCGCCTCCGCGTCCCCGGCCTTGCCGGAGGGCGTGTACGCGGCCTATTGCGCCCGCCTTGCGGAATACGGCGCGATGGACTATGACGACATCCTCTTGCGGGCGCTGGAAACGGAAGCGCCCGGCGCGCGCTTTGATCACCTGCTGGTGGATGAGTTTCAGGATATGAACCCGGTGCAATACCGCCTTTTGCAAAAGTGGGCCAAGCACAGCCAAAGCGTGTTCGTCATCGGCGATCCGGACCAGTCCATCTACGGCTTTCGCGGCTCGACCGCTCAGTGCTTTTCGCGGCTCAGGGCTGATTTTCCCGGCCTTGCGGAGGTCGCGCTCACGCGCAACTACCGCTCCACCGCCGAGATCCTGGCCGCCTCGGCCCCGATCGTTGCGGGCCGGAAAGCTCCGGGCCTTGACGCGCAAAGGGGAAGCGGCGCGAAGGTCCGGTTTGTGGACGCGGGCAGCGCCTTTTCGGAAGCCCTGTTTGTCGCCAAGGAAATCGGCCGCGCGGTGGGCGGCATCGACATGCTGAAAAGCGGCGCCGCTTCGCCGCGTGAAAAGGTGTGGGGGTTTTCGGACATCGCCGTCCTGTACCGCCTCAACCGCCAGGCAGCCCTGCTAGAGGAATGCCTGACCAAGGAGGGGATCCCCTATGTGGTGTCGGGACGGGACGCGTTTCTTACGCACCCCGAAACCGCAAAGCTGCTGGCATTCTTTCGGCTGTTGCTAAACCCCGGCGATGCGGTATCCCTGCGGACCTGCCTTGCGGAGATTGCTGGGTGCGGGGAGGCGCGGGTTCGGGCGGTGCTCCAGCGATACCGGAAGGCGGGAAAGACGCTCGCTTCGCTGTGCAAGGTGCTTGAGGGGGGCGCGGAGGAAGCCGGAGCGCTGCCGCTTTTGGCAGACCAGGTGCGCCGCTACGGACAGGCGGCGCGCAGGGAAAAGCCGCAAAGGCTGGTCGCCCGGTGGCTGTCCGAAC
>CAZUIA010000228.1:0-4692 GCA_964620835.1 uncultured Oscillospiraceae bacterium
GCTGATCACCAACGGCCGCGTGCTCACGCAGACGCGCGAGATCCCGGGCGGTTCGGTTTCGCTTGAGGACGGCGTGATCACCGGCGTGTACGGGCCGGGGCGGACCCCGCTGCCCGATGAAACGGTGGTGGACGCCGGCGGCCTGTACGTGTCGCCAGGCTTTGTGGACATCCACGTGCACGGCGGCGGCGGATTCGATTTCATGAGCGGGGACGCGGAAAAGGTGCGCGGCTGCTGCCGGATGCACCTAAGCCACGGCACGACGACGATCGTGCCCACGCTCTCCACCGCCGCGCCGGACACGTTCAAAAAGGCCATGGGCGCGATCACGGCGGCGATGGCTGACCCGGGCAAGGGCCCGTTCATCCCGGGCATCCACCTGGAAGGGCCGTACTTTGCCGACAGCATGCGTGGGGCGCAGGCGCCGGAATTCCTGCGCGACCCGGATCCGGCCGAATACCTGTCCATCGTGGAGGAGTTCCCGTGCGTGCTCAGGTGGGCCGCCGCGCCGGAGCTTCCAGGCGCGCTGGAGATGGGCGAGGCGCTGTCAGCCTATGAGCGCGGCTACACGTGCGTGACCCACCTGTACTCCATGTGCTCCATGGTCAAGCGCGTAAAGGCCTACCGGCACGCGGGCATCCTCGAGGCCGCGTACCTGCTGGACGGCATGACCGTGGAGGTCATCGCGGACGGCAAGCACCTGCCCGACAGCCTGCTGCGCCTGATCTACAAGATCAAGGGGCCGGACCGCATCTGCCTGATCACCGACGGCATCAGCGCCGCCGGGCTGACGGATGTGTCCGGCGAGATCTACGACGAATCCATCCATTCATGGATCGTCATCGAGGACGACGTGGCGAAAATGCCCGACCGCACGTGCTTTGCGGGCAGCGTCGCCACGACGGACCGCCTGGTGCGGACGATGGCCCGCCTGCCGGAAGTGCCGATGTTTGAGGCGGTGAAGATGGCGTCGGCGACGCCCGCGCGCGAGATCGGCGTGTTTTCGCACAAGGGTTCGCTCGCGCCCGGAAAAGATGCCGACATCCTGCTGTTTGACGAGGACGTGCGCATTGAGAAAATATTCCTGCGCGGTGAGGAGATGGCCTGATGCTTCGCTGTGGTACGGCGTTTCGCGACATTACCCCGGCCGGCCCGGTGTACCTGATGGGCTATGCCGCCCGGCGCGGCAAGGCGACGGACGGCGCGGTGCACGACCCGCTGTTTGTGAAGGCGCTCTATCTGGAAAACAGCGGCATCAAGGCCCTGGTGTTGAGCCTGGACCTTTGCGAGCTGTCGCTTCCGGATGCGCGGAGCCTTTCGGACAGGATCAAAAAGGCGACCGGCGCGGCAAACGTGCTGGTGTCCGTCACGCACACGCATTCCGCGCCCATCACGATTGAGGGGCGGGGCGAGGAAACGGGCTTTGATCCGATTTGGTTTGAAACGGTATGCGAAAAGGCGGTGGAGGCTGCCGTCGAGGCGGCGGGGAACCTCTTCCCGGCGCGCGCGGGCGCTGGCGCGGTCAGCGCGCCGGAGGTCGGCAAGAACCGCCGGCCGGACAGCGACGTGACGGACCCGGCGCTTTCGGTGCTGAAGGTGGAGGACGAGTCGGGCGCCGTGCGGGCCATCCTGCTCAACTACGCCTGCCACTGCACCATTTTGGACGGGAACAGCTACACGGTGTCCGCCGATTACCCGGGGTATCTGTACACAAAACTGGCCGAGCGCTACCCGGGCGCGCTCACCCTGTTTACAAACGGCGCGGCCGGGGACATCAACATCGGCTATTCCAGCGACGCCAGCGCGCTGGGCGAACCCATGGCGTTTCGCTCGTTTGAAACGGCCGAGCGCATGGCCGGGATCCTTTTTGAAAAGGCGTGCGCCGCGCTTCAGGGCATTTCCACCCGGGCGGACGCGCCGCTTGCGTGCCGGCGGGTGACGGTCGCCTATCCGCTCCGCCGCGGCGCGCCCTCGGACGCGGAGCTGGCCGAAACCGTTGAGGCGTATGAACGCTTTCTTTCCGGGGACGCACCCGAGGAGGAAAAGCGAAAGGCGCGGATCAAGCAGATCTACGCCCAGTCCCTGCGCGTGAACCTGCACGCCGTGGGCCGCCGCGCCGCGCAGGAGGCGGATTCCTACCTGCTGCGCGTAGACGGCGCGCTGCTGGTCACGTTCCCGGTGGAGCTGTTCTGCGAGGTGGGGCTGGCGCTCAAGGAAAGGCTGCCGAAAAACCTGACGGTGTTCCCCGTCGGGTATGCGGGCGGCTACATCGGCTACCTGCCGACCGAACGCGCGATGCGGGCGGGCGGCTACGAGGCGGAAACGTCGCCGTTTGCCCCGGACGCGGACCAGGCGCTGCTTAACGCGCTTTCGGAGGGCGCGCGGGGCATGGGCTGAGGGGTGAGCTTTGCACCGTGGCGTAAAAGGGATCGTCCGCGCGGAAAATACGCGCGGACGATCCCTTTGATACGGGCAAGGTCTGAACGGCCGTTTTGCGCCTGATAGTTTCCATTAATATGGGCGGGCCATCCGCCGCGTCACTTGCCGAAAAGGCTGTATCGGTTCTTCCCCTGTTTTTTGGAAAGGTAAAGCGCCTCGTCCGCTTTTTTGTACAGCGCGGCAAAGTCCTCGCCCTCCTCGGGATACAGCGCGATGCCGATGCTGACGGAAATGGCGCGGGTCTCCCCGTCCGCGTACACGTCCTTGCGCAGCCGCCCGATCAGCTCCCTGGCCTGGCCGTCGAGCCATTCGCGGCTTGGGATGCTCTGCAAAAAGACGACAAACTCATCCCCGCCGATCCGCCCGCAAATATCCGTCGTTCGAAAGCTGCTTTTCAGCGTATTGCCCAGTTCCTTGATCACCTCGTCGCCTGCAGCGTGCCCGAAGGAGTCGTTGACCTCCTTGAACGCGTCGATGTCGATCATCAAAAACGCATGGATCGCGTCCGGCTGCGAGGGACGGCTCAACAGATCGTTGATGGATTTTTCGGTGGACGCTTTGTTATACAGGCCGGTCAGCGAATCAAGCCGGGCCAATTGAAGCATGCGCTCTTCCCGCTTTTTTTCCTCGTCGATATTCTGGCGGTACGTGATCATGCGCACCGACCGGTCGGACGCCCAGTAGAATATCCTGGCCCGGATCCTGAGCCAGTAATAATTCGTTCCGTCCATCGTCACCTGCAGGTCGTAATACAGCTCGGACAGCCCGTTTCGGTAGGACTTGAGCACATTGTCCACCGAAAAAATGTCCTGATACCCCTGCCGGAACTCCTCCTTCACCTGCTTTTGCGCGATCGCCTTCAGCGCTTCCTCATACGGGGTATCGGCGTGAAGGCCGAGGCTTTCAAAAAACTGCTTGGTGCTGTCCCCGCCCGCACGGTTGTGCGTGATATCAAATTCAAAGACGCTTTCGTAAAGACCCTCCGTGGCCTTGTGCAAAAGCTGCTGGTATTCCAGCTCCTGCGATACCGTCAGCCTGACAAGCCACTCGTTATACCGAAGGATGAGCCTGTTGACGATCAGCAGGACGACCGCAATCACAACAAGCGATACGAACAGCCCAAGGTAGAACTGCAGGAGGAATTGGCGCTCAATGGCCTGGGTGCTGGTCTCCACCAGCAAATGCCATGTGAGGGAGGGGATGTACCGCGAGACGACAAAGACATCGCTTTGCCGCTGGGCGCTTCGGGTCCAAAACGAGAGGGGAAGCGTCTTTTCGGAAAGAATGCGCTCCTTGTGCTCGGCATAGCCCAAATCGTCCCAAAAGTGCGAGGGCTGGCTTCCCTGAACGCACTGGGAGAACTGGATGGCGCCGCGCTCGTCGAGCAGGTAGGAATGGGTGCCGAAGCGCTCGTCGTAGCCTTCCAGCAGCTTTTGCATGTACTCCGTCCGCAGCGTGACGCCCGCAACGCCGATCACTTCGCCGGAAGTGTCGACGATCTTGCGGCTGACGAGCACGGTAGGAGCGTCCCCGCTCAGGCTGCACGTGAAAACGTTCACCGCATAGGCCTCCCCGCTGCGCAAAAGGCCGTAGTACCAGCCGCTGTGCCCGTCGTCCGGGGAAAGGACCCGGCTGGGCCCGCTGTGGGGATAATACCGGCCGGTTTGGGCCGATACCACGAAAACGCAGGGATAGCCGTATTTTTCCTGATAGGTCTTTAGGTGAGCCGCAAGCTTTTCCGCGTATGCGTCCTCTTCCTGCTGCGCGGGCTCTTCGGAAAGAAGGCTCGCAAGAAGCGCGTCGTTCGCCATGGCGTGCGATGCCCAGACCGGCTGCGCCACAAAAGAATCCATCCAATATGAGATGCCCTCGTTCGTTAGGGTGGAGACATCCTCAATGTCCTTCTTCAGGGCACGGATGTTGAAGTGAAAATTTGCCGCATAAACCAAAAAAAAGCCGATCAAAAAGAGAAGAAAGAGGAAAATATTGGTGCGCACAAGCACGCTTTTCCTGATTCCTCGGAAGATCGCGTCAGGTTTTGCCTTTTGTGCGCCTTTCAATTCGGATCAGCACCTAACATCGCGTATTCTTAGAATCTATTGGGAAGGACCGTTCCATTGAAAACCGCGGCATACGGGGAGGGGTTGCCTTTCGGAGACTTTTAAGACCGATTGAACGCCCTCCGCTTGCTGGCATAGCCTAGGGAACACAAACGCTTTGCGCGGGACGATAGCCCGCGGCACTGCTTTTGTG
>CAZUIA010000229.1:0-4647 GCA_964620835.1 uncultured Oscillospiraceae bacterium
TACTTGAGCCCGCGGATCGAAACGCCCTCGGCCGTTCCGCCGTGCGCGAACACCGATACGGTCCCGCGCCCGCCGGGGCCCCAGGCGATGTCGCCGTCCGTGATGGCGGTGATCACCTCGCTTGCGCCGAACAAAAACCCCCGCGCTCCCCTCTTTGATAAAAGCGCCAGGCACTGCAGGTTGGCCAGCGTGTGATCCGTCCGGCCGCCCGTGCCGCCGTAGAGGTAAAACGTGCGGTATCCCTTTTCAAGGCCCAGCCGGATCGCGGCCAGCATGTCCGTCTCGTCCTTTTCCCTGGGCAGCGCGACCACGCGCGGGTGCGCGGGCCTTTCGGGCAGCGAATCAAAGTCGCCCACCACCAGATCGGCCGGGACCCCCAGGGCAAGAAGGCGCGCGTACCCGCCGTCCGCCGCGATCACCCAGTCTTTCGGCCCCGGACGGGGAACCAGCCCGCTCCTTTCGCCCGCGCCGACAATATGACATATCTCCATCGGCTTCATCCCATTTCCGCCTTGACAAGCCCAAGCCGCCGCATTTCCCCGGCGACCATCTCCGCCACAGCCCTCGCGCCCCGCAGGTTGTAGTGCGTCAGGTCGCAAAGTCCGTCCGGGTGATCGGGGTGTTCGCCCGGCGAAAGCTGAACGAAGTACGCCGCCGCCTCCCGCGGCCCGAGCGCAAGCAGCCACTGCCGGGTGATGCGCTTTAAGTCGATCAGCGGGACGCCCTCGCGCACGGCCAGCGCGCGCACCGCGTCCGGGTACGCGCCGTGCGTATAGGGCAGGCTGCCGTCCGGCTGAAAATGGCGGCGGGCGACGGGGGTGATCAGCACCGGCAGCGCGCCCTTGCCCCGGGCGGCGCTTACAAAGCGCAGGAGGTTGCCCGGATACGTGGTGTCCGGGTCGGTGCGGCGCGCCTCGTCGGGCTTTTCGTCGTTGTGCCCGAACTGCACGAGCAGCAGGTCGCCCGGCCTCATCGCCCGCTCCACGGGCGCAAACCGGCCCTCGTCCAGGAAGCTTTTCGTGCTGCGGCCGCTGACGGCGCGGTTGTACACGCAAAAGCCCCCGGGCAGGAACATCGCAAGCTGCCCGCCCCAGCCGAAAAACGGCGCGCTCCCATTTTCCACGGTGGAATCCCCCAGGATGTGGACGGTTTTCACGCGATGACCTCCTCCGGCTTGGCGAGCAAGACGCGCACGCCCCTTTCCTCCAGCCGCCGGACCGTTTCCGGCAGGGCGCGCCAATCGGTGATCAGCGTGCCGACCCCGCTTATTGGCGCGATAAGGGAGAGCGAATCGCCGCCGTACTTGCTGTAGTCGATCAGCGCGAACGTCTCCTTGGACGCGGCGAGCACCGCGCGCTTAACCTCCGCCTCGGCAAGGCTCGGCGTGGTGATGCCCCGCTCCAGCGAAAAGTGGTTGCCGGTGATGAAGCCCTTGTCAAAAAAAAGGGACTTGAGCGCGTCGCAGGCGATGGAGCCGGTGCAGGACAGGATGCGGTGGCGAAACTCGCCGCCGATGAGCAGAATTTGCAGGTCCTCGGCCCGCTGCAGCTCCGCCGCCACGCTCAGCGCGTTCGTGCAGACGAGCACCTTGCGCTTTTCGCCCGCCGCAAGCAGCCGCGCCAGGTGCACCGTGGTGGTGCCGCTGTCCAGAAACACCGCGTCGCCATCCTTGATCAGGTCATACGCCGCGCGCGCGATGGCCTGCTTCTCTTTGAGGCTTCGCCCTTCCTTTTCCGCAAACGACGGCTCGCCCAGCGACCCGTTCGCGCCGACCGCGCCGCCCCAGGTGCGGCGGATGGTGCCGTCGCGCTCCATCTCGTCCAGCAGCTTTCGCACGGACACCCCGGACAGCCCGAACGCTTCGCCAAGCTCCGAAACGCTCACCGACGATTTTTCCGTCAACCGCCGCAAAATGAACGCCTTGCGGTCTTTTTTTCGCATGTTCGTCCCGCTTTCCATGTTTTGCCGCCTGTTTCGAATTCGTCCACTGTTTTCAATAGATTACCCTTTTTCCCTGTCAATGTCAACAAAAGAAATACCAAATTTACGAATTATGCCCATTTTAGTTACGTTCTTCTTTTAAATTTTTCGATTTTGGCTGGACTTTTTGCCGTTTTTGCGTACAATATAGGCGAAACCCCAAAAGGAGGTTTGCGCATGATCATCGATTGCAACGCGTATGCCGGCGTCTGTGCCTGCGGAAAAACCCATCGGATCGATACGCGGCGCGTCCTCATCGAGGCGGGCTGCTTGCAAGCTTTTGCAAACGTCGCGGACGAGCTGGGGCTGTTGCGCCCCATCGCGGCCGTCTATGACGAAAACACCTACCGAGCCGTGTCTCTTTCGCGCCCCAAGGTGGACCAAGAGATCGTCCTGCCCACAGGCGGCCTTCAGGCGAGCGAGCGGTGCGTGGCCGACGCGCTGGGCCGGCTTCAAGCGCAAACGCGCACGCTCGTGGCCGTGGGCGCGGGGACGGTGCACGACATCGCCCGCCTGTGCGCGCAAAAGCTGGGCGCGGCGTTCGTCTCCTGCCCCACGGCGGCCAGCTGCGACGGGTATGCCTCTCCCTTCTCCGTCCTTGTGGAAAACGGCGTGCGCGCGATGCGGTCCGCCGCCGCGCCCGTGCTGGTGCTGGCGGACGTGGACGTGCTGAAAAGCGCGCCCGGCCGCCTGACGAAAAGCGGCGTCGGCATGGCCCTTTCAAACCACATCGCCCTGTGCGACTGGAAGATCGCCCACCTCCTGGCCGGGGAGCCGGACTGCCCTACCGCCGAGGCGCTCTTGCGCCAGTCCGCCGTGGCGGCCCAGGGCTGCGCCGGCGGCGTGTCCCGGGGCGAGGGCGGCGCGATCGCGCAGCTCATGTACGCGCTGCTGCTGCCCGGCCTTGTTCTGCAGATGATGCAGTCCGCCCGCCCCGCGCTGAGCGCGGCGCGCCACCTCTCGTGGCTTTTGCGGCTTCAGGCGCGGCCGCTCGGCATCGCGCCCGACATGCCGGAGGGCGAGCTGATGGGCGCGTCCGCCGTGCTGGCGGCCGACCTATACCATAACATTGCCGAGATCGACGAGATCGCTCCGCTTTTGAGGCCCCTTTGTGCGAGCGCGCCGGGCTGGTTCGTGCAGTATTTCGCGGGGGCGTCCGACCTGCTGGCGCGCGAAAACACGCCCGACTGTCTGGAACAGGTGGACGAACGGGCCGTCGCGCGGCAATGGGACGCCATTCGCCGCGCGGTGGAGGAGCTTCCTCCCCGCCAGGCGCTGTGCGAGGCGCTGCAAAGCGCGGGCGCGCCCGCGGGCATGGAGGACCTCGGCGTGCCCGGCGCCAGGATCCCCCGGCTTTCCGACCTGGCCCCGTATATGGGCAACCGGCCCACGCTGCTGCGCCTGACCCGTCACCTGAGCGCCGCGGCCTCGCGCGCGCCGTCCCGCAGCAGCCGGTACGCCGAGAGCGCCATCACGCGCGCGGGCAAGAGCAGCGCCGTGTCCGCGTCCAGCATCCGGTAATCCGCGCTGTGCAGATTCCCCGCAAACCCGCCGGTCGTGAAGTTCACGACTGGCATTTTTTCGCTCAAATCGCCCACGTCGGTGGACACGGGGTTAAAATCGCTCTCTTTTATCGCGTACACGCGCTCGGGCGCAAGCAGCAGCGCCGCGATGTCCTTCTGAAAGGCCGTGGCCGCGCGAAAGCGCATGGGCGCGTAGCGAAACAGCTCGCGGATGTCCACCTTCGCGCCCATCGCCAGCGCGCCGGCCGAAAAGGCGCGGTCCACCTTTTCGCTGGCATCCAAAAGCGCGGCCGTATTGTTCGCGCGCACGCCGTATTCGAGCACCACGCGCCCCGGTACCACGTTTTGCGCCGCGCCGCCCTCGGTGACGATGCCGTGCACGCGCACGCTGTCCTCGTCGCGGAAGGTTTCTCGCAGGTAGCCGATCGCCGTCATGCCGATGGACGCGGCCGAAAGCGCGTTGATCCCCTCGTGCGGCACGCCGCCCGCGTGCGCCGCGCGGCCCGTAAAAACGATGCGCTTGAGCGTGACGCCGTTGTTTCGCATGCTGCCGAGCACCAGGTCCGGCTGGCCGGGCGCGTAGTTCGTGTGGTGCGTCACCGCGATGTCGATGTCGTCAAACAGCCCCTCGGCGATCATGCGGCGCTTTGCTCCGTTTCGCTCCTCGGCGGGCACGGCGAAGAACACCGCGTCGCCCGAAAGTGCGGCCATGACCTCGGGGTCTGAAAGGGCGACGGCCGCGCCGTAGAGCGCCGCGAGCTGGGCATGGTGCCCGCAGGCGTGCGCCGCGCCGGTCTGCGGGTCCGCGGCCGGGTGGCCGGGGCAGCGGATGGCGTCCAGCTCGCCGATGAGCGCGACGCGCGGCCGCCTGTCCAAAGCGCCGGGGAGCCTTCCGAGCACGCCCGTGCCCGACACGCCGGTCCGGACTGTCAGGCCGATGCGCGAAAACGCCTCCGAAACCCTTTGCGCCGTGCGAAACTCCTCGTCGGAAAGCTCCGGGTGCTCGTAGATGTCCTTGGCAAAGGCAAGAATTTCGTCCTTTTTTGCGTCGATCCGCCGAAGAATTCTGCTCTCGATCGCGTCCACGTTCGTTCCTCCATTCCATTGGCCGCAACGCGGCCCACATCCGCTGGCTATTGCGAGT